>CAZIQP010000130.1:0-10660 GCA_964541315.1 uncultured Opitutaceae bacterium
ATTATATGTGCTTCCCAAGCATGAGAGGAGGGTTCGACTCCCTCCGCCCGCACCAAGTTAAAGAACAACTGAAGTTAAAACGAATTTCATTTTGGTAACATAAGTTCGTTTTAGACCCCACTAGCTTCGTGCCTTACGGCAGCAGCTTGTTCATGTCGGGTCGCAGATGTTTAGCTTCCCCCTGTTAATGCAAAGACTCCGATGCAAAACTGCGGTTACTAGTAGTTGCCGCCCCATATCTGTGTTTTGTATTTCCAGCTCTGTTGCTTGCGGCCTTCGCGCCACTTCCTCTCTTATCCTGCTTCATTGATGAACATCCTATCTTTTCGACATACTCCATGCAGAACTTGGCTCCGATCACGGTTATTGCCAGCTTGTCTGATTTTGTTTTTGGCCGCTTTGCCGGTCCACGCCACCACGGTCGTGCCACCTCAATTTGAGGAACTGGTCGCCAAGTCGGATTATATCGTTCGGGTGGTGGTCAAGTCAGTGAATGCGCAGATGCATACGGACGGCCCGCACCGGCACATCACCACCTCGGTGGAACTCGATGTGCGCGAAGTCATCAGCGGCACACCGCCACAACCCTTGGTCCTGAAGATGCTAGGCGGCAAGGTGGGTACGGAGGAGATGACAGTTGATGGCACTCCGAAATTCCAAGTAGGGGACGAGGACATTCTTTTTGTCCATGGCAATGGCGTGCAGTTCTGTCCGTTAGTCGCTCTGTTGCACGGCCGCTATCCGATCAAAAGCGATGCCAGCACCGGCCGGCAATTTATGACCCGAGGCGATGGCAGCCTTCTCGCCGATGAGCAAGACGTCGCCCGGCCCATGATGCTGGCGGAAAAAAGTTCCCCCACTCCTTCTCCTGTTCCAGCTAAGTCTGCGCTTAATCCCGCCGATTTCGTCATCCGAATCAAAGCCGCGGTAGCCAAACACAACGCGTCCATCCAACCCCAGCCATAAGTCCGTGAAACGCTTGCTATATCTTGTGGTCACCTTGGCCATGGCCTCTGAGGCCTGGGGTTATACGTTCATCACCAATTCGAGCACTGGGCAGCCAATCAAGTGGCCGGCGGGGACGATTCCGATTACTATAATGGCGGACACCGGCACCACTCTCTCCGATGGCTCGACTCAAGCCACCACAATCCAGGCGGCCATGCTGGATGCGACGCGCGGATGGAACCAGTATTTAGGCAACACGCAATTCACTGCGCAAATCCAGTCCGCCGGTAGCGGGGGCACTGATCACGATCATATAAACGAGATTTTCTTTTCCAGTTCTCCCTACAGTTATAGCTGGGATAGCAACACTCTGGCGATAACCACTGGTTGGTCCTCTGGGGATCAACGGACAGAGGCTGATATTATTTTCAACACAGCCTTTACCTGGGACTCTTACCGCGGTGTCACACGAGTCACGTCGACCAGCGGTCCATACGACATCCAGCGCGTGGCCCTGCACGAATTGGGCCACGTGCTAGGTCTCGGTCACCCAGACGAAGCTGGTCAATCGGTTTCCGCCATCATGAATAGCGTGATCAGCAATATCGATTCACTTCAGCCGGATGACATCAATGGTGCGCAAATTCTCTATGGTGCCCCCGGAGTTGTATCCGGAAATGACAATTTTGCCAACGCCACTGCAATCTTCCTGAACAATAATTCGGCGCAACTGGTCGGGAATAATTATAGGGCGACCAAGGAGACGGGAGAGCCTAACCATGCAGGCGATGCCGGCGGGCACTCGATTTGGTGGAAGTGGACGGCGACTAGCAATGGCGTTATGACTGTGGACACGGCCGGGAGCAATTTTGATACGACGCTTGCAGTCTATACCGGAAATTCGGTCTCTTCCTTGACCAGCATCTCTTCCAATGATGATACGCAAAGTGGAACCACTCTAACTAGCTCCTGCCATTTCAATGCGACTAGCGGCGTGATTTACTACATTGCGGTAGACGGCTTTGGTGGCGATACCGGCGCCGTCGAGGGCAATCTTAGTTTCTTCCGGACAATTCCGCTCGCCATCACAGTGCAGCCGCAGAGTTATACGACTTACCTTGGCAGCAGCATCGCCCTGGCCGTCTCTGCGGAATCAAGTGAGGGTATAACTTATTATCAATGGCGCAAAAACGGGATCGACATACCTAATAATATTAACGGACCCGCCCTAATCTTCACAAATATTCAGCTATCTGATGCAGGTGATTACAGCGTTGTCGTAAGCACATCAACCGAATCGATCTTATCGTCTGTGGCCACATTGACTGTGCTCAGTGCACCTGGTGCAGTGGTTGCGCGGTCGGGCTTAAATCATACGCTGTTTATTACCACTGGTGGCGCGTTATGGGGAATGGGTACGAATTCCTTCGGTGAGTTGGGTGTTGCGAACGGAGGTGTCTCCACCACCGTTCCTGTGCAGATCACCTCAAACGTAGCGAGCATCGCAGCCGGAAGGTCGCACACTCTTTTCATCAAACCGGATAACACGCTTTGGGCCACTGGCTTTAGTTTGTATGGACAATTTGGCGACGGAAGTAGTCAGCAGCATCAATCGACGCCAACTCAAGTAGCAAGTAACGTCTTACTCGCTTCCGGTGGGGGTAATTTCAGCATGCATATCAAGCTTGATCTGACGCTTTGGGCGACAGGGGAAAATAATCATGGCCAGTTGGGAGATGGCACCATGACGGATAAATTCACTTGGGAGCAAGTGGCTTCCGGTGTCGTGTCGGTAGCGACCGGACGGGAACACACCTTGTTTATCAAAAGCGATAGATCACTTTGGGCTGTCGGGAACAATTCTAATGGCCAGCTCGGTGACGGCACGACCATCAGCCGGTCGACCTCCGTGCAAATTGCTAAGAACGTCGAAAAGGTTTTTGCCGGAACATTCGATAGTTACTTCATCAAGACGGATGGCACTCTTTGGGGCATGGGGCTCAACGGATGGGGTGAGCTAGGCGACGGGTCATACACCCAGCGAAGCAGCCCAGTCCTGATCTCGAACAACGTAATGTTTGTTGCGGCTGGAGATGGGCACACACTGTTCGTCAAAGCGGATGGCTCACTTTGGTCAATGGGGGATAATACATACGGTGAACTTGGAGTGGGGACAAGGGTTACAAGCATGAATACACCACAGTTTATATCAAACAATGTTCTTTCGGCATCCGCAGGCGGAGGCTTTAGTACCTTCATCAAAACCGATGGCAGTCTTTGGGGTATGGGCCTAAACAATACTAATGCACTAGGGCTAAGTGTCTACAATACTACCACCCCACTCCTAATTGTCGCGGCACCTCTCAATACTCCCGTGGGGCCAAGCATAACGATCCAACCTGTTAGCCAGACGGTGGCTGCCGGGCGATCCGTCACGTTCACAGCCACCGTAAGCGGAACGCCTGTCCCTTTCTTTCAATGGCAGAAGAATGGTTTGAGCATTCCCGGCGCCATCAACAGCTCTTACACGATCGCCAGCGCTGCCACCTCTGATGCAGGTTCCTACACTCTCGTGGCCACCAATTCCTCTGGCTCGGTCATTAGTGAAGCAGCAATGCTTACGATCATTGTCGCCCCCTCCAATGCGACCATAATCATTACGGTCGAGTAGCATACGGTATTGTGATGAGAAATTTCGCATTCTAATCGAGGCCGACGCAGCGAAAATGCATGTTACCTCCGTCATCGAAATAACCGCAAGTTGCCTATATCCACAAATAGCAAGAGTGACCAATCCAATCGATTGCTTTTTGAGTGATTGCCATTTATGCTACGCTCTGCCGCTACGGCCATTGCTGTCCACGACACAGGGCCTCTTCGGTCTTTTGGCTGCTGCAGGCCATTCCACTGCTCATGAGCGAATGATTACCCGTCCTCGGCGATTCTTTGGGCAATGTGAGGCGTCTCGAAATCTTCACTGGCTCATCACAAGCGTACTGATCTTCCGCGCAGTACGCGCGAGGCGCATGTAACCGAGAGCAGATCGATAATTGGTCGCGCCTGCCAAAATTCCTGCCCGATTCCTGCCAGAATTGGTGCCAATTTCTGCCAAACCGTGCAACCATGCGACAAAGTAAGTTTGAACGTTTTCAGAGGAGAATCGTCTAAATAGGCACATCACTTTAAGTTGGACAAACCCATTATAAAGATTTCGACTCCCTCCGCCCGCACCTAGCCTTCGCCCTCACGGGCTACGGCTCGGCAGGCCACCGCCACGAGGCGAAGGCTGTCGTGACGAAGCTTCTGAGTGCAGGCGGGAAAAATAGGACAAGACTTTACCCTTTCCCGTCAGTCACCCTAAACAAATAACCTACCCCTAAACATGCGAACCCTGCGACTGTGCGCGCTGGTTGCTCTTGGCTTGGCCTTTGGCTATGCTTTTAGCGACGCGGCGATGGCCCAAAGTGATAGTGTTGGAAACCACAGCCAGCAGCCGGCTGCCTCCGCCGAATAAAAACGATGCCTCCCACGGGGCATGTCCGATATTTTCGGCGGGAGCTGTTCAGCTTCCCTGGACACCAGGCAAATAAGCCGCGCACTGACCCTGCGCGGCTTTTTTATGCCTCCGTGGATGAAAATGTTTGAACTGCAGGAGGGGCTTTATGCCCCGATTTATAACACCATCGGGGCGTAAAGCCCCTCCTACAGCCAGATTGTTCTCTTATGCCTCCGCCTCGACGGTCGCTTTACCGAGGCGCTTGGCGCGGTCTTTGATCCGGCGGACGATATCGTCGGTCGAAAGATCGTAGGCGGCGCGCAGGCTTTCCACGCTGTTGCCGTGCTCGATGAATTTATCGGGCCAGCCGATGCGTTCGACGGGTGTCAGGCAATCCGCCTCCTGCAACGCTTCGAGGACGGCGCTGCCGAAACCGCCGGCGACGACATGGTCTTCCATGGTCACGAGCAACGGCACCACGGCGGCCTGGCTCAGCAGCAGGTTGCGATCAAGCGGCTTGATAAAACGGGCATTTACGACACCGACGGACAGTCCTTCCTCGGCGGTCAGACGATCGGCGACTTTGATCGCTTCCTGCACCATCGGTCCGAGCGCCCAGATGATAATGTTCGAGCCTTCGCGGATCACCTCGGCCTGGCCGATGGGAATTAAAATGGGCTGGGCCTTGATCTTCACGCCAGTGCCGGCACCACGCGGATAGCGGATGAAGGCGGGGCCGGGGTGTTGCAGCGAGGTGTGCAACATGTCGGTGAGCTCGTCCTCGTTGGCCGGCTGCATGACGACGGCGTTGGGCACACAACGCAGATAGGCGAGATCGAAGAGCCCATGATGGGTCGGGCCGTCGTTGGGCGAGAGGCCGGCGCGATCCATGCAGAAGGTCACCGGGAGATTCTGCAGGCAGACATCGTGGATCACCATGTCGTAGGCGCGTTGGAGAAAGGTCGAGTAGATGGCGCACACGGGGCGGAAACCCTTGGTCGCGAGGCCGGCGGCAAACAACACCGCGTGCTCCTCGGCAATGCCGACGTCGAAGAATTGTCCCGGCACTTCCTTGGCGAGCATCGAGAGACTGGTGCCGCTGGGCATGGCCCCGGTGATGCCGAGCACCTTGGGATTTTGTTTGGCGAAGCGAACGAGCGCCGCGCCGAACGCTTCCTGGTAATGTACCGGCGCACCGGGTATGCTCTTGTTGTGCTCACCGGTGACGGGATCAAAAGGTCCGGAGCCGTGGAATTTTTCGGGATAGGCGACGGCGGCTTCGAGGCCTTTGCCCTTCTTGGTCAGGACGTGGATCAAGACGGGGACATCGCAGTGCTTGGCAAATTCCAGGTTCTTCGCGAGGGCGTGGAAATCGTGGCCGTCGACCGGTCCCAGATAGCGCAGGCCGAATTTTTCAAACAAGGACGACTCGACGAAGAAGTCCTTCGTCTCGCGTTTCCATTTATGGTACACGCGGTTCATGCCTTCGCCGGCGGGGAAGCTCTTGAAGAACGCTTCGACGTCGTGGTGCAGTTTGTTGTAAGTCGGATTGGTGCTGATGCGGTTCAGGTAGTGCGAAATCGCGCCGACATTCTTGGCGATGGACCACTCGTTGTCGTTGAGGATGACGATGAGCCGCTTGGTGGAGCTGACGACGTTGTTGAGCGCTTCGAGGGTGACGCCGCAGGTGAAGGCGGCGTCGCCGCAGATGGCGACGACATGTTCGCCGGAGCCGCGCAGGTCGCGGGCCGTGGCCATGCCGAGCGCCGCGGAGAGGGCCGTGCCGGCATGTCCGGCTCCGAACGCATCGTGCGGACTTTCCTTGCGGTAGAGAAACCCCGAGGCGCCGCCGCTCTTGCGAAGCTTGGAAAAAAAATCGCCACCACGGCCGGTGAGCAGCTTGTGCACGTAGCCCTGGTGGGCGACGTCGAAGACGAACTGGTCGGTCGGCGTGTCGAAGAAGCGGTGCAGCGCGATGGTCAGCTCGACCACGCCGAGATTCGGGCCGATATGGCCGCCATTTTTGGCGGTGACCGAGATCAATTCCTCGCGAATTTCCTGGGCCAGTTTGGGCAGATCGGTTTCGGCCAGTGCTTTGACATCGGCCGGGCCGTGAATGCGGTCGAGAATGCGGGAAGAAGTCATCAAAAAGTGCAGGTGTTGCGCAGCTTATTCGCTGCGGGTGGGCTCGAAGTTCTCGAACGTGACGGTGCCGTCCTTCTGTTTCCGGAGTTTTTCGATCTTGAGTTCGGCCTCCTTGAGGCGCGCTTCGCAGATCTTCAGCAACTTCGTGCCATCCTCGTATTTGCCCAGCAGGTCGGCCAGCGGCACGTCGCCCTGTTCCATTGAATCAACGATGGTTTCAAGCTTGGTGAGCGCGGCTTCAAAACTGAGTTTGGCGGTCTTGTCTGGGTCCACGTCGCAACTGTGTGACGGGGGAGATTGATTTCAAACAATCTTTCTGGTCTGGGCGCACAATGCGCATTTGGGGTTGGCGTGGAGGTAAATCCGTGTGGAGTACGGGCATGCATTGGCTCCCGCTCACGGTTGTTTTTCTCCTGTTCCTGCGTCTTGCCGCCCAGCTCGCGCTCGAGGCCCTGAATCGCTCGGAAACCCGCTTGCACGCCGGTGTGCTGCCCGGAGCGCTGACCGGGGTGATGGACGAGGCCACCTTCGCCAAATCCGCCGACTACACGCTGGCGAAGAGCCGCTTCAGTTCCTTTGAACTGGTTTACGATGCTGCGATTCTGCTGATCGTGCTTTTCAGCGGGTTGCTGCCGTGGTTGTGGACGCATTTCAATGCTTTGGCACCCGGCGCGGCGTGGAGCGGCGCGCTGTTTTTGGTCGGTACGGGCGTGTTGCTCAGCATCCCCGGCTGGCCGCTGGACTGGTGGTCGCACTTTCGGTTGGAGGAAAAATATGGTTTCAACAAAAGTACGCCCGGTCTCTGGGTGATGGATCAGATCAAGTCTGTGCTGCTCGGCCTCGCCATCGGGTTTCCGCTCGCCTGGGGACTGCTGGCGTTGGTGGGATGGGTCGGTCCGTGGTGGTGGGTATGGGGCTTTGTGCTGCTGTTCTGCTTCCAACTGCTGATGATGGTGCTCTACCCGAAGTTGATTTTGCCCCTGTTCAACAAGCTTTCGCCTTTGCCGGAGGGTGAACAGAAGACCCGCTTGCTGGCCTTGTCGGAGCGCACGGATTTTCGCGCCAAGACGATCGAGGTCATCGATGGCAGCAAGCGCTCCGGGCATTCCAACGCCTATTTCACCGGCTTCGGCCGCTTCCGCCGCATCGTGCTCTACGACACCCTGATCGCCCAGCTCGGGCAGGAAGAACTCGAAGCCGTGCTCGCCCACGAGATCGGCCACTACAAACGCGGGCACATTCCGAAACGGCTCGTCACCGCCGCGCTGATGCTGTTCGGCGGTTTCGGCGTCGTGGCGTGGTTGGCGCAGGCTCCGTGGTTCAATGCTTCGTTTGGCCTGCCGGCCGGAGCATTGGCCCCGGCGTTTCTGCTCTTCGGATTTTTCGGCGGACTGGTGACGTTCTGGTTTTCGCCGATTGGAAATTGGATTTCGCGTAAGCACGAATACGAAGCCGACGCCTTTGCGAAAAACGCCTTGGGTTCGGCCGCGCCGATGATCGGAGCGCTCCGCAAACTCGCGCAAAAAAATCTGAGCAACCTTACGCCACACCCGCTCTACAGTGCCGTTTATTATTCGCATCCCACCATCACCGAACGCGAACGGTCGTTACAACGATGAGCGGGCAGGATCGCCGCAAGACTTCGAAACCACGGATGAACCCGGATGGACACAGATTCGGATTGGAGTTTCCTCTGGTTTTAGAATCCAGTTTGTTTCCGGCAAACGGTGGCAGGAGATTCTGCCAACAACGCTGATTCGATCAATCCGTGTCAATCTGTGTTCATCTGTGGTTAATTCGTGTTGGGACAGCCAGACTGGTTCGTCCTGTTCCTGCGGATGTTCCGTGGGCCGATAGGCGCCTTGGGAGCTGTGTTGCCCGGCGAATTTGCGCGCTTTTTGTGGCCTTGGGTATGGCTATGTTTGGAGCGAATTTGGTGGCGTCTGCCGCAATCACAATCGCCACATACAACGTCGAAAATTATCTTGTTGCCGACCGGTTGGTGGACGGCGTTTACCGGGATGCCTATCCGAAGCCCGAGGCCGAGAAGACCGCCCTGCGCCAGGTTATCGAACGCATCGCTCCCGATATTCTCACGGTCCAGGAGATGGGAACACAGCCTTTTCTCGACGAGCTGCAACGAGACTTGAAAAAAGAGGGCGCGGATTATCCCTACGCGGTGCTGCTTGAAGCCGCTGATCCCGATCGTCACGTCGCCGTGCTGTCGAAGGTGCCGTTCAAGCAGACCCTCCCGCATGCGGCGGTGCCGGTTTTGCTCTTCGGCAAAAAAGACAGGGTGAAGCGCGGTGTGCTGGAGGTGACCTTCGCCACCGACGAGGGTGATCTGACTTTGTTCGTGGTGCACTTGAAAAGTAAGCGCACCGAGCGGGAGGATGATCCTGAAGGAGTCAAACAGCGCCAGGAGGAGGCCGAGGCCGTGCGCGATCTCGTGTTGAAGCGGTTTCCCGATCCGGCGAAAGCGCGTTTCATGATCTGCGGCGACTGGAACGACACCCGCAACAGCAAGCCGGTGAAAACGCTCCAGAAACGCGGACAGACCGTGCTGGGCGAGATTGTGCGCGCCGTCGACTCGCGCGGCGAAACGTGGACGCATGCCTATTTCAGGGAAGACAGTTACAGCCGGATCGATTATTTCTTGGTTTCGCCGCTGTTGAAGCCATTTGTCCGTGGCGGGCATGGCCAGATCGGTGACGGTCCGGGCGTGCCCGATGCGAGCGACCACCGGCCGGTGTGGGTGACGCTGAATCTGGATGCGGTAAAGTAGACCGCTAACTTATCCAGACGATTCGATTTAACCGCGAATGAACGCGAATGGAAGGCAACCGGCAAATGAGTATTCAAACGGATGTTGTCTCTGCCTTTTCTGGTATTCGCGTTCATTCGCGGTTCGAAGATAAAATTTCCTCAGTCTGGCATGACAGAGTTTCCGTTTGACGAGGCCGACGGGCGGGGCGATTTTCACCGTTCACACAATCAAACTATGTCTGACTCTATTTACGACTTGGTGGTCATCGGTGGCGGTCCTGCAGGGTACGTGGCGGCGATCCGCGCGGGCCAATTGGGCAAGAAAGTGGCCTGCATCGAAATGGAGCGCGCCGGCGGCACCTGCCTCAACTGGGGCTGCATTCCGACCAAGGCTTTGCTCAAGAGTGCCGAACTCTACCGCACCATGCAGAAGGCCGAGAGCTACGGCCTGAGCGTGACCGGTCTCAGTTTTGATTTCGCCAAGGTCGTGGAGCGTTCCCGGGGCGTCGCGGCCCAGATGGCCAAGGGCGTGGAGTTTCTCTTCAAGAAGAACAAGGTCGATTACATCGTCGGCAAGGGCCAGGTGACGATTCCCGGCATGGTCGAGATCACCTCCGGCGAACACAAAGGAAAGTTCTTCAAGACGAAGAACATTTTGCTCTGCACCGGCCAGAAACCGAAGCAACTGCCCGGCCTGGCTGCCGACGGCGTGCGGGTGATGACGTCCCGGGAAGCACTCGCGGCCAAGACGCCGCCGAAGTCCATCGCGATCATCGGTGCCGGCGCCATCGGCGTGGAGTTTGCCTATTTCTTCAATGCCTTCGGCTCGAAGGTGACGCTCGTCGAGATGCTGCCGCAAATTTTGCCGGTCGAGGACGAAGAAGTCGCGAAGACGCTCAACCGCAGTTTTGAAAAGCAGGGTATTTCTTGCCACACCGGTACAAAGAGCGAAAACATCCACGTCGGCGAGAGCAGCGTGAAGCTCGATCTCGTGAAAGACGGCCAGAAGACCGAGATCGAGGTGGACACCATTCTTGTCGCCATCGGCATCACGTCGAATCTGGAAGGCCTCGTTTCGCCCAAGGTGAAGATCGATCTCGACCGTGGCTTCGTGAAGGTGGACGCCAATTACCAGACCAGCACGTCCGGCATTTATGCCTGCGGCGATATCCAAGGGCCGCCCTGGTTGGCGCACGTCGCGATGTTCCGCGCGATCAATGCGGTCAACGGCATTTTCGGTCACGCGAAGCCCAAGCAGGTCGGCAACTTCCCAGGCTGCACCTATTGCCAGCCGCAGGTCGCCAG
>CAZIQP010000131.1:0-10490 GCA_964541315.1 uncultured Opitutaceae bacterium
GCATCCCGGACCGCTGCCTCCGCCGGTCGACAGCATGGACGGTCTCTGGTCGCCGGTGGAAAAAGCGGGAGTTGAACACGCCTTCCGCGAAGCGGTCATCGGCTCACCCTCCACCGTGAAACGCGGCCTGGCGGCGTTTCTCCAGCGCACGCAGGTGAACGAGCTCATGGTGACGGCCGCAATCCATGACATGGGCGCGCGCCTGCGCTCCTTCGAACTGGTCGCCCGAATCCGCGACGAGCTGTAATGGCCCGCCCCGCAATTTCTGTGAGCAAGGGAAAGGCCCACAGGTTGAATCTTGAGTGACGCTTCAACCAGCAGAATGAACCACCCGCTCATTCGCCTGCGGTGTTCTCCATCTGCCTGAGTTTATCGAACGGCTCACGATTCAGTTTCAGTCCGGCAGCGTTTGGTTTGTACTCGCCCGTCGTCCAGCCTTGCGCGACCGCCGGGTCCGGCTATTTTCCCCCAATCGCTCGAGCCATGATTCAACTCGCCTATATCAGTTCTACCCGTGGTCTTCTTACGGCCGACGATATCGCCAAGATTTTGGTCGGCAGTCGCGAGAGAAATCACCAACGCGGAATAACCGGCATGCTCCTCTACAAGGGGGGTAACGTGCTGCAGATCCTCGAAGGCAAACCGGAGCAGGTCATCGCGCTATTCGAGGTCATCCGGCAAGATGAACGACACAGCGGGGTGATAAAGCTTTATCAGAGGAATATCGCTGAACGGGATTTCCCTGAATGGACCATGGGGTTTCATGACCTAAACGCCGATGGGGCCCGCAATCTGGAGGGTTACAGTGAGTTTCTAGATCCAAACTTTGATGTGCTTACGCTCACCCCTTCCAAGGCCGCAAAGCTGTTGAACGCTTTTAAAAATGCGATTCGTTGATTCTTCCTTACGAAGCAAAGCGGCGCGGCCAAACAAGGGGACTGTGCCGTCCTCAAGGCTGCTTGGACAAAGGCTGGAGGCGTTGATCGCTGCTGAACGAGTGAGCCGCAGTGGGCGCGATTCAATTATCACAATCGAGCCGCGCCAGGCTCTGCCGAACGAACCACACGATCATTAGCCCGCGGCGTTCTCCACCGACGATGCAGTTTCGGTCCGGCAGCGATTTGTTTGCGCCCGCCGGACGACGGTTGCGACAAGTGGCACCTTTCGAAAACTTGGTGCCGCCCGAGGCCGGGCATCTTTTGAATCCCACGCCGATCTTAGAGAAGCATTGCCTTGATCTGAAATTCAGCGAAATCGGGCTGCGGATCAGATTGCGACAAATCCGCCTGGCGGCGCGCGACCTGCAAACGAATCTTCAACGGCACATTGGTCTCGGGCGCTCGACGCTCCGGCATTTCCGACAACGAACGCAAGAGCATCTTCGGCAGCGATCCAAACTCGGTGCCCTCGATGCTGAGTTCCGCGCTCAACAGGATCTCGGCGAACAACACTTGCACGGGAGCGACCGTCAGGCCTGCGGTGGAGCAAGCGGCCACCGGGGTGGTGACCAGATGCTTTCGGCAGATGGACGGGCGGTCATGGTAGACCTGGCAAGCGCCGTCTGCGCCGAGAAAGACGCAGCGGTTGTCCTCGCTCCCATAGCGCCGCCACTCCGGGCTCTGCCGCTCGCGTGCCGCCTGGAGGTTGAGTCGATCATGATCGATCGGCAGGCCGCCAGCCACCGCCTCGCTCAAAATCGCCGCTTCATTCCGGGTTATCTCGACTTCATAATGGCAACACCCGGAACAGCCTTTGCGGCAACTGATCGGGAAGGGTGCCGCGGCCTTCAGTTCATGATCCATCATCCGGTGCAGGGCGGCGCCTCGTTCCACTCCGGGCGCAAATTCCAGCAGCTTGGCCGTGAATTTTTCGAAGACGCTCCGAACGGCCACCATCATTTCAGCAAACTCGACGGGCGGCAGCATGGCCTGTTGCTGGCGCAGAGCGGCCTGCAGTTGCGGGGTCGGCCGGGCCATAAAACCCAGCGGATTTTCGGGGAGATCAGCAGCAGTTTTTTTGGCATTCATAGGTTTGCGGCGGGTTCGTCAACCCAGCCCTAAGCCAGGCTGGGATGGGAAGGGGTTAATGGTTGCGCAATGCGCACAGGCCTTGAAATCAGGGAAGTGACTGGGGCGATCTGCGAACAACCGCGCGATCCGGGCGGGATAGACTCGGAACGGGTAAGGTCGCCGGAGAAAAGGGTTGGAGGATTTTGCACGGTTATTTTCACGCGATGATGGCGGGGCGCGGATCAATCATTGTGGCGCGACTTGGTTTAGCGCTTCGCGTGCCTCATTTCGAAGAAAAACCGCATGCCACTAGAGGACATATGGTTAATTACAAAATATCGACCTTCTGCTTCCGAGCAAAATCGGGAGCTCGATCTTGGTGGGGAACGAAAGGAAAAATTTGCCGCCAGGAAGAGCGAATGCCTTGCCGCCGGACCGATGATGCTTCACCGCTTCGCAGGCGCGACAAAACCTGTGTGCTCCGAGCAGAAGAAAGCACCCGATCATCCGCCGGCGGCGTTTGGTTTACGCTCATCGGTCGCGGGCTGAGCCAGTCGGACCAAGCCAAGTTGCTATTGTTATCATCAGTCGCGTGCCTACCGATTCAGCCGCGATCCATTGCCCGGCGCTTGGCGGCGATCGCTCGCAGTTCCTTGGCCGTCAGCAAATCTTTCTCCCGCCCCATCGCTTCCTTGGCTGTAATCAAATCGTCCAGTGAGATAACCCGAAACCGCCGGCCATCCACCTCAAGTTCCTCCGCCTTGGTGTTGAGCCGCTGAAAATCACCAACGCCCAAAACGGAACTGATGACATCGATCACGCCCATGTCCTGCCGCAATTTCGCGACGTCCGCTTCCGTCAGCACGGCGCAGATATCCACATCGCAGGTCAGTTGAAAGGAGCCGTGGGCAACCGCCGCGTACCCCCCAACGATCACAAACTCCAGCCCGGCATCAGCGAGCCGTTGCAGCAATTGACTGAAGTTTTGCATCTCGATTCTTTCCGGCCTGCTCAAGTTTCAAGGCCAGTTCCAACGCGGCATCGTGCTGGGCCCAACGTTCCTTGACCGACAACGCCAAGTTGGTATCCAGCAAATCAAGGTCGATGCCGGCGCGGCGCGCTTCCTCGAGGGCTTGGGCTGGGTGGTCCATGGCGGGACTATTGGCGCTTTCCCGCCGCCTGCAAAGCGTGATTTATCCAAAACAAATCTGCCGGAGGAGAGACCATCGTCACCGCAAGTTCGACGCCCAGACTGCAATGGTTATAATCGGATCGCGCTGAGCGCGACGTTTCATCCAGCCAGTTTGCCGGCTAGAAAACTTCGATGCTGATAATGGCATTCGTCGGCGGCACGATCGCGGCTCCCTGCAGCGGATGGGGGTAGACGTACGGTGTGTATTTCAGCACCCAGGCCGAGCCGTTCCAGGTGTAGAGCTGACCGGAAGTATTCGGAGGCAGTTTGGTATTCCAACTCCCCTCATCCGTCACCCACCAACCATAACCGGCCACACTGGGCGTGAAGGCGTTCATCGCAGCCTTGGTGCCGCGTCCCACACCGGTGTTGGTGTCGAATCCGGCATCGGCAAAAAAATCCCGGTTGGATTGAATGATATCTTTTTCCGTGAAGGTGGCCGCACCATTTCCAGTCTGGGCGCGATAAAAGGCGATTGCGCCAGCGGCAACATTCCAGGTGGAGCGGGGCCAGGCGGCGGCACCCTGCGTGTTGTGGATCAGATATGACGGTTCCCGGGCCGCACCGTCGCGGCCATTGCCCACCTGGTCTTTGATCGGGTAATCATACGGCGTCTTGTACGTGGTGCAAAAATCAGCGGTTTCGTTTGTTGAGGTGGAAACCGGAATCGTGAAGGTGGTCGGACTGGTGACCGTGATATTATAAAATCCGTAGACCACACCAAGGGGAGCCTGCACCCAGACCGGCCATCCGGTCGAGTAACCATGCGGGGAGCTGGTCGCGATGGTGGTCGGATTTCCCGCGGTGAGCGACGGACCGTACGAGCCAAAGTTTGGCCAGGGGTTCGGTGCGGCATTGTAGGCGTATTCCGTCAGGAGCGCCCAACCCACGACCGACGTGTTGTCAAAAATCATCGAGGTGCCGCCACGAATTTCAATATCCTGCCAGTTGCCCGCGCTCGTCATGGTCCAGTTGTTATGGTACACCTCCATGTTTCTCACACTCCGAGCGGGGCTGTTGCTGGCCACGCCGTGACCATCCACCTTGTTGACGCCGTTGATCGTGCAGAACCGCACCACGAAATGCGCATTGGCGTTCGCGTCGCAAACGTAGCCGCAGGTGTTGTAGGTGCAGTCCTCGATGAAAATATTTCCCGCCGCACCGAGGGTATTGCTTATTTGCCATGCATTGGCCGGGCCGCGCGCGAAAATCAGCTCGGCCTGCTGGCTGTTTCCCGTGATGCGACAATTGTCGATCAAACCGGAATTGACGCCGGAATTGATGAAGGCGAAGTAGGCGCCCGAGGTTCCGCCGACATAGGTGATATCACTGATGCGGAAACCATCGGTGAAATTTATTCCCGTTGCAGGGTTGTTGTAGGGGGAGATGTTAAAGGCCGTAACCGGGTTCACATTGCTCCCGACAATCTTGAAATGCTTGAAGGTGGCCGCGCCCCAAAGCGCAATGACGCCCTCGCTGTAAGTCTTCCCGCTATCATCCAGGGTGATGACGGTGGAGTCGCCCTGGCCGACCACGGTGACGTTCGTGATGATATAGATCACGCCATTATTTCCCCGCGAGGCGTTGCCCCACGTCGCGGAGCCGGCGGGCAAAACAATGGTGTCGCCGGGTTGAGAATCGACGTAATAGGCGTGTTCAAAATCACCCTGGGAGCAGGTGGCGCAGGTAATGGTCTTGGCACTCACCATCAACCAACACATCTTAGCGACCAGCATCAGCAGGATGGCGCGTTTCATGGTTTGATGGGAGTCGTCGAGAAATTTGGGCCGGCGTTTAGCCTGCTAAAAGAAGGCAAAACAGGATGATGAACTAAGCCAAATGAAACGGGGCAGATCCAAACAAATAGGGTCACAACGTCGTAAATCGACAAGCGGCTCAGCTCGCCCCAGCAAGGCCGGCGGGCTTCCCAAAGAAAGTCAATAAGGTCGGACTTTGCAATTCTGAGCGAAACAACGCCCAATTCGCCCGAGGCGCCCTCCACCACCCTGAGTCTGCCGAACGAGCTTATGATATAGTTTCAGTCCGGTAGCGATTGGTTTGCGCTCGCCGGTCGCCGGCTGGGCAGTAACGTCCAGGAACACGACGCAACATTCCTCCATGAAAGCCGTCAGAACCAACAAGCAGTTGTCAGCAGAACAACGCGACGGGTTGCTTAGCGTGCTGAAAGCCCGTTTTGAAAAAAACATGCACCGCCATCAAGGTCTGGAATGGGACAAGGTGAAGGCAAGGCTGGACGCTCAGGCCGAAAAACTGTGGTCACTGCAGGAAATGGAAAGAACCGGCGGTGAACCGGATGCTGTCGGTCAGGATAAAAAGACGGGCGAGTGCATTTTCTTTGATTGCTCGGCGGAAAGCCCCAAAGGCCGCACCAGTCTTTGCTACGACCGTGAAGCACTGGATTCGCGGAAAGAACATAAACCAAAAAATAATGCCGTGGATATGGCCGCAGCCATGGGCATTGAGCTTCTGCCGGAAGAACAATATCTGGAGCTCCAGAAGCTGGGAGAGTTCGATACCAAGACGTCGAGCTGGGTGAAAACACCGGCTGCTATCAGAAAGCTCGGCGGCGCACTTTATTGTGATCGCCGCTACGGCCGCGTTTTTGTGGGTCACAACGGAGCGCAGTCCTACTACAGCGGCAGGGGATTCCGCGGCTCGCTCCGGATCTGATTTGGGACGGGGTCACGGGCTTGAGGATTCAGGGTTTGCGGGCGATCTGCTGTGTTCTACGCCCTGTTTCGCTCATTCGCCCATGACGCGCTTCACCTGCGGTGAAGTTTCAGCCAGGCAAAGTTTTGTTTGCGCTCGCCGGTGGTTGGCTCGGCCGAAGTATTTTGGGAATTTTTTTGTTTGGACGCTTCTTCCCCCCGGAAACCCAAGGCATCTTTCGATGCCATTGCGTTTGATCAAGGTGCCGTCCTTATTTCGCCCGGTATCCTTCTTTTCTTCCCTTTCCCTTAAATTTCGGACCGATGCCGGGCGGGATCATAAAGCAAACAGGCCGTTAATAGGACGAGCGAAATGACGAAGCCCACCTTCGCGAGCAACGCTCCTATGCCGGTCAAGACATTGAATCCGAATACACCGGCAATGATGGCACAGATTAGAAAAATAGCGGCGTATTTAAGCCGGGGAAAAAGAGGACGAGTTGCGGACATAGTGATGGCACCAATAGTACCCGATCCGGCTTCTTTGCCAACATGGGGTGTTATCCCACCATTTGGCATGAACAGCCAAGCGGAGCCGGTTCAATTGTCATAATCGGCTCGTGCTGCGCCGTGCAGAACGATCCGCCCGCTCATCCGCTTGCCGCGTTCTCGCCTCACGATTCAGCTTCAGTCCAGCGACGTTTTGTATGAAGCGGTCGTCACGCTGATCGCATGGGGTTCGAACCGGCACTTGCGAACGGGCCTGCGAACAGTAGCTTCCAGAACGAATGAGCTTCCCGCGCTTCTTGGTCATCGCCTTTACGATGTTTGCTCTCACCAGTCTACCAGGCCGTGCAGACGAGGCCGTCACTCCGGCCGATCCGCAGTTAAATGCGAAGGGTCGGGCCATCCTCGATTTTTTCCGGCAACTGCGTGAGGGTCCAGACCTGCGGCTTATTTCGGGACAGTTTTCCGGTTTCGGCCCGGGCGCCCGGTTGCAGGCGGACGAGCAAATTTTCACCACGACGGGCCGCTGGCCGGCCATAATCACAGCGGATTATGCAGACTTCCCCGCCCACTGGCTGGACACCCACACGCCCAACCAACTCGCGATCGATTACTGGCGGTCGGGCGGTCTCGTCAGCCTGAGCGTGCATCTGAACAACCCGGCGATGGCGGAGGGCGGCGGTCAGAAGGCGAAAGGGCTCAAGCTCGCGAGCCTGCTCGTGCCGGGCACAGCGGTGCATGAACGCTGGATGCGCCAGCTCGATGATCTCGCGGCCGGTTTGCAGGAGCTGCAGGCGGCAGGCGTGGTGGTGCTCTGGCGTCCGTGGCATGAGATGAATGGCGGCTGGTTTTGGTGGGGGGCGCAGGAACCGAACGATTTTGTCGCCGTCTGGCGGCAGATGTATGACTACTTCACGCACACCAAAGGACTGCACAACCTGATCTGGGTCTACAGTCCGAACATGGGGGCAAAGGTGGCGGATTATTATCCCGGCGATGCCTATGCCGATCTGGTGGGCCTGGACGCCTACACCGACCATATCGACCCCGGGCACATTCACGGTTACACGGAGATGTCCGCGATCAACAAGCCGTTTGGCTTCACCGAATACGGGCCGCATGGCGCCGCGAATCCGCCGGGTGATTACGACTACCGGCGTTTTCTGGCCGGGCTGGCCGAGCACTTTCCGCGCTGCCGTTTTTTTCTGTGCTGGAACGACAGATGGAATCCTGCGGAAAACCGTTTCGCCCGGGAATTTTATAACGACCCGAGGGTGATCACGCGCGAAAGCCTGCCCGCCGGTCTGGCGGGAAAAGCCAAGCCGGACGGACGTTGAGGACGATGCCGCGACGATATTCGGGGAGCGATCAGCAGAAGTGGAGCGGCAACTGTCATGAGCCTAAAAAATGCAGATGAAACCGCGGATTGCCCGATGTCGTTTCGCCCGGAAACATCGATGCCCACGGATGATCAATCCCATACTGATTTCCTGGTTTTCACCCAGCAGGTGAATCGGATCGATCCGGATCTTCTCCCTGATTTTTTCGTATCGGTGGATTTCCTGAAATCCGAGGTTGAATGGATCTGCTGTATCGCTGGACATGTCATGAGCGGACCGTGCTGAGCGTTAGCGAAAAAACATCCCAGCCGTCACCCCGCGACGTTCCCCGCGCAGGATTCAGTTTCAGTCCGGCGGCGATTGGTTTGCGCTCGCCGGTCGGACGGAGTCCAGGTGTTTTTCCGGCCGCAGCGGCCATGCGCCGTCGTTTCCCGTCGGCGGACGCCTGTCAAGCCAGCGTCGCCGCAAGCGTGACCTTGGCGTTCAGCAGGCGCGAGATGGGGCAACCGGCCTTGGCTTTGGCCGCAATATCCGCAAATTTCGCCGCGTCGATGCCGGGGATTTTCGCCTTCAACACCAGATGCGACGCCGTGACAGTCCACCCGGCCGGCGGCACCTGGTCGAGGCTGACCTCGGCCGTGACGTCTATCCGCTCCGGGGTGAAACCGGCTTCGCCCAGCATGGCGGAGAGCGCCATGGCGAAGCAGCCGGAATGCGCCGCCGCGATGAGCTCCTCGGGATTGGTGCCGGCACCCGACTCGAAGCGGGAGCCAAAGGAGTATTCGGTGTTTTTGAGCGCGCCGCCGGGGGCGGTGAGCGCACCTTTGCCAGTTTTGAGTGAACCTTGCCAGACAGCGGATGCAGTACGTTTCATGGGAGCGTGGATCGGAGGTTAAAAGAGATGGCAACCGTCATGGCGCCAGCCCACCGCAGCCTAGCCTGATTCGCCTCTTACGCAACCCAAGCCAAAGCGCCATCCGGGCAGCGACCGAAAGAAAGTCCTGCTGGTGATATGTTTTACCAGCCATCCCGATCGCAACAGAACGAGCGACCGGGTCACCGGCAGCAACCTTCTCCATCAAGGATTCAGTTTCAGGCCGGCAGCCTCTGGTTTGTGAAAGTCACCGGAGACCGCATAGGCGTTTAGGGCCGGCAATCCATGGCACCGCAGCATCCAAGGAACTCGCCGAAATAAACTGATTTTCGGGTAGAGAGTTGGTGAAGCTGAAGTGTCAGATAGATCATACCGATCCATGCAGAAACTTATTCCTATCTCCTCATTCGCGCTGGCGGTTGCCTTAACGGCCTGCGCTCATTTGAGAGCGCCGCAGGAAGCATGCACTGGCAGTATTACGAAAATCGAGGAGCAGCCCGGAGAGCATTATTTTCCGGCGAAGGGACGCGAGCCGCTTACCCGTGTGTTTGTCCGGGCAAACCATGGGGGAGATAAAGGAGCTGCCGATCTCCTGCAGATATTGGTATCAGGACTTTATAATCCTTCGATATACGGTCATGCAGGCGATACCGTGCATTTCATTTGCGCCCGACACTCCTTGCAAACTGGCACGGTCTGGATTGAAGCGATCGAGGAATACAAAATTATTCCGCCGAAGAGATGATCGAGCTGAACGCTGCCGAACAAACCACCTTGCCATTCATACCCGGCATCCTCCACCAAGGATTCAGTTTCAGTGCCGGCAGCGTCTGGCACACCGGAATCTCAGGCATCCGCTCGGAGATGGTGTGAAATAATTGCGCAAATCCTGCGCCGACTATTTTTGCCCTCGTCCATCTGCGGTTGCAATCTATGGTGCAGGAAAATTCCCGGCGAATCACCACGGATGGAGATTTCGCCTCCGCCCCCAATCCGAAACCCAGCAAAATGCCCTGACATGAAAATACTCATTCTTGCCACCGCCCTCGCCGCCAGCTCGCTTCCGCTCGTTGCCGTGCAGATCGGCGATTCCCTGGAAACGGTCATCGCCGAAAAAGGCCAGCCCGCCAACAAGCTGCAGGCCGGGACGAATACGATTCTCACCTATGGCGACGGCTCGATCAAACTGCGGGACAACCATGTCGTGGCCATCAAGAGCGCCAAGGAATTGACCGAAGCCAATGTGAAGGGGACTTTGCCAGCGACGCCCCGCCCCGCCGCCCTGCGGACCGCTCTGTCCGCTCCGACCTCGGCCGATGTCTGGAACACCGATTATGAAGCCGCGCTAACCCAGGCCCGGAACGAAGGGAAAAAAGTATTCCTGCTCTTCACCGGATCCGACTGGTGCATCTGGTGCAAGCGGCTCGAACAGGAAATTCTCTCGACTCCCGAGTTCAAGGATTATGCCGCCGGAAAACTGGTCTTGGTGAAGCTGGATTTTCCCCAAAGCACGCCGCAATCGGACCAGTTGAAAGCCCAGAACAGCCGGCTGGCCCGGCAGAACGGCATCAAGGGTTATCCCACCGTCGTCATCCTTGACAGTTCCGGCCAACGCGTCGGCAACCTTGGATACATGAAAGGCGGGCCGGCGGGTTTTATCAACAAGCTGCAGTCGCTCTGACTCTGGCCGGACCGGCCGATCCGCCGGACGGCCGGTCGCGTTCAGCTTGTGGCGTATTGTTGGAGTACGGCCAGCGGGACGAGTTCAAGCGTGCGTTCGTGAGTCGAGGCGAGAATGACGGGCGAGGGCTCGCCCGCCTCGACCGCTTCTAGCCAGCGGCTCGCGCAGAGGCACCAACGGTCGCCGGGTTTGAGTCCGGGAAAATCGAACTCCGGGCG
>CAZIQP010000132.1:0-10480 GCA_964541315.1 uncultured Opitutaceae bacterium
GTGAGGTCGGCGGTGCAGCGGAGTTCGGTGACGGCGCCGGTGGCGTCCTTCACGATCTCGTCGAGCTTGATGATGCAGGCGTATTTGAGCCGGACTTCGCCGCCCGGTTTCAGACGGAAATATTTGGGCGGTGGTACCTCGGCGAAATCGTCGCTCTCGATGAACACCTCGCGGGTGAGGGCGATCGGGCGCGTCGTGGGCGTTTCGTCCTGGGGATTGTTCGTGGCCGTGCACTCAAGGACTTCGCCGGCGGGAATGTTGGTGAGGACAAGCTTGATGGGCTTGAGCACGGCGAGCCGGCGCTGAGCGACGCCGTTGAGCTCGTTGCGCACGGCGTTTTCGAACACGGCGACTTCGGTGAGGGAATCGAACTTGGTGACGCCGACGCTGGTGACGAACTGGCGGACGGCGCTGGCCGGAATGCCACGGCGGCGGAGGCCGGAGAGGGTGGGCATGCGCGGGTCATCCCAGCCGGTCACGAGCTTTTCGTTGACGAGTTGGAGAAGCTTGCGCTTCGAGACGATCGTGTAGCCGAGGTTGAGTTTGGCGAATTCGTATTGGTGCGGCAATGGCCGCGGCAGATCGAGACTGGTGAGAACCCAGTCGTAGAGCGGGCGGTGGTCGACGAACTCAAGCGTGCAGATGCTGTGGGTGATGCCTTCAAGGTAATCGCTCAGGCAGTGAGCGTAGTCATAGAGCGGATAGATGCACCACTTGTTGCCGGTATGATGATGTTCGGTGTGGCGGATGCGGTACAGGAGCGGGTCGCGCAGCCACATGTTGGGCGAGGCCATGTCGATCTTGCTGCGCAATGAGCGGGTGCCGTCGGGAAATTCACCCGCTTTCATCCGCGTGAAAAGATCGAGGTTCTCCTCGACGCTGCGGGTGCGGAACGGACTGTCCTTGCCGGGCTTGTCGGGCGATCCGCGATACTTGTCGGTGTCTTCGGGGCTCAAATCGCAGACGTAGGCCTTGCCCTTCTTGATGAGCACGAGGGCATATTCGTAGAGCTGATCAAAGTAGCTGGAGGCGGAGAAGGGTTCGCTGTTGTCACCGGGGGCGACCGGGCCGAGGAAATAGTCGGGCAGGCCATTGACCGAAGTCAGGACTGGCGAGGAACCTTTCGGTTTATAGCTGAGACAGTGGTCGGCCCAGCCGGCGACAAGCCACTTCACGTCGGTGGTGATGGAATCGACGTACTCGATTTCCTCCTTGGCGGGATTGGTGTCGTCGAAGCGGAGATTGCACTGGCCGTTGTTTTCCCGGGCGATGCCGAAGTTCAGGCAAATGGACTTGGCGTGGCCGATGTGCAGGTAGCCGTTGGGCTCGGGCGGGAAACGCGTGACAATCTTGGCGTAGCGCTTGGCCGCAACATCGGCGGCGACGATGTCACGGATGAAGTCACTGGGTGCTACGGCGGGTGTGGCAGGCTCGACAGACATAAAAGGCAAATTGCGGATTTTCTTGCGGACAAGCAACGATCGTTTCCTAGCCGCGGAAAGGGGAGATGGAACGGACCCGGCCGGAGGGCGAGTCGCCGTCCGCGGACATTTCCTTGAGGAGGCTGGTGAGATAAGGAATGAGCTGCTTTTTTCGCGAAACCACCCCGGGAAGATCGAAGATCTCATCCTGCTCGATGTGGGTGTAGGAAATACGGCGGATGAAGTCGGCGTCGCCTTTCATCAGCATGAGAGAATTCTGGGTGTTGATGTCGGTCACGAGCACGGCGGCGAAGGCCAGTTTTTCATCCTTGCGCAGTTCGGTGAGGGCGGCGGAGAGATCGTCGGCGTGGCTCCAGAAATTATCGAAGCCCAGTTCCTCCACCTGGGAGACGGAGAAACGGACGCCTTCTTCATCGTAAACTTTGAAGTCGGAGCGGACGACTTTTTCGGCGGACTGGGCCAGGATGACCGACCCGGAACTGAAGATAAGCTCGGCCAAGGCTTTGGCCGAGATGTCGGCATGGGATTCGAGCCAGGCGAGGATGTCGGTGTCCTTTGCGGTCGAAGTGGGACTTTGCAGCAGCAGCGTGTCGGAGATGAGACCGGACATCATGAGACCGGCGAGTTCGCGCGTGGGCTTGAGATTGTGGCGACGGAAGAGATCGGCGACGATGGTGCAGGTGGAGCCGACGGGTTCGTTGATGAACAGAATGGGCTGGGCGGTGGACATGGGCCCCAGGCGATGGTGATCGATGATTTCGGAGATGGTGACTTCATCGGCGCCGGAAACCGCCTGCGTGAGCTCATTATGGTCCACGAGCACGAGGCGGGTGGGCACGGGCTTGAGCACGTCGCTCTTGGTCAGAATGCCTTCCAGATGGCCGTCCTCGGAAAGAACAAGGTAGGCGGGAGCGGTGGAGGTGGCGATTTTTTTGCGCAATTCGGAAAGCCGGGCCTCGGCATTGATCGTGGTTGGTTTCCGGTCAATCAGCGGGGAGAGCCGGCCGGCGGTGCGGATGAGCCACGCGGTGGTGGCGGTGTCATACGGGCTCATGAGGAGGCTGACGCCGCGTGCGCGCGCGGCGTCGAGCACGGATTCCTCGATCGGTTGCATGCCGCAGACCACGATGGCCCGCACTCCCAGATCGATGGACTTTTCCTGAATATTGCGCCGGTCCCCCACGACAATGACGGACTGGCCGGCGGGAATGCCTTCCGCCTGGGAGAGTTTCCAGAAAGAGCTGATGTCCATGGCGCCGATGCGGACATAAAGCTCCTCCACGCGGGCCGGTTCGGCCCCGAGATGCACGACGAGGGCGTGCAGGGTACGGGCGATGGACTTGAGGTCGGTGGTGACCTGGCGCATGCGCTTCGGCTCGGCGATCTGGGGCAGAAAAGCGTGGGCGAGCTGGGAGGCGGTGACGGTGCCGACGAATTTTCCCGCATCATCCAGGACGGGCACGATGCGGTGGCCATGGCGGTCAATGAAATCCAGGGCCTCGGCGCAAGTGGCGTTGGTTGACACACTGTTGATGTTGGTGACCATGACGTCCCGCACCCGCGGGCAAACATCGGGCAGATAGAGCGGCAGCGGGGTGTGGAAACGCCCGAGTATGGCGTCGATGCGCGCATTGGAGTTGCCGCAGCGGGCGGCAATATAGGTTGTTTCGCCGCGAAGTTCCTTGAACGCGGCATAGGCGAGCGCGGAGCAGATGGAGTCGGCGTCGGGATTTTTGTGGCCAATAACGTAGATGGGCGCGGTGGCGGGCATGCGGTAGGAGTGCACGCTAGGGGTGGTGAGGCCACGGGGGAAAGAAAAAAGCCCGGTCTCATGACCGGGCTTTTTCTTTTTGCCGAAAGCAATGGCGAGCTTCGGATAACCATCCATCCGCGCGGCCTAGGGCGCGCGCTCCGCCGGGATGCCGGCGAGAGAGCCGGTTCCAGCGGGGGGCGTGGCATAGACACGTGGATTGGATGCTGCACTGGCGCTAAAGGGCAATGCTTGCAGCAAAGCAGTGCCCTTTCGCCCGTTGTTCAGCGTGAGCTGATTGGCGGACTCGGTGGTGTTGGGGTAGAACTGGACGTTGCCGCCCAGAAAAGCGATATGGCCGCCGGTGTCGCGGTAGACTGCGGAAGTGGCATCCCAAGTGCCGGTGGCGAGCAGGCCGCGGGTGAAGGCCACCGGAGTGGTCGGGGCGTCGCCCATGCGCAGGCCGCCGACAAACTCAAAGCTGAGCACGCGGCCGGTCGTGAAGCTGGAGTCGAGCTGGTTGTGATTGGCCGGATCGATGATCGCAGTGGGATAGACGCCGCTGAACTGGGGATCGTTTTTCGCGAAATAGAAGGTCGGGTCGGTGAGGATGCCGCGCTGGGCGAGGATACCGGCCCAGAGAAACGGGCCTTGGCCACCGGTGAGAGTTGCAGGCGTGGCCGCAGCGATGAGGGCGGGATCGGGCAATCTTTCGTTGTTATCGGCGGCGAAGATTTGGGCCGCTTTCACGATTTCGCGGAGATTATTGGCATCCACGGTCCGCTGGGCGGTTTCGCGGACTTTTCCCACGGTGGGGAAAATCAAGGCGGCGAGAATTCCAATGATGGCTATGACGGTGAGCAGCTCAATGAGCGTAAAACCTAAGGCAGCCCGACGGGAATGCATTACCATAGTGAGGCACGATCCAGTCAGAGAAACTTATGAACTCAAGGAGAAATTTTAAAGTAATGGAGCTAAATGCGCCTGATACGAGGGTAAGGTAGCGGCGTCACCCCACCGTTCACGTTCTGATTTTTGTTTAGGTTTCGGGCCCGGCCATGTGTCAATGAGTCTCATTTCCCGTTGACCGAAGTCGGCGCGATGGGTGTATTGGGCCGCATGGTACCCAGCGTTTTGATCGTCGATGACGAGAAGCATACCCGTGAAGGATTGCAGCAAGCATTGCAGGAAGACTATGACGTGTCGGTGGCGGGGAGCGCCGATGAAGCCTTCAACCTGATGGATGCCCAGGAATTCGATGTGATCGTGACCGATCTGCGGATGCCAGGGAAAAGCGGTCTGAAGGTGATCGACAAGGTGCTGACGCTGGCGAACAAGCCGGCGGTGATCATGATGACCGCCTATGGCAGCATCGATTCGGCCGTCGAGGCCATGAAGCGCGGGGCGGTGGATTTCCTGACCAAGCCCGTGAATATCGAGCGGTTGGAAATCCTGATTCAGCGGGCCTTGAAGACCAAGACGCTGGAGGTGGAGGTCAAACAGTTGCACGAGCGGCTGGACAAGAAATTCAGCACGGAAGGCATTGTCGGCCATTCGGCCAAGCTGGCGGATGTGATTGAGCGGGTGAAACTGGTCGCTCCATCCAAGGCCACGGTGTTGATCGAGGGTGAAACCGGGACGGGCAAAGAATTGATCGCCCAGGCGATTCACCAGGCCAGCCCGCGGGCCCAGGCTCCTTTTGTGCCGGTGCATTGCGCGGCCTTGCCGGCGACATTGTTGGAGAGCGAGCTGTTCGGTCATGAGCGCGGAGCATTCACCGGTGCGACGGAACGACGGACCGGGCGGTTCGAAGCGGCGGACAGCGGCACGGTATTTCTGGATGAAATCGGCGAAATCGGGCCGGAAATTCAGGTGAAGCTGTTGCGCTTCATGGAAACCAAGAGCTTCGAGCGCATCGGCAGCACCAAAACCATCACCGTGGACGTGCGTTTGGTGGCCGCCACCAACCGTAATCTGGAGGAGATGGTGAAAGCGGGAAAGTTCCGTGAAGATCTGTTTTTCCGCCTGAATGTGGTACGGATCACGACGCCGGCGCTGCGTGAGCGCCCGGAGGATATTCCGCTGTTGCTGGAACATTTCATCAAGCAGTTTTCCAAGGAGAATGCCTATGACCCGGTGACAGTGGAAACCGGAGCGATGCGCTACCTGCAAAGCTACGCCTGGCCGGGCAACATCCGTGAACTCCGCAATTTTGCCGAAAATGTGGTCGTGATGCAACGTGGCGGGTCCTTGAACGAATTCGGGCTCGACGCGAAATACCGCGGAGATGTGCCTGGCGCGCCGGTGCTCAGCTCGCCGGCACCGGCCAATCCGCTTTCGGTCGAGGAAAATGAGAAACGGTTGCTGCGCGAGGCCCTGATCAAGGCGCATGGCAACCGGACCAAGGCGGCGGAGATGATGGGAATTTCCCGCCGCACCTTGCACCGCAAGATCGCGGAATGGCCCGAGCTCGATGTGGTGGACCGGGGCTAAAAGGCGGGTTGCCGATGGCGGTATGCAGGACGGATCAGACATTCGGCGGAAAATAGCGATCGCCGGCTTTTTCGGACTGGCCGGCTGAATCTTCGTGCCCGGAAAGCCATGAAGCGGCTTGTCAGCGGCTGAATGGGGGTTTTCACTGGCCGACCTTAAACCCACATGGCTGAGATCACCAAGAGTTACGAACCGCAGGAAGTTGAAAAAAAATGGTATGCCGCGTGGCTGGCCGCCAATGCCTTTGCGGGCAAGGCCGATCCCGCCAAACGGCCGTACACGATCATGATTCCGCCGCCCAACGTCACCGGTGTGCTGACGATGGGCCATGTGCTGAACAATACGCTGCAGGATGTGCTGATCCGCCGGGCGCGGCTGGAAGGCCGGGCGGCCCTGTGGGTGCCCGGCACGGACCACGCCGGCATCGCCACCCAAACCGTGGTGGAGCGGGAACTGCGCAAGGAAAAGAAAACCCGCCACGACCTGGGCCGGGAAAAGTTTCTCGAGAAAGTCTGGTCCTGGCGCGCGGAGAAGGGCGGCATAATCCTCAAGCAGTTGCAGGCGCTCGGTGCGTCATGCGATTGGAGCCGCACGCAGTTCACGATGGACCCGGCCTATTCGAAGTCGGTGCTGGGCGTGTTCGTCGATCTCTACCGGAAGGGCAATATCTACCGCGGCAAACGCATGGTGAACTGGTGCCCGGTCTCGCACACGGCGCTCTCGGACGAGGAAGTGATCATGAAACCCACCAAGGGGTTTCTCTATCAGGTGCGCTATGAAATTGTCGGTCAACCCGGCCGCTTCATCGAGGTGAAGACGACCCGGCCGGAGACAATTCCCGGCGACGTGGCGATCGCCGTGCATCCGGAAGATCCGCGCTATACCGCGCTGATCGGGAAAAAAGTGCGCCGTCCGCTCGGGCCGGCGGCGGAGATTCCCATCATCGCCGATGCGTCCGTGGACAAGGAATTTGGCTCGGGTGCGCTCAAGATCACCCCGGCGCACGACAAGGTGGATTATGAGATCGGCCAGCGGCACAAGCTGCCGGCCATCGATGTGCTCAACCACGACGGGAAACTCAACGCGCTCGCCGGCCCAGGTCTGGCGGGTCTCGACCGTTTCGCCGGCCGCAAGAAATCCGCGGAGATGTTGAAGGAGTCCGGCGCGTTGGTGAAGGAGGAGCCGTACGAAAACAATGTCGGTTACTCCGAACGCGCCGATGTGCCGATCGAACCGCGCCTGACCTGGCAATGGTGGCTTAAATACCCGCGGGTCCAGGACGCCAAGGCCGCGGTGATGGAAGGGCACATCAAGTTTTATCCCGAGCGCTGGTCCAAGGTTTATTTGCACTGGCTCGAAAATATCCAGGACTGGTGCATCAGCCGCCAGCTCTGGTGGGGCCACCGCATCCCTGTCTGGTACCGCAAGGGCCTCGACAAGGAATCGCTCACCGAAGCCGATTTGCGCGATCCGGCGAAGGTCCACGTTTCGCTCGAAGGTCCGGCCGACAAGGATAACTGGGTGCAGGAGGATGATGTGCTCGACACCTGGGCCTCGTCGTGGCTCTGGCCGTTCGCCACCCTGGGCTGGCCCGATGAGGTCGCGATGGCCAAGGCGGACTACGAGTATTTCTATCCGACCACCACGCTTGTCACCGGGCCGGATATTATTTTCTTCTGGGTCGCCCGCATGATCATGGCCGCGCTGGAGTACACGCATCCGGGCCAGCCGCTGGGCCAGTGCGTGCCGTTCAAGAATGTTTATTTCACCGGGATCATTCGCGACGCGCAGGGACGCAAGATGTCGAAGTCGCTCGGCAACTCGCCCGATCCGCTCGATCTCATTGCGAAGTACGGTGCCGACGGATTGCGCTTCGGCATCATCTCGATGGCGCCGCAGGGTCAGGATATCCGGTTCCAGGAAGACCGGATCGAGGGCGGCAAGAATTTCTGCAACAAACTCTGGAACGCCTGCCGCTTCCGCCAGATGAGCGGGCCGATGGCGGACAATACTTCGCCGTCGAAAATTTATGCGCGGTTGATATCGGAGCAGTTCGACGCTGACGATCATGCCATCCTCGACCGGATGCTGGCGACGACGCGCGAGGTGGACCGGTGTTTTGCCGAGTTCGAATTCAGCGCGGCCGTACAGGCTCTGTACGGATTTTTCTGGAATGATTTCTGCGACTGGTATGTCGAGGTTTCCAAGACGAAGCTGCAGTCGCCCGCGTTGAAGGACAACTGCCTCGCCATCCAGGATCTCGTGCTGCGCCAGACTTTGCTGCTGCTGCATCCGTTTATTCCTTTCATCACCGAGGAACTCTGGCATGAACTCGGTTATGGCGGCGACGGCACGTTTATTGAGGATGTCCGGCTCGACAATGCCTCACAGGTGGCCAACGCCGGCGCGTCCCATGGACTGGCGATCAATTTCGAGGCGGCGGCGGAAATCTCGCGCATCAAGCAGACGGTGTCGTTGCTGCGCGCGCTGAAGGCGGAGAACGGCGAGGGCGCGAACAAGCAGGTCGAATTTGTTGTCGAGGCCTCGGATGAGCAATGGACGACCGTGGCACCCCATCTGGCGAAGTTGAAACGCATGCTCGGCGCCGGGTCCATCACCCGGAGCACGACTCAACCGGGGGGTCCCGTCTGTGTGACCGCGCATGGATCGTGGACGCTCGTCCGCCAGCTCAAGGGCGATCCCGCGGTGGAAAAGGCGCGCCTGATCAAGGAAATCGAGGCTCTGGCCAAACACATCGCCGGCACGGAAGCCCGTCTCGCGAACGTTACATTTGTCAGCAAGGCTCCGCCCGCCGTGCTGGAAGGTGCGAAAAAACAACTCGCGGAACTGCAGGCGAAGAAGATTGAAAATGAGCGCTTGCTTGCGGCTTTGGGATGAGTTGCAAAGGGCGTTCGCTGCCCAAGCGGCGTCTTCACCCTTTTACCTTCAATGAAAAAAGCTCTGATCACCGGCATCACCGGCCAGGACGGATCCTACCTTGCCGAATTGCTGCTCGAAAAAGGCTATGAAGTGCATGGCATCATTCGCCGCGCCTCGACCTTCAACACGAGCCGCATCGATCATCTGAAATTCGACCGTCATGCCAACGGCGCGAAGCTCACGCTGCACTACGGCGATCTCGCCGATGCCGTGCAGATGGTGAAGCTGCTCTACGAACTTCAGCCGGACGAAATCTACAATCTCGCCGCCCAGTCGCATGTGCGCGTGTCGTTCGACGTTCCCGAGTACACCGGCGACATCGACGGGCAGGGCGCACTCCGCATTCTCGAGGCGATCCGCGAGGCGGGCTTGGTGAAGAAGACGCGTTTCTACCAGGCTTCCTCTTCGGAAATGTTTGGCAAGGTGCAGGCTGTGCCCCAGGTCGAGACGACGCCCTTCTGGCCACGCTCGCCCTACGGCTGCGCCAAGGTCTACGCCTACTGGCTGACGGTGAACTTTCGCGAGAGTTATCAGCTCCACGCTTCCAACGGCATTCTCTTCAACCACGAAAGTCCGCGGCGCGGCGAGACCTTCGTCACCCGCAAGATCACCCGCGCCGCCACGCGGATCAAACTCGGTCTCCAAGGCTCGCTCTATCTCGGCAACCTCGACGCCAAGCGCGACTGGGGTTACGCCAAGGAATACGTCGAGATGATGTGGCTCATGTTGCAGCAGGACAATCCTGACGACTACGTGGTGGCCACCAACGAGGCGCACAGCGTGCAGGAATTTTGCGAGGTCGCCTTCGGTCTGCTCGGGCTCGACTGGCAGAAATACGTGAAGCACGACACCCGCTACGAGCGCCCGGCCGAGGTCGATTTGCTCATCGGCAATCCGGCCAAGGCGGAAAAGCAGCTTGGCTGGAAACCCCAGGTGCGTTTCAAAGATCTCGTGAAAATCATGGTCGAACACGATCTCGCTCTGGCCAGTCGCGAGGCCCAGATCGCCCAGCTCCCGCCTCCACCAAAAACCTCCCTCGTATGAAACTCTTCGTTGCCGGACACAAAGGCATGGTCGGTTCCGCCCTGGTGCGCCGCTTCCAGCGCGAAGCCGGCGTTCAACTCTTGCTGCGCTCGCGCTCCGAAGTCGACCTGACCAATCAGGCGGCCGTCACGTCATTTTTCGCCACCGAGAAACCCGACGCTGCCATCATCGGTGCGGCCCGGGTCGGCGGCATCCATGCCAACAGCACCTATCCGGCCGAATTTATCTACGACAATCTTTTCATTGCGGCCAACTGTATCCACGGTGCGTACCTCGCCGGAGTGAAGCGGGTCTTGTTTCTCGGCAGCTCCTGCATCTATCCGAAGCACGCCCCGCAGCCGATGTCCGAGAGCAGCCTGCTGACCGGTCCGCTCGAACCCACGAACGAAGCCTACGCCATCGCCAAGATCGCCGGGCTCAAGCTCGCCCAGTTCTACCGCCAGCAATACGGCGTGGTTTATCACTCGGCCATGCCGACCAATCTCTACGGGCCGAACGACAATTATCATCTGCAGAATTCGCACGTCCTCCCCGCATTGATCCGAAAATTCCATGAGGCCAAAGAAGCCGGTCGCGCGGAAGTCGTGGCCTGGGGCACCGGCTCACCGCGCCGCGAATTTTTGCAGGTCGACGATCTCGCCGACGCCTGCGCGTTTCTGCTCAGCCTCTCCAATCCGCCCGACCTGATCAATGTCGGCCTCGGCACCGACGTGACAATCAAGGAACTCACGGAAATCGTCGCCACGGCCGTCGGCTTCAAAGGCCGCATCGTCTGGGATTCCACCAAGCCCGACGGTTCCCCCGTCAAGCT
>CAZIQP010000133.1:0-10461 GCA_964541315.1 uncultured Opitutaceae bacterium
GATTTTGATCGCGCTCGTCATGGTGTTTTTCCGGCCATTCTAAGACTGGCCGACGCCTCATGTCCGAAACGCTCTGCGGTCTCTGGATTGATGACAATGGCCGGGCGTATGTTGCCGTGGTTTTGCTGGATGGGGGCAGAGTGGAGCGAATGGAACCGTTCCAGCCTTTTGTCTGGTTAAAAGAAGCACGCCAATTCGAGGGCATTACGGTTGAGCGGTTGAGCGGCGAAGGGGCATTCAACCAACTTGTTCACGCCAAAAACTTGGAAATATTTGAAGCATTTCTGAAGGCCGCGCCCGATGGTGCTTCGCGCGATGTACTGAAACCCTACGAAAGCCAGTGGCTGCTGCAGCGTCGGGCCCGTCTCTACGCGGACATGCACCTGTCTGACATTCGCCGCTGTCAGCTCGATATCGAGACGGCCTGTGGCGAACCGGGCGGCTTCAGCGATGCCCGCAAAGAAGCCGATCGCGTGCTGGCGATCGGTCTGCAATGCGGGGACCGCCGTGAATTACTGGTCCTTGATGAGGAAAGTGACGCGGGCGAAAAGCGACTGCTGCTGGCCTTCAACGAGACGTTGCGGGAAATCGATCCCGACATCGTCGAGGGCCACAATATTTTCAAGTTCGACCTCGATTATCTGCGCCAGCGCAACAAGCGCTACAAGGTGCCGTGCGCTTGGGGCCGGTTTGGTTTAAAGGCGGAATTTCGCAACAGCCGGATGAAAGTGGCGGAGCGTTGGATCGATTTTTCCCGCTGTGACATGCCCGGACGCGCCGTCATCGACACGTATCTGCTCGTGCAGCTCTACGACATCTCCACCCGGGAAATGACCGCCTACGGGTTGAAAGATGCCGCGGTGTATTTTGGGATCACTCCCGAGTCTGGCGAAGGACGCACGTACATTCCGGGGGCGGAGATCCAGGAGGAGTTTCGTCGGGATCGTGCCAGATTTCTCGCTTACCTCGTCGACGACCTGCGGGAAACCAAGGGCGTGGCGGATGTGCTGCTGCCCACTTATCTGGAACAGGCGCGGGCTTTCCCGATATTGCTGCAAGAGGCGGCTCTGCGCGGCACGTCGGGCAAGGTCGACCTGTTGTTCCTTGAGGAGTACTATCATGCCAAGGCCAGTTGTCCGGCACCGGTGGAAATGAGCACGTTTGAAGGCGGCTTCACCCGCAGCTTTCAGGAAGGGGTGTTCAAACAAGTGCTGCATTTCGACGTGGCGTCGCTTTATCCCAGTCTCCTGCTGTCCATCGGGAGGAATCCCCGGACCGACACGCTCGGGGTTTTTATCCCGATGTTGAAACGCCTGCGGGAGTATCGGCTGAAATACAAGCAACTGGCCAAAACCGCTCCCACGGCGGCGGAACGCGATGAAGCGCAGGCCCGGCAGACAACTTTCAAGATTCTGATTAATTCCTTCTACGGATACCTCGGCTTTTCCGGGGCGCGTTTTGGCGATGGCGAGCTCGCGGCGGAAGTGACGCGTCGCGGCCGGGAGTTGCTTCAAGCGTTGATCGAGGAGTTCCAGAAACAGGGCTGCACGATTCTGGAGGCTGATACCGACGGCATTTATCTGTCGTCGGAGAAATATTTTTTCCAACCGGAAACGCTGCTCGCGCGTGTCGCCGGAATTTTGCCTGCGGGAATCGAGCTGGAATATGACGGCACCTATGACGCGATGTTCTGCTACAAGGCAAAGAACTACGCGCTCGCCCAAGGCGGGGAGGTTATCCTGCGCGGATCGGCGCTGCGTTCACGCGGTATGGAGCCTTTTTTGAAGCGGCTCAGCGATCAGCTCATCGCTTATCTGCTCGGAGTGAGCATGGAGTCACCGGCCGCTTTGGTGCAGGATTACCGGGCGAAAATTTCCGCCCGTACGTTGCCGGTCGTTGAACTGGCTAAATCGGAGACGCTAAGCCAAAACCCCGAGGCTTACGGACAATGGGTTGCGTCTGGTGGTAAGCCCAGGCGCGCAGCAGCCGAGGTGGCCCTGAAAACGACGCCTCGTCCGCGTATGGGCGAACGGGTAAGTTATTTTATCGGTCCCAAGGCCAAGGGACAGACCAGCGACTGGCAGCGAGCATGCCCGCTCGCCCATTGGGATCCGGTGGCCGCACCCTACGATCCCGTATACTATTTGGAAAAAATCGATGACTGGCAGGAACGTTATGGACGTTTCATTGGTCTTGCACCACAGGTTGCCCAGCAGGAAATCCTCTTCTAATCATGCGATCCCGCCTTTGTTACTGGTTATTGGTCCTAGTTCCATTTGTCGTTTATTGTCCAGGCATCCTGAGGGAATATGGGATGCGCGATGATTATGCCCATATTCGTGAAGCCAAGGAAGAACCGGGTAAGATCGCCCGGGTGGTGACGGCGCAGGGACGGCCTTTGTATGGTGCGATGCTGGAATCATCCTATGCCCGGTTCGACACGGTGGCCGACTTGAAATATCTGCGTCTGATCTCGGTCGCCTTTCTTGCCTTGCTGGCGGTCATTCTATGGCGGCATCTGGATACCAACGGCTGGCCGCAATGGGATGCCCTGGCCCTGGCCTTGGCGATCATCCTGCTGCCGGCCGCCCAAGTCAGCGTCGGCTGGGCCTTGGGCTGGCCTTGGATTTGTTCGCTGATTCTCAGTGTGGCCGGCTTTTTGGCCGTGGAGACGGAGCTGGCAAAGGGTGGCCTCAAACGGGGCATGGGGATCATCGGTGGTATTGCGATCTACATGCTTTCCACGTTGATCTATCAGCCCAACGCGATGTTCGCCGTCGTGATGATTGCCGCCACGGTGCTGCCCCGTATCCGCACCCGGACCCGGCGGGAGTTGAAAGTCTGGTTTGGCTGGCATCTCGCCATCCTGTTCCTCTCCTTGGTGCTGAGTTTTCTTTTTCTTAAGCTGATCTTTTCCGGCGGTGGTGTCCAAGAATCGACCCGGATTGTCTTTGAAACCAATCCGTTGTCCAAACTGCTCTGGCTGGTGATGCACACTTTGCCCGATGCGCTGGGACTTTATGTGCTGCGCTGTGATTTCAACACCCTGCCAGGGGCAATTTTCTTCTGGCTCACGGTAGTGGGCGTGGTGGCGTTGATCTGCTGGATTGCCCCCAACGAGCAGGAAAATGACGGCGGCAGCGAACGGCTCAAATGGTGGCTTTGCCTCACCGTGCTGCCGTGGGCGGCCATGGCCATCACCATCGTTGCCGCCGAGAGGACCACCGGCTATCGCACCCAGTTCGCTCTGTCGGGGCTGGTGCTCGTGATTGTTTTTGCCTGTCTGCGTCGTCTGCCGGTGGACAAGGAAATTGAGCCCCGGCTGCGTTATGTCGTGATGGGTCTGATTGTGTTAACCGGGGCGATTCTGGCGGCTTGGAACACGAGCGAATTGCTGGCCAAACCGCAGAGCCGGGAATGGAATATCGTCCGGGAGGCGGTGGTGAGGGCTCATTATACGGAAAAGATCCGGTTCTTTCTGGTTGAACCTTCGATTGAGGACCGGTCGACCGATTTGATGCACAGCGATGAGTTTGGCTCGCTCTCCACGAACTCGGATTGGGTGCCACAGGAAATGTTCAAGGCCGGCCTGCGGATCCGGTTTCCCAAGGGCGTGCCCAAGGGCTACAAGATTGAATTTGCCCAGGGAAAAGAAGCACCGGCCGAAGGCGCTTGCGATGTGCTGATCGACCTGCGCCAGCTCCGGCGCTGGCGCGAATAAGGGGCGTGGAGTCCGGCTCCGGCGCTGGTTTTGTCCGCTGATTCTTCGTTGCGGACAAAATGCACCTCATCGTGCACCAGCTTATCCGAACCGCTCAAATTGACTTCGCCCTGCCGCTACGCTCCGCCACCCAGTGGATGATGGCGGTGTTGTCCTCAAGATTGCGCCAGACGAGAGTGAGGAATTCAGCCGGGAGGATGTCGTGGGTGGTGAAAAAACGCCGGTCACCGCCGCAGCAGTACATCAGGGTGGAGGGCAGCTCGCCCCGCAACTTGGCCTTGGCTTTGGGAATGAGTCTGGGCAGCCATTCGATGCCGAGCACCGCTTCGGTCTTGGCCGGCATGGTGTCCACATCCAAAATCTGGGCGGAAGGGCGTCCCAGTTGGATATTGAGGAAATAATCGCGGCGAACCAATTCGATCGCGAGGGCCTGATCGTAGCTGGGCTCGCCTTGGTTATGGAGATCCTCGGCATAATCGAACAGGTTTTGGGCGGTGAGGCCGTTGGCCGTGAGGAAAGCCAGTTCATCGGCGCTGAAGTAGCTCTGCACTCCCCGCTGCCCCGCGGTGTATTGGCGCAGCGCTTTGTCGTGGAGCGCGTGAAATTTTTCGGGAAAGTTGAAGTGTTTCATGCTCTTCACAAGCAAACGAGTATGTCCGCAGTTGCAAGAAGCCGCTTGCATAATGGTGCCTGCAGCAGGACTTGGACGGATGGCGATTATATTATTTACTCCGCTCATATAAAATGAGGCAGTGGCCGTCACTCCATGTGCGTTTCCCGTCATATCATCGAGTACCGCTCCGAATGGTTGCATGGCCTGATCTGCTCCCGTAGCTTTTTGCCGGTGACGGAATTCCGCCGTCGCATTCAAACTTCGGGGACCTGCAAAGACTCTCATGAAAAAAAAGCCCCGTAAAACCGTCCTTCTGGTCGCCAACGGCGATCTGCGCCAGTCGGCCAATGAAAAATGCTGGCCCGCCCAGGCCGCGATGGAAAAAAAACTCACCGAGGTGCTCGCCACCAGCGGCTGGCAACTCGTGCGGGCCCACGACTATCAGCCCGAAAAAAAGCATGGCTTCATCGGCTCGCAGAAGGAAGGCATGGCGGTTTTTTCGCGCATCGATCCGGCGGCTCCGTTGATCGTGGCCGAGTCGGTCTGGCAATATTCGCACCATCTGCTGCACGGCCTTATCAGCCATCGCGGACCAATTCTCACTGTGGCCAACTGGTCCGGCACCTGGCCCGGACTCGTCGGCATGCTCAACCTCAACGGCTCGCTGACCAAGGCCGGGGTGAAATACTCCACACTCTGGAGCGAAAATTTTGACGATGAGTATTTCCAGGCGGGCCTCGCCGCCTGGCTCAGGACCGGCGTCGCCAAGCACAAGACCGCTCACGTCAAGGCACTCGCCCGGGCCGCGGTGCCCGCAAAAGCCAGGAGCGTCGCGCAGAAAATCGCCGACGATCTCCGCCGGCGCAAATCGATCATGGGTATTTTCGACGAGGGCTGCATGGGCATGTACAACGCCATCATCCCGGACGAGCTGCTGTTTCCGACCGGCGTGTACAAGGAGCGCTTGTCGCAGTCGGCGCTTTATTATGGTGCCACACAGGTGAGCGACGAGGACGCGCAGGCCGTTTATCAGTGGTATAAGGACAAGGGCTTAAAGTTCCATCTCGGCGCTGACGAGGCGACCGAGCTCACGGAGCGCCAGGTTCTCCTTCAGTGCAAAACGTATGTGGCGGCCTGCCGCATTGCGGACGAATTCGGCTGCGAGACCATCGGCATTCAGTATCAACAGGGCCTCAAGGATCTGTTGCCCGCTTCCGATCTCGTGGAAGGAACGCTCAATTCCACCGATCGTCCGCCGGTGAGGAATGCCGCGGGCGAAGTCATTCGCGCCGGCCAGCCGATCACGCATTTCAACGAGGTTGACGAATGCGCCGGCCTCGACGGACTTTTCACGCAGCGGGTGCACTCCGCTCTTGGCCAGCCTGTGGCGAATACTTTGCACGATTTGCGCTGGGGGGATTGGGACCAGTCCGGCACGACGAAGGATTATGTCTGGGTGTTTCTGATTTCTGGCAGCGCTCCCGCCGATCACCACGTCGGCGGTTGGGCCGGTTCGGATTCGCTGCGTCAGCCCGCGATGTATTTCCGGCTCGGTGGCGGCACCTTGCGCGGCATCGCCAAGCCGGGCGAGATTGTCTGGAGCCGTGTATTCATTGAAGGTGGAAAACTTAAAATGGATCTCGGCCGAGCGAATGTCATCGCGCTGCCGCAGGCCGAGACCGAACGTCGTTGGTCGGAAACCACTCCTCAGTGGCCGATCATGCACGCCGTCACCTACGGCGTCAGTCGCGACCAGATGATGGCCCGGCACAAAGCCAACCACATCCAGGTCGCCTACGCCAATTCAGCCAAGGAAGCCGATCTTGCCCTCTACACGAAAGCGGCGCTCGCCGCCGAATTGGGCTTGGTCGTCAGCGTCTGCGGAACGAAAGCCGACGGCTCGGCGTTCTGATCTGTCATATCAACTCACACCACTTCCCGATAAACATCGGGATGGGGTCGCGTGATTACGGCGGCGTTCACGAGCATGCCGGCGTCGGAAATGACTTTCCGGCCCGCGGCCACGGCCGTCTGCACGGAGGCAACGTCGCCGGTCATCGTGCAAAACGCCTTACCGCCGAGGGCCATTGCCACGCGGACCTCAAACAACTGGACCGACGCGCTCTTCGCGCACGCGTCGGCGGCCTTGATCAGTGTGGCGACGTTGAAGGATTCCAAAATCCCGAGCGCGCCTTCCGGCGGGGCCACCGAAGTGCGACCGAGCGCAGTGATGACATCGGGATGAATGTTGTTGATTACGATGTTGTCGATCAGACAGCCGTTCGCCGCTTCGCAGCCGGCGGCGATGGCGCTTTGCACGGCCGACGGATCACCCGCGACGAGGACCATATATTTCCCGGAGCAAATGGAGCGCGAGAGAACAAGACGTACAGTGCCCGCCTTCAACGCGGCGTCGGCAACCAAAAATCCGGCCACCACGCTGGAGAGTTCAAGCAGTCCGATGGATTTTTCAGTCATGAGATTTTAAGGGCGCGTGAGCGTGACGTGGGTGGAAGTGACTTCGTCGATCGTGCCGGCGAACGGCGCATGGATCATGGCGCCGAGCGCTTTTTCCGGAATTGCGCCGAGCGGCTGGCCATCGGTTACCCGATCGCCCGCTTTGACAAGTGGCAGGCAAGCGGCGCCCGCTCCTTGTTTGAGGGGCAGCCTCACGCGGGCGGGGGAGAACACGGTGCTCTGGAGAGGAGCGTCGTGCTCGTATTGCGTGATGTTGAGTTTCTTGGTCAGCGACTTGATCGGCAGGCGGCGGCCTTCGCGCATCGGGTGCGGCTTGACGGTCGTCGGCCCCGACCACTTCACATTCGCCTTCTTCATTTCCGCCTTGGATTGGTCGCACGCTTCCTTCGGGAAAAGTTCCTCAGGGCACGCATAGAGCGTGCAGAGCCCGCACGCACAGCACATCGCCGCCCATTCATTCCAGTGCGCCGCGCCGGTCGCGGTGAAGGCGAGACTGCGCATCACCTGGTGCGGCTCGACGGCGTAACCGAGCAGGTAGCGCGGACAGAGCTCGGTGCAATAGCGACACTGGTCGCACGCGGACTTGCCGATGGCATTCTGCGCTTTGGCGGGCTTCAGCTTGCGCTCGATCACATGGTGGTCGCGCGCGAGCACGATGACTCCACCCGTGGTCTTGGTCACGGGGCGATCAAGTTCATCGGTGGTTTCGCCCATCATCATGCCGCCGATGGCCATCACGGGATCGGGCACAGTGGCGCCACCGGCTGCCGCGATGCATTCGCGCAGACTCATGCCGAGCGGAACCGTAATGGTTCGCGGCGAGCGCACCGCACCGGCGATAGTGAGAGTTTTGTGCGTAACCGGGCGGCCCTCGGCTGCAGCGGCGATGTTAACGAAAGTCTCCACGTTGCAGACGACGATGCCCACGTTGAGAGGAATGCCGCCGGGCGGGATCAACCGGCCCGTGGTTTCGTGCACCAAATCATATTCGTCACCCGCCGGATAATAATCACCGAGCAAATGGACGCGCACCGTCGTGCCTTTGCAGGCGGCCTCGACGGCTTCGACGGCGTGCTTGTTTTTTGCTTTGATCCCGACGATACCGGTGGCGGCACCCACGGCCTCCATTGCGAGCTGGATGCCTCGCACCATCGCCACCGCCTCATGCTCCATCACGGCGGCGTCCTTGTGGAGCAGCGGTTCACACTCGGCGCCGTTGGCGATCACGGTGTCGGCTTTGCCCGCGAGCTTGACGTGCGTGGGAAAACCGCCGCCACCGGCGCCAACGACCCCTGCCAGGCGGACCTGTTCAACGAGATTCATGTTACGCAAGGGCAGGGGTTGCAGACGCGATGACGACCTCGATGCCTTTCGCGCGCAATGCGGCGACGAGTGTTTCGGATGCGCCGGCGTCGGTGACGACCACGTCGACATCGGTGAAATCGGCGAGGAAGAAAGTCGAGCGCCGCCCGAATTTCGTGTGATCGATGCAGAAAATCACCTTGGCCGCACCGGCGATCATCGCGCGCTGGATGTCGACGATCAGGGCATGCGAGTTGTAGATGCCGTCCTCGGCGATGCCGCTGCCGCTGAGAATGGCGACGTCGGCGTGCATGCGGGAAAAAGTTTCGACCGCGTGCGGGCCGACCAAGACGCCGAGGCGCGGGTAAATCACCCCGCCGGAAAGATGCACCTCATGACGGTTCGAAGCGGAGAAGAGGTTCGCGACGGGCAGGGAGTTGGTGATGATCTGGGCAACTTTGTCGCCGAGGCGTTTCGCGACGTGGAAGCACGTCGTGCCGCTGTCGATGATTACGTTTTGTCCGGGCGAGATGAGTGCGGCGCAGGCTTCACCGATCGATTCCTTTTCCCTGATCTGGTGCGTGTCACGAACGTTGAAAACGAACTCGTCGGACTTGGGTTGCTGCAAGGTGCGGGCTCCGCCATGGGTTCGGCGCACTTGGCTGCGGGTTTCCAACGCAGCCAGATCGCGCCGCACCGTTGAAACCGAGACGCCAACGTGCTGGGACAACTCCTCCAGTGAGGCGAATTCAGCCTTTTGGAGGTAGGTTTCTATCTTGGATTGGCGTTCCTCGGCTTGCATCACTTGATGCTTTTTATGGAATATTTTGGAAGATATTGCAATCTTTACATTGACTATTTGGAAGATTTACAGCGTAAATAGGCCGATATCGACGTCTACTCCTATGTCCTTACCACCGCCATCGCCCCACCGAGTTGAGATTGAGCATCTCGTGCGGCGTTCGATTTACCAGCGATTGGGCAAGAATCCGCCTCGGGCCGTTCTTGCCCCAAATCCGTTGTTGGTGAACATCAGTGCGCGTCACTGCCACCTTACGCCGGAAGCAGTCGAAGCGCTTTTCGGCAAAGGTGCGAAGCTCACGCCGATGAAGTGGCTTTATCAAAAGGACCAGTTTGCCGCCAAGGAATCGGTCACGCTGGTCGGTCCGCGCAGCCGCATCATTTCCAATCTCCGTATCCTCGGTCCGTGTCGTAATCTTAACCAGGTGGAACTTGCGCTCACGGATTCCATCGCGCTGGGCTTCGATGCGCCGATCAAGTTTTCCGGCAACATTGGGAGCACGCCCGGTTGCATGTTGATGGGGCCCGCCGGATTTTTTGAAATGAAAGAAGGCGTCATTCGCGCCGCGCCGCATGTGCACATGCATCCCGACGACGCCGCGTTTTATGGCGTGAAAGGCGGCGATTTCATGCGCCTGCGCGTCGGCGGCCCGTGTGCGACGACCTTTGACCGCGTGTTCGTGCGCGTCGATCCCGAGTTCAAACTCGAGGTGCACATTGACACGGATGAAGGCAACGCCTGCGCGCTGCAGCCCGGCACCCCGGTCGAACTCATCAAGTAACTTTCACACTTAACTCATCCCCTCAACCCTCACCCATCAAAACATTATGAGCGATTCCATCGGCATGGTAGAAACCCGTGGCTATGTAGGCAGCGTCGAAGCCAGCGACGCCATGGTCAAAGCGGCGAACGTTACACTCGTTCGCCAGATCCAGATCGGCGGCGGCCTTATCACCGTCGTGGTCAAAGGCGACATTGGCAGCGTCAAAGCCGCCGTCGAAGCCGGCGCCGAAGCCGCCAAGCGCGTCGGCGAGCTCATCTGCTCGCACGTCATCGCCCGGCCGCACGCCGAACTGCTCCGCACCGTCGGTCTCTAATCCCAACTCCAACACCTATTCTTTATGGCTAACCAAGAAGCAGTCGGTCTGATCGAAACCAAAGGCCTTTGTGCGCTTCTCGAAGCGTCGGACGCCGCCCTCAAAGCCGCCAGCGTCACCATGACGGGCTACGAGGCCGTGGGCAGCGGTTATGTCACCGCGTTTTTTCGCGGCGATGTCGCCGCGGTCAAAGCCGCCGTCGACGCCGGCGCCGAAGCCGCCTCGAAAGTCGGCGAAGTCATCGCCGTCCAGGTCATCCCTCGTCCCCACGAGGACCTCGGTGGTCTCGGCAAATGGCTCAACCAATCCGCCTCGGCCTGAAGCTGACCTTGGAGGGACGGTCTCCCGACCGTCCGCAGCCCGTCATGAGACGGGCTCTCCCGTAGAATCCGCATGAACATCCTCGTCGCCAATCTCGGCTCGACCTCGTTCAAGTTCCGTCTGTTTC
>CAZIQP010000134.1:0-10450 GCA_964541315.1 uncultured Opitutaceae bacterium
TCCGGTCGCGCGTCACCTTGGCGATGATCGACGCCATCGCGATGCCGAGCGAACGTCCGTCGCCGCTCACCACGCCCTGATGAGGATATGGAAAATGCCGCAACGGCAGACCGTCGATCAGGATCTTGCACGACACCACCGGTTGAAACGCCGCCTTCTCCGCTTCGCTGGCAAACAGGCCCGGCTCCTCATTTTGGGCAAAAGCGGCGGGCGGGTAAATGCCCTCCAGGGCACGGCGCATGGCCACTTTCGTTGCGCCCAGGATGTTCAGTGATTCGACCTCGGACACACTGCCGACTCCATAATTCGCGTGAATCTGGCCCTGCTTGGCCAGTTCTTCGAACTCGCCCCACAACTCCTCGCGTTCCCCCGCCGTCAGTTGCTTGGAGTCATTCACCCGGCCGGATTTTCCCACGGCCCAGCGTCCCTCGAGAAATTCCCGATTCACCAGCACCGCCGCGGCCACCACCGGGCCGGCCAGCGCGCCCCGCCCGGCCTCATCAACACCGATCAGGCTGGCAAAGCCGTAGATCTGCTTGAGGTCATATCCCCGTAGTTGGCGACGCTTGGCTGGCATCTCCTGTTTGTAGGTGCGGATCGCCATCAGGCAAGCGGGGACCTCGGCCCTTTGGGTCAACAACACCCCGTTCAAGCGCGGCACCGCCTAGCGTTATTTCAGCGGTGAAAAATCTGTCGGCGCAAGATAGACGGATTTGATGCAGTCCTTGATCAAAATTCTACCCGCCAGCTCCGACTCGGTGCGAACTTTGATCCATTCCGGATCGGCCTGGAACTCCGCCCAGGCCTTCGTCGCCGCTTCCCGGCTCGGGTAGGCGAGCATGTAGAACAACGTTTTGCCGGCGCCCTTGTCCGTATCGGTGGCGTGCCAGTAGGACAGGTTGGTCAACCCGTGTTTGGCGAAAAGCGCCATCGTGTGCTCGCGAAAACGGGTATCGAGCGTCTCCAGTTTTCCGTCATTGGTGGTGTAGGTGCGTAACTCAAAGACATGCGGACCGCTCAGAACCGGGATTGTCGGCGAATAATCGGTGGGAGCCAGGAAGACGGACTCGACGCCGGCGACTATCGCGCCGTTCGCCTCGCTGGCCTTGCGCACCGTCTGCCATTCGGGATCAGCGCCAAAGGCCTTCCATGCCGCCTGCGCCGCCTCCCGGCTTGGGTGCTTCAGGATATAATAAAGCTTGTCGCCGTCCTTCTGTTCCAACGGCAGCCAATAGCCGACATTCTCCATCCCGTGCCGCGCAAAAAGGGTGCAGGTGTGGTCGCGGAAACGCGCCAGCAAGTCCGGCATCTTGCCCGGATGCGCCGTATAGATGCGCAGCTCGTAGACCGGTGCCGCTTCGGCGCGGCCGCCGCTCAGGGCTGCGGACGAGAGCAACATGATGGTGGCAATTTGAAAAATATTCCTCATGGGTTCAAAGCTTTGGTCGGGAGCCAAACACTTTGCCCGGACAGGCCATTTCCACAAGGAGAGTTTGCCCTGATTCCCACCCAAACGGGGACACCGTCATCAGACTGGGATCGGATACTGGCCCAAAACGGAACTCTTGCCCGCCCAACGCGTCGGAGCTTTCGCATTGCACCCTCCGTAACCACCCGGCAATTGAAACCCATGTTATCGTGTCCTTCCGGCCGGTTTTCCGGTCTGCTACTGGCTCTCAGCCTGACTTTAATGTCGGTCCCGTTCTCGCGCGCCCAAAATGGGTTGCTCCAACCGACGGGCACCGCCCGTGAAGCCCTGTTCGATTTTCAGACCAAGGAACGCGTCCTTCGCGGCGATGCGCGTCTGGTCTATGGTGATTTTGTGCTGACGGCCGATGAAGTCCGCTACAACGAGCAGAGCCAGACCGTCACCGGCAAAGGCCACATGATCCTGACGCGCGGTGACCGGCGTCTTGTGGCGGAAGAAGGCACGTACAATCTCGAGAACGACACCCTGCACGTCCGTCAGGTAAGGCTCGGGCGCTTTCCTTTCTATATCACCGGCGACACCGTGGACGGCACTCTGGAAAATCTGGTCATCACCAACGCCAACGTTTTTTTTCGGGAAAACGCCGCGTACGCCCCTTCGATCCGCGCGGATAAACTGGTCTATCAAGGCGGCCGCATCGTTTCCGGCGAGAACATCCGTCTCGGCCTGCTCGGGGGACACTTCATTTCGCTGCCCTCCATTTCCCACGACCTGCACTCGGAATTAATTTCCCAAATCAGCGCCAAGGTGGGCTACCGCAGCAGCCTCGGGGTTTTCGCCGATCTGGGCATGCAAGTGCCCGTGGCCGATGGTTGGAAAATCGGCGCCGACGCCGGAATCTACAGCGCACGCGGCCTCATGGTCGGCCCGGCCGCCTCCTACTCTCGCACCAGCGGCGATGATTCGACCCAGGGCTTTCTCCGTTCCGGGTACATCCACGATTCCGGCGACCGGCTGACTGACATCCTCGGCAATCCGATTCCCGCCGACCGGAGCTACCTGGAATGGCAGCATCAGCAAAAAATCGGGGAGCACGTCACCCTCAACGGCCAGGTCAATTATTGGAGCGACTCCGAGGTGCTGCGCGATTTCAAACCCAACTGGTTTTTTCCGGTCCAGCAGCCGGACTCATTTCTCGAGGGCGCCTACACCGGCAACAACTATGTGCTCAGCGCCTTCGTTCGCGCCAATCCCAATTCATTCTTTCAGATGCAGGAACGCTTGCCCGAGCTGCGCTTCGATCTCCTGCCTTCGCCGGTTGTCGCCGGAGTTTATCAGCGGCTCAACGCCAGCGTCGTTCATTTGGAAGAACCAGCCTATCTAAGCACTCCCGCGCTTCACTCCACCCGGTTCGACACGTATTACGGCCTGGAGCGGCCCATGGCGCTGACACCGTGGTTCACCTTCACGCCTGTTGCCGGCGGTCGTTTCACCCACTATGCCGACACCAGCACAGGCAACGGCACCTACACCCGATCGCTGGGTGAAGCGGGTTTTGACGCGGCATTGCGGGCCAGCGGCACCTTCGACTACAAAAACGAAACCTGGGAAATCGACGGCCTCCGCCACTTGCTCGAACCCAAGATTTCCTACCGCTACGCACCCGAGGCCGCCACCGGCCGGCCCTACATTCCGCCGATCGACCGCCAGGTTTTCACCACTTACCTGCCGCCGCTCTCCATCGGCGACCAGCGCAACATCGACCAGCTCGACCGCCTCGACACCCTCCGCTTTGCGCTCAACAACACCCTGCAGACGCGGGACAAGACCTACGGCTCACGCGATCTTGCAACGCTCAACTTTGCCACCGACTACCGTTTTGCCCGGAAGACCAGCGAGCGCACCTTGTCGGACATCTACACGGAAGCCACGCTCAGTCCCGCATCGTGGTTGCGCTTCGAAGTCTTTGAGCGTTTTTCCACGCCCAGTGTTTCCCAGCAGGAATTGAACTACGCCGTCCAGATCAAGGATCAGGATGCCTGGGCCGTCCGGCTTTCCACGCATTATCTGCGCGGCACCACCGGCTACGAGGAATACCTGCTCGATTGCCAACAACGGGTCAGTGACACGCTGCACTTCATCGGACGCTGGCGCTACGACGCGCGGCGCAGCCGGCTCAACGAGCAGACCTACGGCATCATGCAGCGCCTCGGACAAACCTGGGACGTGCGCTACGAAGTTTCCTTCAACGAAGGCCAGCAGCGGGAAAGTTCCTTTGGCTTCAACATCGAGGTCGAACTGCTGAAGTTTTGAACCACAGACCGGCATTCGGGGAGCATTCATGGCGTCACTCCGAAAGATCTGTGTTTATCCGCGTTCATCCGTGGTTCAATTGCTGACTTTCCTAGAGTAACATCTTCATGAACCCCGGTATCACCGCCAACCAGCAGCGCACGTTCCTGCACCTCTTCGCGCAGGTCAGACCGCTGCTCGCCAGTGACAGCGGACTGCCTCGCCGGATCAAGGATCTCCTCGGCCACAACCGCGCCTTCGGTTCGCGCGATCGCCGGCTTTACCGCGAACTCATCTACACCGGCATCCGGTTTCTCCCGTGGATTGAGCCGCTGCTCGAATCTGACGGCGAACTCGCCTCCAAAATTATCGCCTGGCTCGCCCCCGATCTCCGCGACACCAAGGCCTACCGCACGGCGCTGTGCGGTGAATGGCCTGCCGTGCCGGCAACGCTGGCCGAAAGGGCGACGATCCTGACCGCCTTGGCCCGCTCCCACAATTTCGATTCCCAATCGCTTCTGCCCGCCTGGTTTCGCGGGCACTGCCCTGCCGCCTTCGGGTCGCCCCATCTCGATGCCATCAACGAACGCGCTCCGCTCTGGGTGCGATTGCAGGTCAGCGATTCCGCCCATGTGCTCGCAGAATTTTCCGGCAAAGGCTGGGCTCCCACCAACGCCGCCGAACTTCCCGACGCCATTTGTCTGCCGCCCAATGCCGAGGTAGCCGACACCGATGCCTACAAGCGCGGCTTCGTCGAAATCCAGGATCTCAGTTCGCAACTCGTGCTTCATCACGCGCCGATCACGCCTGGCCAAATCTGGCTCGATGCCTGTGCCGGTGCCGGCGGGAAAACTCTGCAGCTCGCCCGTCTGCTCGGCGACACCGGTCGCGTTGACGCCACCGATATCCGCGCCGCCATGCTGGAAGAATTGCGCGACCGGTCCACCCGCGCCCGCTTGCGCAATGTACGCATTACGAACAAATCCGGTTCTGACTATGACGGCGTGCTGGTCGACGCGCCCTGCTCCGGCACCGGCACCTGGCGGCGTTTGCCGCACATGAAATGGTACACGCAGCCCGCAATGCTCGTAGAGTTCGCCGCGCTTCAACTCCAGATTCTTGCCGCCAACGCCCCGCGCGTCCGTTCCGGTGGATTGCTCGTCTATGCGACGTGCTCGCTTAGCCGGCAGGAAAACCAAGATACCGTCGCCGCATTCCTCACCACACATCCCGATTTTCATTCTGAAAAACCAGTTCGCGATTGGGGCGCGATTTCCGACGGCCTCGGTCACACGCTTCTTCCTGGCACGCGCAACAGCGACGGCTTCTACGTGGCGCTGCTCCGGCGATCGTCATAGTTTGCTCGAGGTAGGGCGCGCCGTAAAAACATTCGTGTTCAGATTGTATTCAATTCGATTGGCGGAGTACCCGTCTTCCGACGGGCCCTCCCCAAAGCGCACCTCATCCCTTCAGCGCCAGCGCCACGTCCTTCGCAAAGTACGTCAGAATCATATCCGCCCCAGCGCGCTTGATCGCGAGCAGCGACTCGTCGCGGCAGCGCACCAAATCCAACCAGCCGAGTTCGGCCGCCGCTTTGATCTGGGAATATTCCCCCGAGACTTGGTACGCCGCGACCGGAGAACGGGTCGCATTGCGTACTTCGCGGATGATATCAAGATACGGACCCGCAGGCTTCACCATCACAATGTCGGCGCCCTCGCTGATATCGAGCTGCACCTCTCGCACCGCTTCACGGCGGTTCGCCGGGTTCATCTGGTACGTGGCTTTGCTGAGCAGGCGCGTACCGGCCGCCTTCGCACTGCCGACCGCATCGCGAAACGGCCCGTAGTACGCCGAATTGTATTTCGCCGAGTACGCCAGAATGCCTGTGCCCGTGAAGCCGGCCGCATCCAGCGTCTTGCGGATCGCGCCGACGCGCCCGTCCATCATGTCGGACGGTGCCACGAAATCGACGCCGGCTTTCGCTTGGAGCACCGCCATCGCGCAAAGTATTTCCACGGTCCGGTCGTTGTCCACGTCGTCGAGCGCCTTGGTGAGCACGCCGTCGTGACCGTGATTCGTATAGGGATCCAGCGCGACATCCGTGATCACCGTCAGCTCGGGCAAGGCTTTTTTCACGGCCCGCACCGCACGCAAAACCAGCGTATCCTCGTTGAGCGCTTCCGAGCCCTCCGCGTCTTTCAATTCGGAATCGAGCTTGGGAAAAAGCGCCACCGCCGGAATCCCCAGTTCGTGGAGCTCACGACACTCGTTCACGAGATCGCCGATGTTGTGCCGGAATACACCCGGCATCGAAGAGATTTCCTCGCGCCCGCCTTTGCCGTCCACCACGAAGAGCGGCGCGATCAGGTCCTCCGCCCGCAGGACCGTTTCGGCCACCAACGCGCGACGGCTGGGTTGACGGCGCAGGCGCCGGGGACGTTGGGTCAGTTCGAGTTTGAAGTTTTTGGCCATGGCGGGGAAGAGACCCAGTAAACCACACTCCGTCATTATTTCACGCTTATCTTTTCCGTCCAAGCAAACACGCCGAGGCGGTTTAACCACTAATCTACACTAATAGCTCACTAATCCTGACCGGCCGCAGCTCTGAGGCTGCAGCAGCACAATGCGCTTTGCCTCACCGTAGGAGGGGCTTTATGCCCGATCAGAATTTACGCTGCCCTCTGACGTCCGATCTCGCGGCATGAAGCCGCTCTTACAGCTTCGCAGGGATAATCGTTTCCTGGCATAGCTCCGTATCAGTGCCCATTAGTGTGGATTAGTGGTTAAAAAGTCTGCCCTATCCGTGCTTATCGGTATAATCCGTGGTTGATAATCTGTTGTTTTCTGTAGGTTTTTGATACTCGATTTCCCCCTAAATGCCCATCCGCCTTTACGACTCCCTTTCCCGCAGCATAAAAGAGCTTCGTCGTCCCGATCCGGCCGACCCGAAGGATGTTTTCAGCTTCTACAATTGCGGACCGACGGTTTACGCAGCGGCGCACATCGGCAATTTCCGCACCTTTGTCATCAATGACGTGCTTCGTCGCCTTCTGACTTTGGAATACGGTGCCGGTAAGGTGAAATACGTCCGCAATCTCACCGACGTCGACGACAAGACCATCAAACGCGCCCGCGACGAGGGCCGGCCGCTGGCCGAGGTCACCAAACAGTGGACTGACAAATTTCACGCCGACTGCGCCGCGCTTAACTGTCTGCCGATGGACAAAGGATTGGAGCCCACCGCGACGGGGTACATCAAGGAGCAAGTCAACATGATCGACGTGCTCATGCAGAAGGGAAACGCCTACCGCGCGGCCGATGGCTCCGTGTATTTCAAGGTTTCTTCGTTCGATGGCTACGGCGCTCTCTCCCGCGTCAAGGAACGCGAACTCCAGGTCGGCAGTGCTCTCGCTGGCAAGTCACAAGCCGCCGACGCCGACGAAAAGGAAGACGTCAGCGACTTCGCGCTTTGGAAGGCCCACAAACCCGACGACGGCGACAACGCCTGGGAAAGTCCCTGGGGCCGCGGCCGTCCCGGCTGGCACATCGAGTGCAGCGCCATGAGCAAGGCACTTCTTGGAAACACCATCGACCTCCACACCGGCGGCGTGGACCTGCTCTTCCCCCACCACGAAAACGAGCTCGCCCAAAGCCAATGCTGCAACGGCACCTTGTTCGCCCACCACTGGTACCACAGCGAACATCTGCTTGTGGACGGCAAGAAAATGAGCAAGAGCCTCGGCAACCTCTATACGCTCGACGAACTCGTCGCAAAAGGGTTCAGCCCAATGGCGCTGCGGTATGCGCTACTGATGGGGCATCCACGCAAGCAACTCAACTTCTCACTTGATTCGCTGCATGCAGCAGAAAGTGCACTGGATAAATTGAGAAAAATAATTCGAGCGTTCTTAGTACATGGCGCTACCACGGAAGCAGGTTTCGCGAACTATTGGCTCGAATATCGCAATTCACATCCGACCATCGCAGGACAATGGGGAATTGCAGGGGAAGCATGGGACTCACTCACACTCGACGATTTGAACGTTCCTTTGGCACTCGGCTTCATATTCAAATCGGTCGATGGCTATGACCTCACTGTAAGTGGAAAATATAAATTTGAATCGGAGCTCGCGAATCTGAGTCAGCTTGTTTTTGCGCTCGGTCTTCAGCTATTTGACGCAACCCAAATTGCGATTTCTACCCCCGCCCAGATCACCGCCCTCGCCGAAAAGCGCTGGGCCGCGAAGCAGGCCAAGGACTGGGCTGGGGCCGACGCCCTCCGCAAAGAGCTGACAATTGCCGGTTGGGCGATGCTTGACGGGAAAGATGCATACAAACTCGAACCGTTGAAAAGGTAACAGGCAAAACCGTTACTGAAGCTCTTTTCGACCAGCCAATCAGTATTCGAGAGTCCTTTCTCATGCCAACCTCCGGCTGATCGAATCCTCCAACCGGCTTGATACCGACGCTTTCTTCGCGGGCATCGTCGACTCGGACGAGAGCCGCATCATTCAAGACGGAAAAGTTTTCAAGACCCGGGCTGAAGGCATGGCCGCAGTCCGGCAAGGTGCGCAAGGCATCGCCAAACTCGAGCGACGCTGCGCCGATCCGCATGTCACCGTGCTCGCTCCCGGAGTGGCGTTGCTCACCACCGAGGGCACAACAGATGCCACGCTGTCAGATGGCCGGACCATCAGCCGTCGCTTCGCCGTATCACTCGTGTTCGTGCTTCGCGATGGCAGGTGGATGCTCTTCCACGGCCATTATTCACGCCCCAATTCGCCGCCTTGATCCAGGCACTCAACGGCCCGGCCAGATTCCGCGTAGGCCGTCACCCTACAAATTATGTCTGAACGCCGGAGTACAGTGCAGATTGCAGCACAAAAACGATAATGACCCATGGGTGCATAGCCGGGTAAAATGGGAAATCTTCCACCGGTTCTGCTGTTAATGACTTTCCCGTTTCTTGAAGATTTGTTCTGCTCGTCGTCACTTCCATGCGATCACCTGCTCGGAATCCGACCTCGCGGCTCGCCATTGTCGACGCTTTGCGCGGCTCTGCTCTGCTCGGAATTCTGCTGCTCCATGCGATCGAGCATTGGGAATTGTTGCGCTATCCTGCGGATTCACCGGCGTGGCTGCACAAGCTCAACATGCAGACCGACGAATTCGGCATCTTCCTGTTCAGCGGGAAAGCGTATGCGATTTTCGCCATGATGTTCGGTCTCAGTTTCCATCTGATTCTGAACCGTTGGTCAAAACGGGAGGGCAATGTCGAGGGTCGGTATCTGTGGCGCCTGGCGGTGCTGGGGATTTTCGGCTACCTGAACGGTCTCATCTACTGCGGAGATATTCTGCTGGTCCTGGCCGTTCTGGGCATTCCGCTTGTCTGGCTCAACCGGCTGGGGAACCGGGCGCTCCTGGGGATCTCGGTCATACTCGTCCTGCAGATTCCGTTGTTGTGGGAAACCGTCCGCGTCCTCAGCGATCAGGGTTTTCAACCGCCCCCTCACCGTTATCTGGCGATCAACGAGGCGCTCTATAATGTTTTTGCGAACGGATCTTTCATCGATGTGATCAAAGCCAATCTCTGGCAGGGACAACTGTCGCGGATTTGGTGGACAATCGAGACGGGCCGCCACACCCAGATGCTGGGCTTGTTCATTTGGGGCATGCTCCTGGGCCGCGCCCGGGTTTTCGAAAATTCCGCCTATGCGGTCCGGCTGGCAAAACGCGCCTTGCTCTGCGGCCTGATTGGTTTCGCGGCGATCTCTGCGGTCAAATGGTATTCCGGCGCTTGGGGTCTGACCGACATGAGACTCTATGTCCTGCATAATCTGCTCATATCGTACAACCATCTCGCCCTGATGGCCGTCTGGGTCGGCGGATTTGTCCTCCTCTATCAATGGACAATGCCCAGAATGTTATTTCGTCTGCTGGAACCACTCGGACGGATGAGCCTGACGTGCTATGTGACGCAAGGCCTGTTCAGCGTTCCCCTGTTCTACGGCTTTGGACTGGCCTTGTACCGCACCATGGGACCGTTTTACAGCGTGCTTTACGGAGCGCTGTTTTTCTTGATACAAGCCGGGGTCGCCCATCTGTGGCTGATGCACTTCCAGTATGGTCCGCTGGAATGGCTGTGGCGTTGCGCCACTTTCACGACGTTCCAAGTGCCTTTTCGAAGACGCCAGGAGTCTGCCTCGGAAAATGAAGTGTGCCCCAATCCAAATTGGCCGAAACCGGACCTTCCGATTATCGTGACCGATGATCGGCACTAGGGAGATCCGCCACGACACAAACCTTTTCCTGCATCAGGTTTCCATCCCGGCCGCTGCGGCCCGCTTTCATCGTGAGATGCCGGGCTCGCCGCAAGATCATGGCGTTTGCCAGCACTTGGAAGTTTACGATCCCAACAAAAACATGGTAATCCAGCACCACCAAGCCAACAGCTTTTTGAGCCATGAACACTCCCGCCAATTCTTCCGCAATTTTTCCCCAGCGTCACTTGTCTGTCACGCGATTGTGGGTATCATTTTGAACTCGCCCGGAACAAATCACCCCGTCTCCCGTCACCACCTATCGCCATGAGCATCATCGCCACTCAAATCCGTCAGAAAGACGCCTTGTTTTATTTCGCCTCCTGCCCTTCGGAAAAACTCCTGCAGCAGGTCCGCTTCAGCAGCCGCTTCTATGACGAGGCCGGCGGCCAGATCAAGGCGGAGG
>CAZIQP010000135.1:0-10418 GCA_964541315.1 uncultured Opitutaceae bacterium
ATGCGGACCACCGTCCAGCCGCGTTTACGCAGAAGGCGATTCACTCGTCGGTCGCAGGCCTTGTTGCCGGCGATTTTGTCGCGCCAGAATTTCGCGTTCTGCTTGGGCCGGGTGCCGTGCTTAGGGCAACCGTGCCAGATGCAGCCGTCTACAAATACCGCCAGCTTCAGCTCAGGGAAAATGACGGACGGTTTCTCCCTGCTGGATCTAAAGCGCATGATGAAATCCCTCGGTTATGATACCGCCGGCATGCGCTGCGATGTGGTTGGTGTAAGATCCGGCCGCGAGAAAGAAGATGAGCTGCTCGTCGTCCGCGTGGTATCGCGCTCAGTTTGCCTTGGCGACTTCGACGGCGAAGGCGTAGTCGGGGCCGAACATGTTCGAGCGGAAAACCACGAACTTCTGGTCGGGCGTGAAACTGGGGTTGGGCTCGAGGCGGTAGTTGTGCTTCGACATGTTGACGAGTTTCTCCGCCTCGAGGTAGCCGCCCTTGGTCAGATTGGTGCCGATCGTGCCTTCGCTGGGAACGGAGTGGGGGCGAAAGAGAAAAATCCACGGCGAATGGTTGTCGCCGTCGCCGCAGAAAAGTTTTCCGTCGGGTGAGGAGTTGTCGTGGATGGACGACTGATCGGACGCATAATTCAGCCACTCGCGCCGGCCGGTGGCGACATTGACGCTGGCGATGAAACTCACGTTGCTGTGGTAGGGGAAGTGGAGCTGGTAGTAGATGGTCTGGCCGTCGGCGCCCCACCATTCGTGGCCGGCGATTTCCATTTCCATCTGCCGGCGGTGCATCAGCTGGTTTTGCGTGCCGTCGGTGCGGATGGTCCAGATGCGGTCGACGAGCCACCAGTGGCCTTCGTGGCAATAGAGGAGGAGCGTTGGGTCGGTCGGGGAGAATTGGAGGTGGTTGAGCCAGTCGGTGCTATGCTCGAGCAGCGTGGTCAGCTTGCCGGTGCGCAGATCGATCGTGAACATTGTCATCGGCAGCTTGGCCGCGAGGCGGCGGGTCATCATCTCGCCCTTGTTGGCAGGTTCGCCCATGTTGGTGGCGGACATGCGCGAGGGCGACTGGCGTGCCGTGCCGTCGTAGGCGCCGTCGGCATGGGCATCGCCCTCGATGAAGGTGCCGGCGCCCAAAGTCTCGTCGGCGTTAACGGTCACGACGCTGGCCCGGCGGGGAAGGTCGACGAGGTGGCGGTTTTCCCCGGTGTCGAGATTGACGCACCACACCGAGGAAAACTGGCGGTCGGCGGCGGGCTTGGTGTAGTAGAGCGTGGGCGTGTGGGTGGCGACGATGATGGCTTTGGCCGGACCTTTTACGACGACGTGGGTCTCGTGGGTGGCGAGGTCGAGCACGGAGATGCCCTCGGGTGTGGTGTACGCCATCCGTTTTCCGTCGGGGGTATAGGCGTTGAAGTTGAAATAGAAACTGTCGGACCCCGGCTCGCGCGTGAGACGAATGACGCGGTGCCCGGTGTCAGGATCGATCCATGATGTGGGAGGTTCTGCGATTGGAGCCGCCGGGCCGGCTTCAGTCGCGTGATGAGTAATCGGGAAGGCGAGAACGAAGAACCAGACAAGGACGCCGGGCAGGCGGGGGATTTCGGGAAATTTCATAGGCGTGTGAGCTCACGCCGAGACGCGTGACCTCTATTGAGAGTTACCTTTCCGGTCGTGTTCGCACCAAGGGCGATTTCTTGCGCGACGCTCGCGGGCGCCCTGCCGGGCGTTCCCAGTCAGCTACGATTCGCTGCTATCCTATGTTTTACTGCGCTCTGGCAGAATTTTATGAAGTCTGAATTCCAAGAAACTGAGCAGCCGCTTTTTCCATTTCAGGAAGAAAGGCAAGAAGAGCGGTATCACCGCCAGGGCTCTTGTCGAAAACTACTGAATGGCTGCCAGCATGAACGATGGAGCAACGAGTTTGGTAACACAAAGCGACCCCTCGCTTAAAGGCCTCCTGATATGTGCTCCTTTTTTTTGCTTCACGCTCCAAAAGAATAGCAAATTGATTTCCAGAAGCGGTTAAGGAATCGTTGATCCGGCATATTTCTTCGAAATGAGATTTCAGGCTGTTTAAATCGACTAGGCGCACAAATTGCTCGACCTCGCTTTTCAGAGCATTTGTTGCTGAATCTAGAGATTCCTTCGGCTCCGAAAAAAAACGTGAGGCGAGATCTTTAAAGACGTTCTCAAGATAACCGTGCTCGAGTATCCGGTAGAGCGAAAGAAATCTCCATCGAGGAGCTTGTTCGGTGGCGGATTCGCCAAACAACCGGCGGAGTAATTCTCCATCATTGTGCTGCAGCAACCGGCTTGTCGTTTTGAGCGCAACGAGCCCGGCGTCACTCCAAGAACGTGTCGTTTGATTCGAGCTGCCTCGAGGAACGACGCCACTTAATGCACGCGTTACTGACTTTGTGGCTTCCGGTACTTTCGGTAGCCACTCAAACACCACGATATTTTTGCGGAGGCAGTCTTTTTCGTCAGTGATCCTATCGGATGAAAGCCAAGCCTGTACAAGCAATGACTCGACGTCAGTCGGAGGCGCTTTCCTACTAGCATCCCATGTAAAAGGGACCTCGACAACCCGAGCGCACAGTACTCCATCACATTCGATAATCCTGTACCGCCAATTGGCAATTTCTGTAGAACAATCAACGACTTCAACGGAGGCTGTAAGTGGCAGGCTATCAAGCAAACTGTTAAAGACCGCTTTGGCTCCATCTGAGAACAGTGGACCAACTTCGTGGTCGAGCAATTGTACGCCTTTGATTACGAGATCCCTTTCATGATTATCGTTCACGCCTAAAGCGCGCGCGACGTGTGGAGGTAGCTGAATTTGCATATTGGCGCTAGACAGTTCCGGCTGCGAAATTCCAGCATTCGGCCATGCTCTTCAATCCGTCGGAAACAAAATGTTCCTGAAAAGCTTTAAATACCATTTCACGTGTCGCCTGGCCTACGTTCACTTTGGTGGGGTCAATTCCCTTTCTGAGATGGTCGAATGCTACTGTTCCAAGTGGATCAGAAGTTGGATTGGAAGTCAGTGAGCTGAGCAAGGCCGCCATAGCACGCTTCATTCGTTCTTTCAGTAGAGCGTTGCGTTCGGAAGCTCCAACGGCAGCAGCGATTCCCTGCAATACCGTTTCGTTGGCAAAAAAGTTTACATCAATGGGAAGAGCCCAGTCTGCTGTGACAATCCACTCAACGAATGCTTTGAATTCGTCTCGTTCGTTCTGATTACGTTGGCCTGCAAGAGAAGACCCCAGGGTTTCAATGGCCGATTCAACTAACATTTGTTCCATAACCAAGTTTCTTAGATCAACGCTTGGCGTTCCTTGAAGCCAAGCTTGGAAGGCTTGAGATAGTTTGGATAAGTGAAACTGGCCTTGTTTAGTCCGGCGATCAGCTTCAATAGAACTGAGAATCTCTAGTCGTGGAATCGGTCGCAGCTCTTCTTGAAGTTTCATGCTGAGGATTTCAACCTGATGCTTGATCGACATTGGTCGCTGGCCGGCATTTAACAGAAGCATGCGATAGGCGAGTGCACCGAAAGGAATGTTTAGCCAAATCTCAACTCGAGCTGCTTGAGATAGAAATGTAGACTCTTGGGGCGTGCCTTGAACTTCAGTGAGAGTTTGCTTGATCGCATTTGTTCTTTGGAGACCGTCGATGATGTAGACGTCTTGAGGAGCGACTGTGCTCACTGCTCCGACTAATTGCTGTAAGATACTGCCAATGGCAGCAGACCACATGCCTTGGGTTGGTGCCTGTGATAATTCAGCCGGTAAAGCTAGGTTCTTCACTGCCAAAACAACGGGCGGCAAGAGACAGCCTCTTTTCAAATCTGCCCTCAATGTTTGATAGGCTTTCGAACCTTTTATAATCTCACGCTGGATCTCTAGATTGCGCTCAGCGCCTCCGGTCGCCGTTAAGAACCAATTATAATCGCATTTTGCGAGGGCGCAGTAACAACGTAGCCGCGCATCATAATCAAGCGTCAGGATTTCAAACATGGGAATGGGGGTTCAGGTTATCGCAATAGCCCTCGAATAGTCACGTTTGGTCGAGTCTGGGATGAAGGCAATATCCTTCATTGATTTCAGGATAACCCTCTCTGGATACTTATTGATAATAGTTCATATGCACGGATAGCTTTTATCTGCATGGCCAAAGCACCCAGTTTAAGGTGGACGCGAGAGCAGCTCCTGATTGCGGTGAATTTGTACCACAAGCTGACGTTTGGGCAGATGCATAGTCGGCAACCGGCCATAGTGGCACTCGCACTAAAGATGGGGCGTGGTGCCAACAGTCTTGCGATGAAGCTTTGCAACTTCGCCTCGCTCGATCCGGCATTGAAGATGCGCGGTATCAAGGGGCTGTCCGGGGCTAGCGCGCTGGATCGGATGGTATGGTTAGAGTTTCATTCCAATCTAGCCGAAGCGGCACCAGCGAGTGAGACGGCCTTCCGTGCGCTATTTGGTGCCGACGATACCAAGGAAGTCGAAGTGACGCCGAAGAATGGCGTGCAGGTGCGTAAAGTGCCGACTGGGCCGACTGTCACTATGGCGACCGTTAAAGTCCGCCGTGGACAAGAGTATTTCCGGCAGGCGGTACTCAACAACTTTGAGGGACGCTGCGGTGTCACCGGTTTGGCCGTGCGCGAGCTATTGATCGCGTCACACATTCTGCCTTGGGGTACGCACGAAGCTGAGCGGTTGAACGTTCGCAACGGGCTCTGCCTTTCGAGACTGCACGACGCTGCGTTTGACATCGGACTTATTACTTTCGATAGCGATCTGCGACTAAGATTGTCGAAGCGACTGAAGCCAGCACTGTCGCAGCGATCAGTGGCAGAGAATTTCGCAGCATACGAAGGCGAAGCCCTTCAATTGCCGAAGGATGCGGTCCTTCCCGACGAGCAGTTTCTTGCCGTTCACAGGGATGAGGTTTTTCAGAAGTAGTCACTCGATTTTTCCGAAGGCACGGCCGTCTTCAATTGAGATGCTGCTATCGGGCCAGACATCGACTGGCAGCACAAATTCGTCGGTCACAATGGCGTCGTTGAAGTCTCTTTCTCCATCGAGAAACTGCTGGATACGGATTAGCTGATTATCGGCGATCTCGCGCTGGGCCTCTAGCTCGGTAGTGAAAACCACGGGATAGTCGCCTTCGTAGCAAGCCGGCATCGTGCCCTGAAATAGAGTGGGACGAAAGATCGCGAAGCCGGAGCGAACAGGTTGTTTGGTCTTTGGCACCTGTAGAACTTAACCGAAACAGGGCCGGCGCGCCATAGACTATAAGTCACATTTCCGATGCTGCGTTTAATGGTCGGCGCGTTCGGCGAGTTGTTCTTGGGAGAGATCCTGCGCCTCCCGGCGCGAGCGGAGCTTGGCTCCGAATTAGTGGCCGATTAGTGGGGATTAGTGGTTGAGAATCACAGCAGGGGCTTACCGTTCACTTTCCAGTACAAGCGACGGTTTCGGCTGTTTGGTCTGCCAGGGATGGCGAATGTTGCCGACTATACTAGACATCGCGCGGTCGCGGCGGCGGCCGTTCAGTATCGCTCCGATCCAGGTCGAGCGGACGACGAGGTCGTAGGTGAGCAACGCGAGGGCGATGGTGGCGATGGAAATGAACGCGAGTTTGGGGGACCAGTTGACCGGAATCTCGGCGACGGCCACTTGGAGCCAGACGACGATCGGCAGGTGCACGAGGTAGAGCCAGTAGGACGAATCGGCGAGGTAGCGAATCCACGGGCGCGGCCGCGTGCAGAATTTCCTGAAGGCGCCAATGGTCAGAAGGACGAGCGACCACATCGTCAGCGCATAGCCCAGGACGTAGGCAGCGTGCAGTGCGTGGTAGTACGGATGGCCGAAATCCATTTGGAACCGGCCCGAATACTGGATGGCGGCGATGCCGATCACCGAAAGAATCCAACGATGCATCGACAGGCGCGTGAAAGGCGCGATCAGGTCGCGCTGCCGGCCCAGCAGCCAGCCGAGAAGGAAGCCGCCGCCGTAGATGGCGAGAACGGGCACGTAGGGTTGCAGCGTCTGGTCCGGCGTATCCATGCCCCAGTAGCGCATGAACCACAGCGCTACCGCGGTCGGAATCGCAAGCGCCAGCAGCGAAAGAGGGGAAGCCGCCAACCACGCGACGAGGGCGTCGGCACGTCGGACCAGTGCGTCACACCACGAACCGGTCGCCTTTACCGCTCCGCGGAGGAAGAGCGTCAGGGTGGTGATCAGCGCCAGATAATAGAGAAACCAGAGATGAGTGCCGGCGAAAATTCCCTGCGGCAGAGTGCCGAGGCTTTGGCAGCCGCCGCGGATTCCCGTCCAGAAACTGTAGTTTCCATGCAGACTGGCCGATCCCATGATCCAGCCCGACACGAGCAACGGCCGCAAAATGAACCAGCCCACGACGAACGGCACGACGATCCGGAGCGCGCGCGAACGCACAAATTCACCGGCGCCTTTGCGGTGGAAGGTCACGTAGCTGAGAAAGCCGGCGATCAGGAAGAAGGTTACCATGCGGAAGGAGTGGCTCACGGTGATAAACATCCCGACCAGCGGGCTGGTGGAAACATCCTGGACCGCCCAGCCGACAAAGGCCGGCACGAACGACATGCTGGCGTGAAACAGGATGCCGAGCAGCAGCGCGAACGCCCGGGTCGCATCGAGATAGTCGAGGCGGGAACTTTCGGTGCGGGGCGGAACGAGGGTGGGGGAATTCATGGAGGGCCGGTTGAGAAGTGAGAGTAGGGAGCTGAGCGCTGCGGTTTGAGAGCTCAGAGCCAGACCAAGAAATAGATTTTACAGGAGGTAACGAAGGTAACAGAGGCCGAGCCGGTTGCTGAAGTAGCCCGATCTTTGAATAACAATGTGATTCAGTTCGCCGTTTCCTCCTGTGCACTGCATTGCTGGATTTAATAGAACCCGATTTCGTCCACCTCGTAGGCGAAGGTGTCCTTGGCCAGGCCGAAGGAAACGAGGTTGATGCTCGTGATGGATTTCAGGTTGAGCGGGATCTGTTCGGACCACGCGCGTTTCATGTCCTTGAAGGGCATCCGGACCTCCGTGAATTCTCCGCTCTTCCCGACAATCGGGGCGCTGGTGTGGTAGTCGAAATTCTGGATCTCGGTGCTGCTCACCTGAACGGTCAGAATTCCTTTGCCGGTCTTCACGCGCAGTCGCACGCCTTCGTAGCCGGTCAGGTCCTGCGGCTTCCCGCCCGGCGTCAAGAGCGAGACCAGGCTGATGAATGCGGGGACGCCGCGGCCGGGCACCAACTCGCCCTCGACCGCGAGGACGCCATTCTCGCATTTCAGCGTCGCGTGCGACTGGCTGCCGGCGCCCTTGTCGTCGATCAGGAGTCGGTCGATGCCGTGGCGGTTGTGCTTGGCGTCAGAGAAGTCGTCCAGCAAAGCGGGCGTGGTGGCGGCGCGGGCCGGGAGCAAGCCCAGCGTGAGGAGCGTGGTGAGAAGCGCGGTCGCGACAAAGGACTGGCGGCGACGGGAGGAAGAGGAGGGCAGGTGCATTTTCGTGGATGAGTTGAAGGGTTGAAGTGAGGTTTCGCCTGTAAGGGCCCAAAACTGCGCACGCGGTGACAAAGTATTTTTGGGAATGGAGGCTTTGGCGGGGTTCCCATCAGCGCTTCTTACTCGTTCTCATTCTCTTAATCTTTCTCTCGCTGCTCGGCCGAAACGAGAGAACGAGAACGATTACGAGAATGAGAATGATCGAGCCGGGTGACCGAAAAATACTTTGTCACCGGTTCAGGCTTTTCTGGCACCTACAGGTAACCCATCATGAAAACCTCTGAATCCATGCCCTCCATTGAAGTAACCAGTGACGCCGATTTGGTGGCGGCCAGCCTGGCTGGTGACCGCGCTGCGTTTGGCCGGATCGTGGAGCGCTACCAACGGCTGCTGTGCTCGCTGGCGTATTCCGCGACCGGTCAGATGAGCCAGAGCGAAGACCTGGCGCAGGAAGCGTTCGTCGACGCGTGGTGCCAGCTCAGTGCGCTGCGCGAACCGGAGAAACTGCGTTCGTGGTTGTGCGGGATCTTGCGGCACAAGGTCGGCCGCTTGCGGCGCGCGGACGGCAAGGAACCCGTGCGGCAGGCGGAATCGCTGGAGGACGCGGGCGAGTTGGTGTCGGGCGACGCGCCGGTGGCGGACGTCGCGATCCAGCAGGAGGAACAGGCGATCCTATGGAGCGCGCTGGAGCGGGTGCCGGAGTTGTATCGCGAACCGCTGGTTCTCTACTACCGCGAGCATCGTTCGGTGGAGCACGTGGCGGTTGCGCTCGATTTGACGGAGGACGCCGTGAAGCAGCGGCTGGCACGCGGACGGAAAATTTTGCAGGAGCAGGTGCTGGCCTTTGTGGAAGGTGCGCTGGTCCGAAGCACGCCAGGCAACGTATTTACGCTCGGCGTGCTCGCGGCGCTGCCCGGAATGGCGACGCCGGCGAAGGCGGCGGGAATCGGCGCGGCGGCGCACGGCGGCATGCTGGCCAAAACCACCGGTATCGCGGCGCTGCTTGCTTCCGTCAGCGGGGTGGTCAGCGCAGTGATGGCTCTGCGCGCCAGTCTGGACCAGGCACGGACGCCGCGGGAACGTCGCACCGTCGTGAAGGTGACGCTGGGGGTTTTCTTCGGCGTCTGGGGATTTTTGGCCGGTTGGTATTTGCTGCGTGAGGCCGCATTTCGCTGGTGGGACAATCGTCTGGTCTTTGCCGCCATCGCCCAGGCGCTGACGCTGACCACCATCGTGGTCTGGCCGGTGGTGATGTTTCGAGTGATGCGCCATATGCGGGTGTTGCGCTCGGCGGAGCGGCGGGCGCATCCGGAGTTGTTTCGCGATGCGCGGGATCAGGTCGGGTCCGCCGTAGGAGAATACCGAAGCCGGTTGCAACTGTTCGGCGTGCCCTTGGTCCACGCGCGGTTTTCGCAGGCTGACGAGGGCGCTCCGCCGCTGTTCGGTTGGTTCGCCGGCGGGGATCGGGCCTACGGCCTGTTGTTTGCGTGGGGTGGCCTCGCGGTCGCCCCGATCAGCGTCGGTGTGATCTCGGTCGGATTTCTGTCCGTCGGGACGCTCAGCCTGGGTGTGATTTCGCTCGGCACGGTGGGAGTCGGAGCGCTCGCCATCGGCTGCGTGGCGGTGGGCGTGAGAGCGTACGCCTGGTTGTCCGCCCTTGGCTGGACCTCGGCGGCCGGCGGCGGCTTTTCAATCGCGCGGATTGCGGCGGAAGGTCCCGTGGCGCTGGCGGAGCATGCCAACGATCCGGTGGCGCACCAATTCCTGGCTGATCCGAACGGGGCACGGAACCAGATGATCTTCCTGATCGTGATCTCTCTGCTCACCCTGATCCCGGTGGCGTATTATGCGCGGGCCGTGCGGCGGCGCATGGGCGGGAAGGCGAAGTAGGACGGGCGGGAGACGGCGCGTTAGGGATCAGCCTTCGCGAAATGTTTCGGCCCGACAAGTAACGCGCCCTACCTTATTTCAGCGCCAGGTCAGTTCGCTTCACTTCCTTGATCGGCCATTTGGTGACCGTCAGGCCTTTCGCGGTTCAGCCGTCGCCAAGGCTAAGGCTGACACGGGCGGGCGGATCACTTCAGTGCGAGATCGGTTCTCTTAACCTCTTTTATGGCCCACTTGGTAACGGTTAGACCCTTTGCGGTTCTTGTGCTGACGGGAACCGTGGTCAGATCGAAATCGAACTCGCGGTTTCTCGCGCCGCTGCGGCCGTCCAGGGAGATGTGCACGGTCTTGGGCATTTCCTTTTCGGTCTTGCTGACCTCGAGGTACACGACGCGTGAGCCTTCGCTTTTCACCAGCGGATAAAGTTTGTCGCGGGAGAGGCCGCCGATCTGGAATTTCTTGGCGAAGGCTTTCCCGGTCTCCTTGTCCTGGTAGATCATCGTGTAGAAATTCGTGTCGCCGTCCTTGGGCCACACGGCGACATGGATGATCTCGCGGCCCATGAAAATCTTGTCGGTGACTTTGGAGACCTTGAGCGAGCCGTCGGCCATGAGGCAGAGCGCGCTGTCGAGGATGGTGCACTCCTGCACGAACTCGTGCTGGCGCCAGTTGAGGCCGATGAAGCCGTCCTCGCGGTTGACGTAGAGGCGCTGGTTGGCGGAGACGACTTCGGAGGCGTCGATCTGCTCGATCTCGTCGTAGCTGGTGCGGCGCTTGATGCCCTTGCCGTATTTTTCCTGCAGCATCTCGAACCAGGCGATGGCGTACTCGGTGAGTTTCCTGAGGTGGGCCTTCGTTTCCTTGATGCCTTCCTCGATCTTCTTCATGGCCTCGTCGGCCTGGAAACGGTTGTAGGCGGAGATGCGTTTGATGCGGATCTCGGTGAGGCGCGTGATGTCGTCGTCGGTGACCTCGCGGCGGA
>CAZIQP010000136.1:0-10410 GCA_964541315.1 uncultured Opitutaceae bacterium
CACAGATCATCTGCATGTCGCCGTACTCGATGCCGTTGTGGACCATCTTGACGTAGTGACCCGCGCCGTTTTCGCCGATGTAGGTCGCGCAAGGCACGCCGCCCACAATGGGCTTGCCGGGAGTGGCGCCGACGAGCGGCTTGCCGGTCTTCGCGTCAACCTTCGCGGCGATCGCATTCCAGATGGGAGCGAGCTCCTTGTAAGCGGCCGCATCGCCACCAGGCATGAGCGCCGGACCGAAACGCGCGCCTTCTTCGCCGCCGGAAACGCCGGAGCCGATGAAGCGGAGATTTTTTTCGCGGAGCGCTTTCTCGCGACGGATGGTGTCCGTCCAGAGCGCATTGCCGCCGTCGATGATGATGTCGCCCTGCTCCAGCAACGGAACGAGACCGTCAATGACCGCGTCGGTCGATTTGCCCGCCTGGACAAGGATGATCATCTTGCGCGGCTTGGCGAGAGACTGGACGAATTCCTCCAGGGTTTTGGTCCCGACGACACCGCCCGGGGTGCCGGGGTTTTCGGCGACGAATTTATCCGTTTTTTCCGTGGTGCGGTTGTAAACTGAAATCTGAAAGCCGTGGTCGGCGATGTTGAGAGCAAGATTTTGACCCATCACGGCGAGGCCGATGAGTCCGATATCGGAATGCGATTTAGTCATAATGAGCCGCGATCTGTAGCGACTGCCCACAGAAAGACCAATCTGATTTTTCACGCACTCCGGGGGTGACACAGCGCAGGGACTGCAAAGTGCTTAATGGGGCATTTGCTTATCTTTCTTATCCCGCACCACATCACTGGAAAAGAAAGGGACGAGATGATCAATCAGCGGAGTCAAAAATTTCGGTTCATTCCTTTGGCGGACCCAAGAGAAAAAGATGATAGTACCGGCTACGAAAACGGTTACGCCAAGAATTATCTTGTTCATTTTGAATATCTTGGGAATGACCACCAGCACGATGACGACGACTGCAATGACAATGCCGACCTTCAACCAAGTGTGGGGCGGTATGTCCTTCATGGCCTCGAGCGCGGTGACGGCAATCGTTAGCATGTGAATACCCTAGGTGGAATTGATTAGGAGACGAGAAATTTTGGATTAGGCCGTTGAATTAACCATTCCTTGGCAAATCAATGTCCCGCAGTCACCGAATCATTCATAGCGGGTTGGCAAACCGAAGTAATCCAACAGCCAGGCTTCCTTCCAGATTCGGAAGCGTCCTTCGGGCGTGATTTTGCCGTATTCTTCCCGCTCGGCATTGGGCACCAAGAAGCCCAGTTGCGTGTTGATCTGCTCCATCTGCCGCTGCTGTCGATTCAAATCATCCAAGGGATCGGTCTCCCACGGGACTGCCGTCTCATCCGCCTTTTTCAAACGCCCGAGGTGATAGTCAAGCATGTGGGGCAAAGTACGCCGCCACGGGCTGCGATCCACATACCAATTTTCAGGATAAAAACCGCCAAACGGGAGAAAAAAATTATCGGTGATGTAACGCCGTCCGCCCTGTGTTTCCGAAGCAAGGCTGTAGCAAACCGTGATGGCGCCATTTTCCTGCGGGAGAAACGCCACTTGCAGTCGCACGGTGTTTTCCCGGTTTTGATAAACCGAAACACGCAGCCAAATGCCGCCGCCGACCTCGGATTTAAGCGCCTGTACGGCGGTAAAATGATTGGCGCGGAGCCAATCCCTCACCTTGAGCAACCGTCGGTTGGTCGGCCACTCGCCGCCACCGGAGTTCAGAATGAATTTCGGAAACAAAGGCAGCGGACTCAGGCTGATGGCGCTTACCCGCAGCCAGTTGAAAGCCGATTCGGACAGCAACCAGAACAAGAAGGCCGAAACGAACACCACCCAATAAGGCCGGTCGATCCAATCGCTGCGCAAATTGGCTTCGGCCGCAAACAGGGCGAAGAGCAGCCAGCGCAACCAACGGATCGGTATCGCCAGCAAGGGGGACGAAACCCGCAAGTTAACGTACAGCAACAGCAGCAATACGGTTGTGGCCACGAGCAGGCAGGAAAGTGTCTCGGTCATGGACTGTTTCTGGCAGGAGGATTGAAAGGGCGGTTGCAAAACCCGCCCGAACGGCGGACGTTCAGCTCAATCGCACGGGCATGATGACACATACAAAATTTTCGAGGGTCTTGAAAACCCCGGGACTGACCTCATCCTTCACCTCGAAAAAGACCTCGTCCTTCGTCAGGGCGCGCAGAGGATCCATGATGAACTGCGGGTTAAAGGCGACCTGCAGCTCCGGACCGGTATAGGCGATGGCCATCGATTCGTGCGACTCACCGAAATCGGGGGAAGAAGCGGAGATTTCCAGCAGGTTGGTGCCGACCTTCACTTTAACCGAATTGGATTTTTCCGAGGTCACGAGGGCTGCGCGATGAACACATTGCAGAAACAACTCCCGTTCCAGTTTGATCCGCTGATGGGTCTCTTTCGGGATGACCTGATGATAGTTGGGGTAGTTTCCTTCCACCACTTTCGAAAACAAATAGATGTTGTCGAAAAGCCCGCTGGTGTCCTTGCCGGTTTCGATCTGGAAAGCCGCCCGGCGTTCGTTGAAGGAAATCGTCAGCTTGTCGCCTTTCCCGAGCAAACGAAGCAACTCCGCCACCGTTTTGGCGGGAAGAATAATTGCTCCTGCGCTGGCTGCGGGAACCGGCAGTTCCTTGCTGACCAGAGCCAAGCGACGGCCATCGGTCGCGACCAAGGAAAGTTTGCCGTCTTTAAAATTGAAATAAACCCCGGCGAGAATGTAACGGGTTTCGTCCGTCGACTGCGCATACGCCACATTGCCCAGCATCGTGGCCAGTTCGCCCTGTTCGAGGGTAAACGTCTTGTCGTCGCCGGTGTCGGGCAGTTTCGGAAATTCTTCCGCGCCGATGCCCATGATTTTAAAATGAGAGCCGCCGGAGGAAAGTTTCACCTGATGATTTGCCGCCACATCAAGCGTGACATCGACATTGGGCAGTTCCCGCACAATTCCGGCCAAACGTTTGACGGGGAGGGTCACGCTGCCGCTTTCCTTGACCTCGGCTTTGATTTTGCAGCGGATGCCCAGATCAAGATTGGTGGTGGAAAGGGAAATATGATCCTTCTCCGCTTCGATCAATACATTGCTCAGGATCGGCATCGCGGCTTTGGAGCCGACGACATTGAGGACTTGGGCAAGACCGTTGCTGAAGTGATCGCGGTTGATCTTAAATTTCATCGGGACAGGGGTGCGTTAGGAGTTCTTCCCAGACAATGGATGAATAGATAGTATTCAATAAGGAAGTATCACTATTACTATAGGCTGCAAATATCGTGATAACTTGGCTTTTATCGAGCAGGAACGGGCAGGCGGACGGTTGTGAAGCAAAGCAACCAAGGTGCGAATAAGCCGGGGATTATTCACCGAAAGCGGTTATTCAGAAGTTTCCTGACGTTTCTTCACGACTTTATTCCGAAGCATGCGCCGTTGGGCATGGCGGACGCTTCGCTGGTAATGGGCAAACAGGCCATAGCCGATATAACCGAGAAAAAGAAAGAAAACGGCGATTTCATGCAGCCTCCACGCAACCACGCCGACGATGAAAACCAAAACCGCAGTCCGCAGGCGGGTTTTCAGGTGCCAATCCACCTGTTTAAAGCTCGGATAGCGAATGGTGCTGACCATCAGGAACGAGACAAGAATGAGAATGAAAGGCAGCGCGAGAGCCCATTGCCGCAGCTCCCGAGCATTGGCCGAGAGGTTCAACAACAACAGCACCATGGAAGCCACGGTACCGGCGGCGGCCGGAATGGGCAGACCGACAAAATCCTTACTTGATTCAGCCTCCCCGCGGTAGAGCAAGGGATGGGTGATGACATTGAATCGTGCCAAGCGGACGGCACCGCAGAGCAGATAGATGAAGGCGATAAGCCAACCATAATCACGAAACCACTGGTAATCTTCCCGCGGGGCCAGAATCAGGAAGAAAACCATCAAGGCCGGAGCCATGCCGAATGAAATCACATCCGCGAGTGAATCGAATTCCGCCCCGAAAAGGGAGGTCCGCCCGATCATCCGGGCCACCCGGCCGTCCAAGGCATCGAAGATCACAGCAATCAATATGCACCAGACGGCTTGAGTGTAGAGGGTCGTGGACGACAAATCCACATGCGAAGCCGCATAATCTCCGCCGTCTGAAAGCATACGCGCCTGGATGCACCGGATGATCGCCCCAAAACCGCAAAACAGATTCCCGGCCGTCATCAGATTGGGCCAAAAATAGATGCGGCTGGCTTGATTGACGTGGTACGGGTTGTCGCGTTGGACGGGATCGGGCATGGCTCGAGACTATTTGGTAAGACTCTCGAGATATTTCCAGAACTTACTGTGTTGCTCGACCAGTTGCTGTTCGGAGACCGGCAATTTGAGCCGGAAAAGGGCATCTTCCAAGGAATCCTTGTGCAAGATATAATGCGTGTGGAGCTTGTCTTCCTGTACCGTGAAATAAAAACGGAAATCGCCGGCGCGAAGACGGTAGAAATCCGTGCCCTTCCGGTTGAATTTGCCCAACGGCTCCCGCGGATGAGCCAGGTCGGCCGGAGTGATCTGGCTGATCGGTTCGATGGCGGACATCTGCGCGAGCTTGTCGAGCCGGTTGAGCTCGCGCATGCTTTGTTCCGAGAAAGTGACTTGATACATGGCTGAAGGTGTGGACCGTTGGAAAGACTGCGTTATCCATTTCCCGGCTGTCAGCAACGATTATCCCCCGGAATGGAAGTCCTGCCTTTACGGCGAGTCGAACGATCTCAGGTTTTTTTGCCAAAGGCGGGATCAACCTTGACCAGCGCCGTGGCGACAAACGACGGGAGCGTGGCCACGCAGACCCAGACAAAGAAATTCACATAGCCGACGTGCTCCTGGATCTTGCCGGCCACCAGGCCGGGCAGCATGATGCCTGCGGCCATGAAACCCGTACAAATCGCATAGTGGGCGGTTTTGTGTTCCCCCTCGGCGATCATCATCATGAAGACCATGTAGGCGGTAAACCCAAAGCCATAGCCGAACTGTTCGGCCCCGAGCGCGGCGTTGATCAGAAAAAGATTTTCCGGCTGCGCGACTGCCAGCAGGAGAAAAACCACGATGGGCAGATGCATGACAAAAATCATCGGCCACAGCATCCGGCGCAGACCGTGCCTTGAAACCAGCCAGCCGCCCAACAATCCGCCGCCCAGCAAAGCCGCCACGCCCACCACGCCGTTCGCCAAACCCAACTGCTCATTCGTCAGTCCCAGCCCTCCTTTGTCCCGTGGATCGAGCAGAAACGGCTCCACCAGTTTCAAGGCGAAGGCCTCGGCCAGCCGGTAAACCAGAAGAAAAAACAGGGCGACGATGACGTCCGGCTTGCGGAAGAACAGGCCGAAGACCCGCAGCGCATCCATGAACGTCGGCCGTGCCCGGTTTGCATCGGTCCTTTCCGCAATGACCGGCAGGGTCCGCCCATGATAGAGAGCTGCGAACAAAAACAAGAGAGCGAGCAAAATGAAAATGCCGCTCCACGCCTGGGTGGCACTGCCCGTGATGCCCAGCAGCCGGCCCGCCAGCCACACCAGCCCGCCTTTGCCTGCCAGCGTGGCAAGTTTGAAGCAGGTGCTGCGCACGCCCACAAACGCGGCCTGCTGCTCCGGCGGCAGTGCGTGCAGATAAAACCCGTCCGCCGCGATGTCGTGCGTCGCCGAGCTGAAAGCCATGAGCCAGAGCAGCACCACGACCGAGCGGACAAAATCCGACGCCGGCACCGTGAGCGCAATCAGACCAAAGGCGAGGCTGATGACGAATTGCAGCGCGATTATCCACTGGCGTTTTTTGCCGAACAGATCCACCAGCGGGGACCAGAGCGGTTTGATGACCCACGGCAAATAAGGCATGCTCGTATAGAAAGTGATGTCGGCGTTCGAGACATTCAGGTTTTTGAGCATCACCACCGACAGGCTGGTCATCACAGCGTTGGGCATCCCTTGGCAGAAATACAGCGACGGAACCCAGCGCCACGCATGGGGCGGATTCGGGACAGGTTTTTCCATGAGTGAGATTGGGATATGACCGGTTGTCTGCCGGGCGCAATGGCGGAGAGCGGCCTGCCGCGGCTAGGTTGAGCAAAGGGTGCGTGATAAAAGCGAGAATTTGACTGGCAGGAATGGCCTGAAATTTGCTATCTTCAAATTATGAAACGCCATCTTATCCTTGTCCTCACGGCCATTTCACTTGCTGCGGCTCCGGTGGCTTTCGCCCATCCCGGACATGGTGGGCACGAGCTGACTTGGGATTACGGCCATCTCGCCGCGCATCCGATCGCAACCCTCGGATGTTTTCTCGTGATCATTGCGCTGGCGGAGATCGGCTGGCGTTTTCTGCGGCCTGCTGCTGAGGCGCAGACTGGGAAGACCGCAGCGGCCAAAGCTTCGCGCCAGGATCGCTGAGCCGGTTTTATTGTCTTTGGATTGGTTGGGGGTGGGAGCGGCTTTATGCCGCGATGGTTTGTCGGATCGCGGCATAAAGCCGCTCCTACAAGAAGGAATCACAGTTTTCGCGGCGCACACGCGAGGTGAGGAAAATATCCCGCCAGAAGCTGGCGCAGCTCCAGAACGGTTTGTCGCAGCCGGATGCTGTCTGCGGCCACGCACTTGACGCTCCAGCCGCCGCGGCGCAGCGCACTTACGCCCAGCCAGGTGCCGTCGCGATGCAACGCGGCCACTGCAGGAATCCAGTCTGCCGGACCCTCGGCGATCAGCACGGCATTGCCAAAACACGCGGTTGGTCCCGAGCCGGACAATGCAGCCAATGCGCGCAGATCCGCGCCGGATTGTTCGAAGCGCTCGCGCAAAATAAGTTCGCCGCCGAGCCGTACGTCGACCTCCACACACAGCTTTTCCCACTCCCACGCCTCGCCGTGGCCCACGCGGCCGGGCATCAGCAAATCGGCGAAAAACACCGCACCACCCGCGGCCACCTCAATATGCGTCGTCTGCCGGTAGCGACAGCCCCGATGCGGCACGAGCGGCTCGGGCAACACTTCCAACCATCCCCCGGCGGCGACGGTGAAATGCTGCCGGCACTCCGCCGCGCCCTCCTTCATCTTGAAAACCCGGCTCGCACTCGGCGTGGTGACGAGCAGCGCGGCTCCATGCTTGACGGAGATGGCCGATTCCAACCGGTCGCCCGAAAGAATGCCGGCAGTGGGATTCACCACCTGCACCAACAAGGTCCGCGAGTCTTCATCCCAATACGGCTTGCTGATGTGGTAGGGCGCGCGAAACGATTGGGTGGCGAGCACCGTGCGGCCGTCGGGTCGCGCCTCGGCGCGCAGTGCCAGTTGTCCGGAGAATTCAGCCATGGTGAACACCATGAATGAGTGTAGGTGGCGCGCTTGCCGTGCCACGTTGCAAGGCCAGCTCGCAACCTACCTGTTCACGCCCCTTCATGCTTTGGCTTTCTGTCCGAACAATACCTCGCGTTCAATCCAAGCGATCACTTGGTCGAGATTGTGTTCACGCTTCAGGTCGCAAAACAGAAACGGCCGTGCGCCGCGCTGAATTTTCGCGTCGCGCTCCATCACGCCGAGATCGGCGCCGACCAGCGGAGCGAGATCAATTTTATTGATGATGAGCAGATCGCTGAACCGAATCGCCGGTCCGCCCTTGCGGGGAATTTTGTCCCCTTCCGCGACGTCGATCACATAGATGAAGGCATCAACCAGCTCCGGCGAAAACGTGGCCGTAAGATTATCTCCGCCGCTTTCGACGAGCAGCAATTGCAGGTCGGAAAACTTTGTTTCCAGCGCCCGGCACGCCTGTTCGTTCATCGTGGTGTCGTCGCGGATGGCGGTGTGCGGACAGCCGCCGGTTTCGACCCCGGCGATCCGCCCGGCGGGCAGCGCGCTGTGCTTGATGAGAAACTGCGCGTCTTCGGAACAATAGATATCGTTCGTGACAACAGCCATCGAGTAGCGTTCGCGCAAACGCTGACACAGTTTGAGACAGAGCATCGTCTTGCCGGAGCCAACCGGACCGCCGATGCCGATGCGAGGAGAGCGTTTCATAGGAAGAGATTTTGGGTCACAGAGAACACAGAGGGCGCCGAGCAAGGCACCAGGCGATGAACCAGATGTGAGGCAAAAGTCTCTGTGCTCTCTGTGTACCTCGTGCCTTTCCTCTGTGTCGAAAAATAAAGACTGTCCTGGTCGAATGCATCGAATCAAGAAATGAACATCCGCGCTTCAGCCGTCTCGTGCCGCGCTGCCGCGATGTCGAGCCATGGATTGAACCAGCCGATTTCATCGAACGGCACTGCTTCTGCCCTTGCAATATTCATTGGCGCTTCATCCAGCGCTTCGGTCAGCAGCGACTGGCTCGCGTTCTGGCCCAGCCGCAGGACTTTCATCGCGGCCGAGAGCAGCGAGGCGATGGTGGCGTAGGTGATGCCAGATAAAACCGCGGTGAGCGGCGCTCCGAGCACGCGGCCTTCGAGTGCGGCGGAAACCGAAGGCGAATGGGGCCACGCTTCGGCCGTGGCGCGTTGCAGAAATTCCCGGGCAAGCGGATGCGCGCGCAGATTGGCCATCAGTTCTGCCCGCTGCCGCCCGATATTGTCCGCGGCGAACCGTGCCTCCCTGGCGGTTTTGAGCGCGGAGGAAAGCCGGCAGATTTCTCCGAGTCTTTTCCAGTCGGGAGTTTCAAAAGCGCGCCAGGCATGCGCAGCCAGTGGCAGCTCCGTGTGTCGCAGTGCCGGCAGGGTGGAGCGAAAAACAAATTCCCTCAACGTCGCGCGATCGCGCACGACACCCTCCTGCACGAGCGCCTCCAACCCGAATGAGTGCGCATAGCTGCCGGTCGGATAAAACGAATCGCCCGCTTGCAGCAGCCCGACGATCCAGGCTGCGGATGCAGGTTGCGTTACCGAGCGAATGCGACATCCGTCACTCGCCTCGCAACCTCCGGACGCGTTTGCATTGACGTCAATGTTTGTGACTGGGTCCGAGTTCATTGGTGGATTGATCACCGCGCGCAAAGCGGCCGGGCCGAAACAGCGCGGTCGTGGGAGTGAAAGGGACTTTCAGTCGTTCGAGCAACTGACGCACTGCCGGTTCATCCGTGGTAAGAAGCCGTTTGGACTCGGCCGAGAGTTCGAGGTGCAGATTGCCAATGGCCCAGCCAATGCCCGCAGCGGCGGACGGCGCGACATCGAGCGAGATTTCCAACACCGCTTCCGGCAACTGCCGGATGACATAACGCGCAATGCTGGTCTGCCAAATCGTATCACCGTCCTTGAGCGGGGCATTCAATTCGAAACCAAACTCCAGGCCGTCATCCGCCGCACCGCGCCAGATCCGCTTCGCCAGCTTCTGCCGCTCCACGGACACCGCCACTTCGGGGAGCGCGAGATCGGTTTGGGCGATGGGGAAATGGATGATCTGCATAGGTGGTCAGTACAGGAAGGGAATCAAGGCATCGCCAAAGGCAGAGATTCGTTGGTAAATCGACGGTAGATCCTGAAGTCGCGTGCATTCGTGGTCACGAGCGTGGCTTCCGGGTGTAGCTCACTGAGCACGACCAGCGACGCATCGGCGGCATCCATGCGTTCGTACTTCACCATGAGTTCCTGAGTGCGCAAAAGATGTCTCGGCCAGAGGGGATGCAGGACAAGGGCTCCCTCCCGTACCAAGGCCAGCAGCGCCTGAACCATTGCGGTGTTTCCGCCCAGATGATAGAGGGCTTCGCCGAGTACGATCTCCGTCGTGTGCAGGATACCGGACCGACGGCGCAAGGCGCCGACACTCCACTGGTGCCATTGATCCGTCGCGTTGAACCAGCCGATCAACGGACCCGCATCCACCAGGGTCTTAACTTCCATAGCCTTCGCGGGTGGAGAGATCGCGCGGGCCGCTGAACATACCCCGATAACGCTCGGCCAGCTTGGCAAAATCCGGCGCCTCGCCGGCGACTTCCTTTTCGAGCGCCCGGCGGGCCAGAGTGGAGATTTTTTCGCCGCGTTTTTTCGCCGCGCTGCGCAGTTTCTTGTCGAGACTGCCGGGTAGTTTGACGGTGAGCGAGGTCATGGTCTTACCGTAGTCTTACCGAGTCTGTCGTCAAGCCCCGGCCTTTCTCCAGGGCTTTGGCCCGTCGGCATCAGACGGTTGGTTATGACCGCAGATTCAGGATGATCACGGATGGGACGTTTTCACCGATCAAGACGACAAACGGCAAAGCCAGATCCTGTTTCTCAGTCCCCTGTTCCCGTTGGTGGCGTACTTGTCGCGGCGCGTTCAAGTTCGAGCACATGGACAACCCAAACGCCGACGCCTTCGGATCGGTCAAGAAAACATTACCCCGTTTCCGTCGTTCAATCCAAAACTAACAAAACACGGCCAGACCCC
>CAZIQP010000137.1:0-10291 GCA_964541315.1 uncultured Opitutaceae bacterium
CTGTTTCTCAGGCTCTGCCTTTGGCTAAAAATCGATTCGCCCTCACTCATCCCAGGTCAGCAGCAGCAGCGACACGCCTTGACGGGGCAGGGTGAAGCTGAGGGCGGCTTTTCCGTCGGCGATCGCCACCGGCGCAGGCGCATCGGTGAGTGCGGTCAGCGCACTGGCTTTTTCCAATTGGGCGTATTGCTTTTCATTGGGCGCCACGGGGGAGCCCAGCCGCAGCCACTCGGCGTACGAATTGCTGTGCTGTTGATCGATGCGGTAGTGCGTGAGCTTGGCGTTTTTCAATCCGGCGGGCAGACCGGCCACGGTGAGCTGCACCGCAGCATCGGGACCGGCGACATCATCGTCGTGATAATGCCAGACCATCACGGCGATCTGACCGGGAGCACGGCTGGCGAGCGCGGCTACGTCGGGAGAACCGCGCACGCCCTCGTGGATGATCGAGGCCAGCGGCACTTCGGCCGAGCTGAGGGCAGCGAGGCGCTCAGGGCCCATTTTGGCGTACATCCGAAAAACATTCATCACCGGCAGCGCGAGTCCGTTGCTGGCGATCTGGCGGAAACCGGCGAAGTAAGGCTGGTCCTCGAACGTGAAGGCCCAGGTGACGGCGCCTTCGAGATTGATGCCGTGCGCGTCGGCGAGATCGTGTTTCCGCGCGAAAACGGCCGCCGTGTAGCTGGAATACATCGTGCCGTTGCGATAGGCCATCTGCGGCCCCTGGCAGGCGGCGCAGCCTTCGGGATCTGATTCGCCGATGATGACAGGTTTGCCCCTGAGTTCGGGATATGAGGCAAAGGTGGCAAAGGCGGTCTCGATGGTTTTCAACTGATTGCTGATGCCCATGCGGACATGGCCGTCCACCACGGTGGGCGAGCCTTTCGCGTGAAAGGCGACGAAATCGAGCGGCGTGCCTTTTTCGCCGGTCGCGTAGTTGGTGCCGTGCAGGCAATGGTCGAGAAAATCCTGCATGAACTGGCCGCCGGAACCGGCGGTGTGCGGACCGCCGACCCGGGCGGTCGGGAGGGCGCGGCGGATTCCGGCGATGGCGTAGTCGTGGAGTTTGCGAAAATCCTCCGCGCTGCCGCCCCAGTAGCCTTTGGGCTGGTTGTTGGCTTCGTTCCAGACTTCCCACCACCAGGTGTTCACCTCGTCCGCCCCGTATTTTTCCACGCTGTGCCTGGCCCACTGGTAGGCAAGTTCACCCCACCTGACATAATCCTTCGGCGGCTTCGTCCAGCCGGTGTAGATTTTGTCGTAGGGCAAACCCGGACGCCACTCATGCCGGTAGGGCTGCGGCTGCGACGACATCGCCTCGGGCATAAAACCAATCTCGACTAACGGACGCACGCCGCGCTGGAGATAGCTGTCAAAGATGCGGTCAATCCCGCGCCAGTCATAGACCGGATTGCCCCGGGCATCCTCGGTGTAGGCATTGGTCGAACCCCATTTGAAGGCGGGCGTGCCGTCGCCGCTGGAAAGCAGGTTGTGCGCACGAAAATAGATCTGCCTCGGCGCGAGTTCGCCGAGCTGGCCGAGCAGTTTCTGGCCGTCCTTCATCGTCGCATAGTTGGGTTCGTCCGCGCCGAAGTAGCGCCAGAACGTGCGGAGCGGGCCGGTGGGATGCGCGGCATCGACGGTGATCGTGACGGGGAAAGCGGCCGGCGTGTCGGCCGCAATGCCGGCGAGTGCGGCGCAAAAAATGGTGGCACTGGGGAGGAGATATTTCATGGATCGGAATTGCGGAAAAGCATGGGTCAATTCACCGGCGTGGCCAGACGTTCTCCGAGATAGATGCGATAATTTTTGATGCGCCCGCCGGCGTCGGCCGCACCCTGCCGCGGGGTGTAGCGAAAACCCGCGATGGCGATGTCGGCGCCGAGATCGATGACCAGCCGGTGCGGGTGCGGGGGGTGTGCCGCACTCCATTCGGTGTGCCAGTGGTCCGACGCCTGGCCGTTGATCGCGTTGATGGCGGAACCGTCATCCGCCATGACTTCTTCACTGTCGGCGTAGGCGATGCTCCAGGCCGATTGGTTCACGGTGTTCCCGTTGGGATCGAGAAGGGATATCTCGGCGACGGCGGCGTATTCCTTGCCGTCGAAGGCGTCGATTGATTCGAGGCAGAATTGCCGCGCCGTCATCGTTTTCGCAAAACGGATTTCCTGCGGGGCGATGCCCGGGGCAAATGCTCCCGTGTGGGCGGGGGCGACGCCGGTGAGCAGAAGCTGGCCGCGCTTGGTGCGGGGCAGCGAATCCTTTTCCGGCCGGAGCAGGTCGAGCACGGGGATCTTCACTCCGGCGATCTCAGGCTTCTCGGGTCCGCTCAAGTCGAGCACGACAATCTCGTTGGTTCCTATTTTCAGCCACGGGCCGGGCAGGTACATGGTTTGCGTCGGCCCGATGTTCCAGAAACGTCCGAGGCAGTGGCCGTTTACCCAGACAACGCCCATGCCCCATTTCGAGACATCGAGAAAAGTATCGCCCGGAGCCGCCACGCCAAACGAGCCGCGCCAGAACGCCGGCCCGGTGGCGGGTCCGGTCTGCCAGGCCAGCGCAGGCAAAGTGGCATCGGCCCCAAAGTCGATGGCCCGGATCTGCCAATCCTCGATCAGGATCGGCGCCCCATCCTTTGGCTGGAGACGGACCGGCCCCTGGAGACCTTTGCGGTCGTGGACTTCGGCGCCGAAGTTGACCCGGGCAATGGTGTAGACAAGCACCTCGAGCGTGACCGGCTTCGTTCGCGCAGGAAGGGTGACACGCGAGTGCCGCATGCGAGTGTCGATCAGGCCCGCCGGCTGACCGTCCAAATACACCCAAGCCAGATCGCGGACGAGTGCGGGCTCGAGCGTTCCGGCCGGGCCGGCCGGAAGCGTGGCGCGGTAGGAGATGAGACCGCGGCTGATGCCATACGCCTCGATCGAGCGGGGCGAAGCGTCGCGGATCGTGGCGGCGGGAAAGTTGGTGAGGACGGGCGCGGACTCGCGCAGTGTGAATGGCGGAATTTCAATCACGGGCATCGGAGCCGGCGGCTCGGGCAGCGTTTCGCCCGGAAGCAGGTAAGGTTTCATCACCGCGCGGAATTGCGCGAATTTTTCCCCGACCCAACCGGCCTCGCTGATCGGCGCGTCGTAGTCGTAGCTGCTGGTGTCGGGCTTGAAGGGCCGGTCGCACCCGCCCCACAATCCAAACGTCGTGCCGCCATGTGCCATGTAGAGGCTGAAGGAACCGTTGGACTTGAGCATGTAGTCGAGATCGCGCAACACGGCCGGAGTGTCGCCGCGATGGTGCGGTGAACCCCAGGTGTCGAACCAGCCGGGATAAAATTCCCCGCACATCAGCGGCCCTTTTTGCACCTCGGCCAAGGCCTTGAAACCGGCGGCCGGATTGGATCCGAAATTGGCGACCGTGAACAGCTCCGGCAGATAGGCGCGCACGACCTCGCCCGTGGGGTTGCAGGCAAAGAGCGGCACATCGAAGCCGGCATCCAACGTGGCCTGACGCATCAGGCGCATATAATCGCCGTCCCGTCCGAAATAACCGTATTCATTTTCCACCTGCACCATGATGATCGGGCCGCCGTGCGTGACCTGCAGCGGACCCAGCACCCGGCCGACTTCCTTCAACCAATGGCGGGCAGGCGCGACGAAGCGCGGATCACGGGTGCGCAAAAAACCGTCGCCGGATTCTTTTAGCAGCCACCAGGGCAGACCGCCCATTTCCCACTCGGCGCAGGCGTAGGGGCCGGGCCGAAGGATCACCCACAAGCCTTCCTGTTGCGCCAGCCGGCAAAATTCGGCGGCGTCCCGCTGTCCAGCCCAGTCGAACTTGCCCTGTTCCCATTCATGGTAGTTCCAAAACAGATAGGCGCAGACGGTATTGAGGCCCATGGCCTTGATCGCCTTGAGGCGGTGCACCCAATATTCGCGCGGCACACGGGCGAAATGAATCTCGCCGCAACGGATCTGCAATCGCTGCCCGTCGAGCAGAAAATCCGTCTGGCCGATCGCAAAGGAATGCGTCACTGGTGGTGTGGGCGGTGCATCAGCGGCGGCAAGGTTGGGACAGGCGGCAATCAGCAGCAGTGGATAAACAAGGAAGCGGCTCATGGGGCGAGTGTCGGACAAGATTAAATTTTATTTCCTGTGGGTCCAATACCCCAAGCTTGCTTCGGCTTGGTTTGATGTAGGAGCGGCTTTATGCCGCGATTCGGCCAACCATCGCGGCATAAAGCCGCTCCTACAGCAAGAAGTGATAATGGGCACAGGGTGTTACGGGTGGTCTTGGCCAATGCCTCGGGGCTTGCCCCGAGGATCTTTATTTCCGCGAGGGGTTTGAGCCGGAGCGTGGGCGCTGTTTTTGTCAGGGAGTAGTTGGTGCGGACATGAAGCGCCATGTCACGCCCGAATAGTGCCACGGTGCCGCGTTTTTTTGCGGCGTGACCCCGCCCTGCCAGGTGCCGGTCGCGATTTTGGTGACGCGCGGATTCGTCCAGGAGGACTGCCCGTGCTGGTAGTCGAAGGTCTCGCCATCATCGTCGTGGAGGAAAAGTTCGCCGGGCGTTTCATCGTGATGCCGGTCTTCGAGCGGGACGCTCTCGTCACGGGTTGCGGCCCACTGGTGCTCGGGCACGAGCGGGATCAGGCCGCCGTCTTTCACGAAAAACGGGCTGAGGGGAGACATTTGAAACCGCAGATTCACACCGATGACAACAGATTCGTCGTGAGCAAGAGCGGTCTGAGGTTGGCTAACTTCTGGAGAACCGGATGGTTTCCCAAGGAGCGGTAGTGCGGCGCTTGCTGCGTGGGAAATCTGCGAACGGGAAGCTTGCGTGGCTTTTTGCACGCGGAACGGTGTCGCAGATGAAGAAGAAAGAAGCCATGTGGCCGGATAAATATTTTGTGTCCACGACTGGTGCGAAATGAGGGTTTGCACTCCAAGAAGGGCACTTTCGATCCGTCGGCGACCACCGCATCTTCACTATTCCCGATGACGATGATTATGATTCCGAAGAGGCCAGCCAAGACGGCAGAGAACAATGCACGGGATGTGACCTGAATCGTATGCTCCATCTCCGCCTATCATTTTCCGCTTTTCAAAAGGACTCATACCACGCTCGCCCGCGCGTATCTCATCCGTAGCGTTGATCGAAACAGTTGGTGGCTGCCCCACCGCGGGGCATCGCGCCTGGACCTCGTCGAGCGCGGCGGCGCAGCCGTACAGCGGGTCCGCCAACAGCAGGACGCCTTTGATGCCTTAGCAAACAGTCGGGAATGGACAATGATCCGAGAAACTGTGGAAACGCTCGTCCGTGAAATGAAATCGAGCAGCCCGCCTCCTCCTATCGAGCGAGGTGACAAGTTTGTTGAGGGATGAATGTGAACCAAGAGACAAAATTGAACCAGCACGCCTCGTTAGCTCGCGGAGTTTGCTTGCCAGTAGAGGCGTCATGTTTTGACCATCGTTCCATCACACACCCGCTGCATTCCTGTAAAGGCGGGGGACGCGCTTCGTCACGGAGCAGAGGGTTTCCCAGGGGATCGTGTCGGCCCAACGGCTGAATTCGGCGACGGAGATTTCTTCCGCGCCTTGGCGGCCGACTAAGACTACGGGATCGCCGCAGCGGACTTCGTCGGAGACGCCGGTGATGTCGACGACCGTCTGATCCATGCACACGCGACCGAGGATCGGACAGCGTTTGCCCTGGATCAGCACGGAGCCGCGATTGCTGCAGGCGCGCGCGATGCCGTCGCCGTAACCGGCGGTGAGCAACGCCACCCGCGCGTTTTTCTTCAAGACGTGGGTGCGGCCGTAACTGACACCGGTGCCGGCGGGCAGATCTTTCACCAGGCCGATGCGGGTATGAAAACTGAACACGGGCTCGGTGTGGACCCGGGCGAGCATGGAATGCGGGTGCGGCAGAATGCCGAACTGCAGCAGGCCGACCCGCACGGCGTTGAATACGCTGCTGTCGGGTGTGGTTTCGAGGCCGGCGGAGTTGTCGGCGTGAATAAAAAGTTCGGCTGGATCGATGCCGGGGAGCGCGCGGAGCGTGGTGAGAAACAGTTGGCGTTGTTGCGCCGTGAAGGCGGGATCTTCGTCGGCGCTGGCGAAGTGCGTGAACACACCGGTGAGCCGCACTCCCGGGGAGGCGAGGATTTGCGCGTGGAGCGCGGCTGCTTCGCTGTGCCAGACGCCGAGCCGGCCCATGCCGGTGTCGATCTTGAGGTGGACGTCGATGGGCTTGCCGGCCGCGCGCCCCGCGGCGTCGAAGCGGCGGATTTCCTCGGGCGACGAAACAGTGGCTGCGAGCGAATAGTCGGCCAGATACTTGTCTTCGTCGGGCAACACCGGGCTGAGGAGCAGAACCGGCCAGTCGGCGCTGAGTTCGCGGATCGCGATGGCTTCGGCGATGTTGGCGACGCCAAACAAATCCGCGCCAGCATGCATGAGGCGGGCGGCGGTCTGCGGCAGGCCGTGGCCATAGGCGTCGGCTTTGACGACGGCGACGTACCTGATGCGCGGCGGCAGGGAAGCGCGGATGAGTTTAAGGTTGCGCTCAAGGGCGGCGAGATCGATCTCGGCCCAGCAACGCAGGGGGAGTTGCGCGGAGGAACTCATGGGTGAAGGAACGGAACGGTCTCGAATCTACGATTGAACTGTAGGAGCGGCTTTATGCCGCGATTTTGGATGTACGAGTGCGGCACGACTTTCGAATCACGGCATAAAGCCGCTCCTGCAGCTTCGGTGCGAAAAATGGGAGTGAAATTCATTATCGGGCTGGTGCGGTAGCGGCGCTGTGGGTTTGGGCCGACCACTTTTTATAGTCCGGTGCCTCGTGCTGAAAGGCGTCGGGAGCGTCGGTGAGGCGAAAGTAACCGCCTCCGGCTGCGGCGGAAAAAAGTTTCTGCAGATCGTAACTGCAGGTCGTGATGGAAACAGGCAGCATCGACCACATGCGGAAGTTTTCGGGCGTGACTAATTCCAGTTGCGGCAATTCGGTGAGCGGCAGGCGTTGCAACACGGACATTCGGCCATCGGCTTCGATGGTCTGGCAGTGCCAGGTCTCACGACGCGCATCCGCAATCACGGCGAAACGGTGGTGAGGCTTTTGCGACGCGACAAAGTGGGCGGCCAGTGTGAGGCTATGATAGCGGTAGGCGGGGCGGGGGATTTCGCTCTGCCAGGTGCGGATCGCCATGGCGGTGGTGCGGACGCCGAGCATCGAACCCGGTCCTTCGCAGAAAACAAATGTTCTAATGTCGCGCAGCTTCAGACCGGCGGCCCGGAGGCAGGCGTCGGTGCAGGTGAAGAGCGATTGGCCGGACTCCTCGACGGAGCTGCGCCAGAGTGGAGCGGCGTCCACGCGGAGCAGACCGACCTGCACCGTGGCGGAGGCGGCGTCGAGCACGAGGATACTGCCGTGGGTGGCAATGATTTGGGCGAGAGTGGCCATTCCGGTGGGCAGCTTGGGTGCAGCCGGCGACAAATCCAAGCGGGATTAAGCTGAATTCTCGAAGAATGCGGCCTTGACCGGACTCCTTCGGGTGACTTACCTCGGCCTCTTTTCCACCCAGAAATCCATCTGAATTTTAATCCGTGAACGTCCAAATAACCGAAATCAACGATACCCGCAAAACGCTGACCGTCACCCTGGACAAGGGTGAGGTCGATGGTGAATACAAGACCATCCTGGGCCAGTTCTCCCAGCAGGTGAACATACCCGGTTTCCGTCCTGGCAAAGCGCCTGCGCAGCTTGTGGAGAAGCGTTTTGGCAAGGAATTGAAGGAAGAGTTTAAAAATCGTGTGATCGGCAAGGCGTATCGCGACGGCTTGGAGCAGTCGAAGCTCGAGGTGCTGTCGCTGGTTGATGTCGAGGAAGGCACGGTTGAGGCCGGTCTTTCGGCCGCCATCAAGATCACGGTCGATGTCCGGCCGGAATTCGCGCTGCCCGAGTACACCGGATTGGAGACCGAGATTATTTCCGCCGAGCCGACCGACGCCGAAGTCGATGCCGTGATCGAGAGCCTCCGGGCCGAGCGCGCCGATTTCAAGGTTGCCGAGCGTGCCGCCGCGAAGAGCGATTATGTGCGCTTCAGCTATGAAGGCACGCTCGACGGAAAATCGCTGACCGAGATCGTCGGCGACAAGGCCATCTACGCCAAAGCTCCGCAGACTTGGGAAGAGGTCGAAGGTGCGAATGAAGGCCTGCTCCCCGGTGTATCGAAGCAAATTTCCGGCCTGAAAGCCGGCGACAAAAAGGACGTCAACGTGACGTTCCCGGCGGATTTTGCCGCGGTGCCGGCTCTTGCGGGCAAGAGCGTGGTCTATGCCGTCGAGGTGCAGGAAGTGCGCGAGCGCGCCCTGCCGCCGTTGGACGAAGCCTTTTTCAAGGCCAACCAGGTGGACAGCCTTGATGCGTTGAAGACGCAGGTGAAGCAGACATTAGGCAGCCGCAAGGACTACGAGAATCGCAACGCCCAGCGCCGCCAGATCACCGACGCGCTGCTGGCCAAGGCGAATTTCAACGCCCCCGAAAGTCTCGTCGCCAACGAACGCGACAATGTGCTCCGTCAGTTCATCGAGGAAAACATGCGTCGCGGCGTGCCACAGGAAGAATTCGAGAAGAGCAAGAAAGAGCTGCACGACAGCGCGTCGAAAGCCGCCGTGGCCCGGATCAAGATGCAGCTCATGCTCGCGAAAATCGCGGAAGCCGAGAAAATCAAGGTCGACGAGAAGGATCTTAACAACTGGCTCATGCGCGAGGCGATGCGCTCCGGGACGAAACCCGACAAGTTTGCCAAGGAACTCAGCAAGGACCGCGATCAGCTTCGCGCCATCCAGCAACAGATCCTTTTTGACAAGGCCCTTGATTTCTTGGTCGGCAAGGCTAACGTGAAGACAGCCAAAGCCACCACTTCATGAGCTACGACGTCACAATCTGGGATAATAACGGCCGGGAAACCAGGCCGATGAGCGTGTTTTCACGACTCCTCAAGGATCGTATTTTGTTTATCGGTACACCGATTGACGAAAACGTAGCCAACTTGGTCATTGCGCAGTTGCTCTATCTTCAGATGGAGGATCCGAAGAAGGACATCCACATCTACATCAACTCACCGGGCGGAATTGTTACCGGCGGAATGGCCATCTACGACACGATGAACTTCCTGCAGTGTGACATCGTCACCTACTGCGTTGGCATGGCCGCGAGCATGAGCACGGTGCTCCTCGCCGCCGGCACCAAGGGCAAGCGCTTCGCCCTCCCCAACAGTCGCGTGATGATTCACCAGCCCAGCGGCGGTGCGGGTGGCCAGACCGCCGATATCGCCATTGCGGCCCGGGAAATCCTGCGCTGGCGCAAAACTCTCAACGAAACCATTGCGAAACATACCGGAAAGACGGCGCAGCAGATCGAAAAGGACTCGGATCGCGATTATTACATGAGCGCGGAAGAGGCCAAAACGTACGGTATAGTTGACCATGTGGTGGCTTCGACACGGGATGCCCAACAGATTGCCGGGCAAAGCGCAGCTTGACACGACTTTGCGCAATAGCGGAAGTCACAAAATATCCCTCGACTAACCGGCCGTTGCGGTCGATATAAGATAATCATGGCTAAATCCTCGCGCATGACCCTGTGCTCGTTCTGCGGCAAATCGCAGGCGGAAGTTCGCAAAATCATTGCCGGCCCGGGCGTCTATATTTGCGACTCCTGCGTCAACGTCTGCAAGACGATCATCGACCGTGAGGTCAAGGCCCAGCCCGCCGATGCCGCCTCGGCCAAACCCGCGTTCCGGCTGATCAAGCCTTCCGAGATCAAGAAGGTGCTCGACGATTTCGTCATCGGTCAGGATCACGCCAAAAAGGTTCTCTCCGTAGCCGTCTACAATCATTACAAACGGCTCAATTTCGATGCCGGTTCAGGCAATAATCGCGATGCCGCGTCGATGCCCGCTGAATTCAACGAAGTCGAGGTCGAGAAGAGCAACATCATGCTTGTCGGCCCCACTGGCTCTGGCAAGACCCTGCTGGCCCGCACGCTCGCCAAGACGCTCGACGTGCCTTTCGCGATTTCTGATGCCACCACTTTGACCGAGGCCGGTTACGTCGGCGAGGACGTGGAAAACGTGGTGCTCCGTCTGCTACAGTCCGCCAATTACGACGTGAAGAAAGCCGAATGCGGCATCATTTACATCGACGAAATCGACAAGATCCGCCGCACGACCGAAAATGTCTCCATCACCCGCGACGTTTCCGGCGAAGGCGTGCAGCAGGCGCTGCTGAA
>CAZIQP010000138.1:0-10129 GCA_964541315.1 uncultured Opitutaceae bacterium
CGGCCTTCGCCGAGGCGAGCAGATGGCTGACCGGGCAGATGCCGCAGATGCGCGGCGTGATGCCGGGCATTTCCGTGTAGGGCCGGCCCTCGCAGAATTTTTCAAAGCCGCGGAACTCGACGACATGGAATTCGGCGCCGGAAACATTGCCGGCGTCGTCCACGAAGACGCTGATCTTCGCGTGGCCTTCGATGCGGGTGACCGGGTCGATGAGAATGCGCTTGGACATGGGGGGAGCGGCGCGGGGTTCAGCCGAATTTGATCTGCGCGCCCGTGAGCTTGGGCGCGGTGCCGGCCAGCAACCGGACGAGCAACGCCTTGATGTTGGCCGCCGATGGCGGGCAGCCGGGCAGATAGTGCTCCACGGACACGGCTTCGTGGACAGGCATCACGCGGGCGAGGAGGCGGGGCACGATACCCGCGGCCGAGGGGTGCAGTGGGTTTTCCTGCGCGTTGTCGATGTATGCGCACTGGAGGACGTTCGTCACATTGCCGGCACCGAGCTGGTTGCGAATCGCCGGGACATTCCCTGTGACCGCGCAATCGCCGAACGACACAAGGGTTTTTGTACGTGCGCGGATCTTGTACAGGAGCTCGAGGTTGTCCTCGTTGCAGATTGCTCCTTCGATCAGGCAGAGATCGACGTGCTCCGGGTATTCCTTGCAGTCGATGATCGGGCTGTAGACGAGGTCGATCATGCCGGTGAGCTCGATGAGAAACTCGTCGAGATCAAGGAATGACATGTGGCAGCCGGAACAGCCGCCAAACCAGACAGTGGCTACTTTTAGACGATCCATTGTTTTTTCTCCCGGGCGTTGACGATGAATTCGAGTTTGGAGCGGTCGTGTTCCATTTCTCCCGCCGTGGCGCCCTTGTGGAACAACGCTCCGGTGGGACAGGCGAGCACGCATTTGGCGCACGAGGTGCAGGTTTCGGAGTCGCCCCACGGTTCGTTGAGATCGGTGATGATCATCGATTTTTCCCCGCGACCGGCGACGTTCTTGGTGCCGGCGCCCTCGATGTGCCAGCAGGCGCGGACGCAACGGGTGCAGAGAATGCACCGGTTGTGGTCCATGCCGAGAAAGCGGTGCGTGGCGTCCACGCCCCATTTCGGGAAGCAGTAGTCGTAGCGCACATGATCCATGCCGAGTTTGCAGGCCAGTGCCTGGAGTTCACAGTGCCCGTTGGACACACAGACTGCGCACACATGGTTCCGCTCGGCGAAGAGGAGTTCGAGCGTCATGCGGCGGTATTTTTGCAGCCGCTCGCTGTTGGTCGTGACCTCCATGCCTTCGGTGACCTTGGTGGTGCAGGCCGGGAGAAGTTTGTTGGTGCCCTTGACCTCGACGATGCAGAGGCGGCAGGCGCCAATGTCGTAGACGCCTTCGAGATGGCACAGCGTCGGAATGGTGATGCCGTTGTCCGTGGCAGCCTCGAGCAAGGTGGTGTTCTCCTCGGCGCTGAGGGTCTGGCCGTCAATAATCAGGGTTTTGGCGCTCATCGGGTAAATCGGTCAGGGGGCAACGGGCTGGGCGGCGTGGGGCGCGGCGTGTTGTTCCGGCTGAAGCAGCGCTTCATATTCCGGACGGAAAAACCGGAGCGTGCTCATCACCGGATTGGGCGCGGTCTGGCCGAGGCCGCAGAGACTGGTATTCTTCACCATGTCGCAAAGTTCCTCGAGCTTCGCGAGGTCGCGGGCCGTGGCCTCCTTCGCGAGAATCTTGTCGAGCAGGTGGTGCATTTGCACGGTGCCGGTGCGGCACGGGATGCATTTGCCGCAGGATTCCTCCATGCAAAACTCCATGTAGAATTTTGCGATCTCCACCATGTTTGTCTTGTCGTCCATCACCACCATGCCGCCCGAGCCCATGATCGAGCCGAGCTTGGTGAGCGATTCGTAGTCGACGGGCGTGTCGAGATGCTGTGCGGGAATGCAGCCGCCGGAAGGGCCTCCGGTCTGCACCGATTTGATTGTGCCGCCGTCGGGCGCACCGCCGCCCATCTCCTCGACAATCTGCCGGAGCGGGATGCCCATCGGAACTTCGATCAGGCCGTTGTTTTTGATCTTTCCGGTCAGCGCAAAGACCTTCGTTCCCTTGCTTTTCTCGGTGCCGATGCTCGCATACCAGTCGGCGCCGCGATTGAGAATCGGGGCGATGTTGGCGAAGGTCTCGACGTTGTTGATGAGCGTGGGGCAGCCCCAGAGTCCGCTCTCGGCGGGGAATGGCGGACGCGGACGCGGCGTGCCGCGCTTGCCTTCGACGGAAGCCATGAGAGCGGTTTCCTCGCCGCAGACGAAGGCCCCGGCGCCGATGCGGATGTCGACGTTGAAGTTGAACGGTGACTCAAAGATCGCGCCGCCGAGCAGGCCGAGCTGTCGCGCCTGCTTGATCGCGCCCTGGAGGCGGCTGATCGCGAGCGGATATTCGGCGCGCACGTAAATGAAACCCTGGTCGGCGCCGACCGCGTACGCGGCGACCGCCATGCCCTCGAGCACGAGATGCGGATCGCTCTCCAGAATGCTGCGGTCCATGAAAGCGCCGGGATCGCCCTCATCGCCGTTGCAGACGACATATTTTTTTGCGCCGGCCGATTTGGCCACCGTGGCCCACTTGAGTCCGGCCGGGAAACCCGCACCGCCGCGTCCGCGCAGACCGCTGCGGGTGATCTGCTCGACGACCTCGGTCGGCTTGAGTTCGGTGAGGGCGTTGTGCAGCGCCTTGTAGCCGCCGATGGCGATATAGTCCTCGATGCGTTCCGGGTCGATGATGCCGCCGTTGGCGCGGACGACGCGCATCTGTTTCGCAAAAAAGGGATGATGCGGATCGCCGAGTTGCACTTTGCACTCGCCGCCCTTCAGCGCGCCGACAATCGCCGGGGCGTCCTCGGGCTTCACATGCTCGTAGAGCATGCTGTCGGCTTTGACGCCGTCAACGCCCACGAGAGGCCCCTGGCCGCAGAAGCCCATGCAGCCCACGCGCCGCACTTCGACGTCCGCGTCAAGCCCCTGCGATTTCACCGCGCTCTCAAGATTCTTTTTGATGACATCGGCCTGCGAGGACATGCAGCCGGCCGACATGCAGGTGCGCAGGCAGATCTTCTTGCGCGCGGCGTTATGTTTTTCCGCCAGGGTGTTGAGGTCTTCCAATTGCATGGCTCAGATCCATTCGTTGATGCGGGTGAGGGTGTCGGCGGGCGTCTGTTTCGGCGCGACTTTGCCGTCGTAGACCACTGCGGGGGCGATGCCGCACGCGCCGATGCAACGTGCGGTCAGGAGCGAGAGCTTGTTATCCGGCGTGGTTTCGCCGGCCTTGATGTGCGTGCGGTCCTCGACGGCGGCGAGAATCAGGTTGGCGCCCTTCACATAGCAGGCGGTGCCGAGGCAGACGACGCAGGTGTGCTCGCCCTGCGGTTTCAGGGTGAAGAAATGGTAGAACGTGGCGACGCCGTAGACGCGGCTCGTGGGCAGCTTGAGTTGCCAGGCGACGTAACGGAGCACGTCGTTCTCGAGATAACCGAAGAGTTCCTGGGCCTTGTGCAGCACCTCGATCAGCGCGTCCTGGCGGTGCTGGAATTTCTTGATGTGCGCCTCAAGGATCTTGTAACGCTTGTCGCCCGCGGCCAACTGCTGGAAGCGGGCGGCGGCCTTGGGTTTTTCTGGTGCAAGGACGAGAGGCATGGCGGGTTAGTTTGAGGTTGGGCGGATCAGCGGCGGTCGCCGGTCAGCCGGGGGAATTAACGCCAAACCGTCTGCGGTCTCAGCGTGGGCGACGCAGAGTTGAGCGGGAGAACCTGGCCATGGTGCGTGGAGCACGGCCAGCGATGTTGCGGCCTGGTTCATTGGAACTGCGGCCACTATGCGCCCAATCGCCCGTCCTTGCTTAGCATCGTTTGCGCAGAGTATGGCGTATATTGCTGATCCATTCCCCGCCTGTGGCGGCCGAGCAAAAAATGCGCATGGCCGGACAGGGCCTGCGCATTTTTTATCCTCGGGCCGGATGAAAGATCAGTCAGGCTGGCGGTATGCCCGATACCGGTCCCACGATTTCCGGTTTTACCACCTGCCCTGTGCCCTTGTCGCATCGGACGGAAATCACCATCGGCCACGGCGGCGGCGGCAGACTGACGCAGGATCTGATCGACCGTATTTTCCGGCCGGCATTCGCCTCGGCGGCATTGGATGCGCAGCATGACGGCGCGCTGCTGTGCATGCCCGAAAGTGGCCGGCTGGCGTTCACCACCGACTCGCATGTGGTCAGTCCGCTTTTCTTTCCGGGCGGAGATATCGGCAAGCTGGCCGTGAACGGCACGGTCAATGATCTCTGCATGTGCGGAGCCCGGCCGCTGTGGTTGAGCGTGGCTTTCATCATCGAGGAAGGGTTGGCGATGGCGACGCTGGAGAAAGTGGTCGCCTCGATGAAGGAGACCGCGCGGGCGGCGGGCGTGACGATCGTGACCGGCGACACCAAGGTCGTGGAGCGCGGGAAAGGTGACGGAATTTATGTGACCACGTCGGGAGTCGGCGTGATCGAAACTTCGCTTACTGTTTCGCCGGCCAGCATCCGGGCCGGCGATGCGGTAATTCTCAGCGGCGACGTCGGCCGGCACGGCATGGCCATCATGGCGACGCGCGCGGGCCTGTCCTTTGAGAGTGAAATCCAGAGTGACTGTGCGCCGCTGGTTTCGCCGGTGCAGGCATTGCTGAAAGCCGGTTTGGAAATTCACTGTCTGCGCGATCTCACGCGCGGTGGACTGGCGACGTCATTGGTCGAGCTGGCGGAGTCGGCGAAAGTGGCCATTGCGATCGATACCGCGAAGGTGCCGGTGTCCGAGATCGTCCGGGGAGCCTGTGAAATTCTGGGACTGGATCCGCTCTACGTGGCGAACGAAGGCCGGTTTGTTTGTATTCTGCCTGAGGCGCAGGCAAAACAGGCGTTGGAGATTCTGGAGAAGACCGTTCCGGGTGGAGGGCCGGTCATCATCGGAAAAGTTGCCCCCGGACCCGCCGGACAGGTGACGCAACGCAGTATCATCGGCTCCGAGCGGATCATCGATCGTCTCAGCGGCGAGCAGTTGCCGAGAATCTGTTGAAGCGGATTACCCTTCTCCATTAATCCTTGCGGTCTGTTGAGGCTAGGGAACAACTTCACGCGTAAACCGCTTGGCATTTCACAGGCCTGCCGGCAGTTTACGCCGAGTTACCCCTGTTTATGTCCACGAAGTTTTTCACCAACGAAGAAGGCCGTACCCTGATCGAAAAGATCGAGGGCATCTTTCAGCACAAGAAGATCCATTTTCTTGATGTGCTGGTGGGATATTTTCGTGCCTCAGGCTATTTTCGAATCAGGCCGTTCGTTCAATCCTCAGGTAAAATTCGCATTCTTGTTGGCATCAATATCGATCGTCTGGTCCAGGAAGCGTGGGACAAGGGCCTGCAATTTGGGGTCAATCCCGCTGCATCACGCACTCAGTTTCTGAACGCGCTAACCCATGATATCCAAAAATCCGCCTACGACCGTCCGGTCGAAGACGGCATGGTTGGCCTTGTTGATGATATTTCGTCCGGCAAGGTTGAGATTCGCATCCATCCTTCGCAGACCATCCACGCCAAGGTCTATATCTTCCGCGAGGAAACCAAACACGCCCACGGTTACGGTGCCGTCATCACAGGTTCGTCCAACCTCACCGATGCCGGCCTTGAGCGTAATTTCGAGTTCAACGTCGAGCTGCGCGACGACCATGACATCGATTTCGCAACGGAGACTTTCAACAAGCTGTGGGATGAAGGCGTGCCGGTCGGCCCAGAACACGTTCAAGAAATCAAGCGCCAGACCTTCCTCAACGACTCGTTCACACCGCACGAGCTTTTCATTAAGTTTCTCGCCGAATATTTCGGTGCAGCCATCCACTACGACCCCAGCGTCCTTGAAGATCTTCCCTCGGGATTCAAAAAACTTTCCTATCAGGCTGACGCGGTGAGCGACGGTTACGCGAAGCTTCATCGTCACGGCGGGTTCTTTCTCTCTGATGTCGTCGGCCTGGGCAAAACCCTTGTCGCCACTCTCATCGCCAAGCGCTTCTATTACACCAACGGCTACGTCACCAACCACCATTCTTCTTCGCTCTTCATCGTCCCGCCTGCGCTCGTCGGGAACTGGGAGGACACCATCCGGCAGATTGATCTCAAGAACACCCGGATCATCACCACCGGCAGTCTGCATAAAATCACGCATCCGGAGGACTACGACCTCATTGTGGTGGACGAGGCCCACAAGTTCCGCACCGACACCGCCGGGATGTATCAGGAGCTGCAGCGTATCTGCAAATCGCCCACCCGCCGCCGGGACGAATTGGGCCACGCTTACACCAAAAAAGTCATCCTCGTCTCCGCCACCCCGCTCAACAACCGCCCGAGCGACATCGCCAATCTCGTTTACCTTTTCCAAGACAGCAAAGACTCCACGCTGGATGAGACCGCCAACCTCCAGCGTTTTTTTGCCCCGCTCATCAAGGAATTCGACCGGCTCAAGCGCGATCCCGATCCCGTCGCTGTTCGCGAAGGCGTGCGTGCCATCTACGACCTCATTCGCACGCATGTCATCCAACCGCTCACCGTTCGCCGTACCCGTCAGGATTTGTTGGCGCACCCCGCTTACCGGGATGACTTGAATGCCCAGGGCATCGCATTCCCCGAAGTCCAGACTCCGGAGAAAATTCTCTACAAGCTGCCGCCGGTCCTCGACACCCTTTATGACCGCACCATTCGGTTGCTTGCGGACTCGGCCACCGGTCTGACTTACAACCGCTATCGGGCCATCGCATACCTCAAGCCCGAAAAGAAAGCGCGTTATCAGCAGGCCGACCGCATTTCTGCCCAGCTCGCCTTCATCATGAAGACGATGCTTGTGAAACGTCTCGACAGCAGCTTCTACGCTTTCCGCAAGTCTCTCGGGCGTTTTGCCAACGCGACCCGCCAGATGGTCGGCATGTTTGATCGCGGGAAAATCTACATCGCCCCCAATCTTCCCGTGTCTGAATACCTGGCCGACGACCGGGAAGATGAATTGATTTTGCTCATCGCCGAGGCGTCCGAGACCGATCCTTCGATCCAGATTTGTGAGCCCGCCGACTTCGATGCGGCCTTCGTCGAGGGGCTGCGCCGCGATGCGCAGATTCTGGAAAAACTCGTTTCGGAATGGGATGACATTACTGAAGACCCGAAGCTCGACGAATTTATCTCCCGGCTCAAACGCCAGCTCTTCGACAAGAAGCTCAATCCCGCCCGCAAGCTCATCGTCTTTTCCGAATCGGCCGAGACCACCGATTACCTTCTGCGTGCGTTCGCCAATGCCGGTTTCGACCGCACGCTCGCTGTTTCCAGTGCCAATCGCGCCGAGGCCCTCCCGATTGTGAAGGCCAACTTCGACGCCCGTGTCCCCGTCAAGGAACAGGAAAACCGCTACGACATCATCATCTCCACCGAAGTGCTGGCCGAGGGCATCAACCTGCATCGCGCCAACATCGTCGTTAACTACGACACCCCGTGGAATTCCACCCGCCTCATGCAGCGCATTGGTCGCGTGAATCGCATCGGCTCGCCCCACACCCAGATCCACGTCTTTAACTTTTTCCCCACCTCCCAGGTCGAGGGCGATATTGAGCTGGAAAAAAAGGCCAAGATGAAACTCCATGCCTTCCACATCGCCATGGGCGAGGACAGCCAGATTTATTCCGACGAGGAGAGTCCCGAAACCTTCGGCCTGTTCGAAAAAACCGTGAAGGAGGAAGTGGATGAACGCCTCGCCCTGCTCATGGAATTGCGCGCCTTCAAGAATGCGCAGCCCGACCGCTTCAAGCAGATCAAGAATCTCCCGCAGCGTGCCCGCACCGGTCGCGCCCAGCCCGCACTCGCCCTCTCCACTTTGGCTTTCATCCGCAGCCATCGTCGCGACGCCTTCATCCATGTCAGCACCGCGTCGGCCCACGAAGAACTCACTTTCGTTGAAGCCGCCCGCCGCTTCCGTGCCGAACCCGCAGAAAAATCATTCCCCCTGCACGACCGGCATCATGAACAGGTTCAGGCTGCCATCGGCCTGTTTCATGACATGCTGCAAGCCGACCTCGCCCGCGACCAGAAGGTTGATCCCAAGATCGGCCCGAATGAGAAAAAAGCCCTGCAACTGCTCGCCGCGCTCCATGAGATGCCGGTTTCTTCTGAAAAGGAACGCTCCCTCATCGCCTCCGCGCAGCACGCCGTTCGCGTCGGCAAATTTCAGCAGTTGCACCGCGACCTTAACAAACTTCAAAAAGCGGTGAAGGTGGTTGCGGTCGCCCCATCGCTTCTGCTCGAGCGCGTCATGGCCATTCTCAGCAAATATCCCATCACGCCTGACCACGAACCTACGCCCCCGGCCAAACCTGCGGAGCCCGTCCCGGTCGCCAGTGCCCGCCTGCCTGAGATCATCATCTCGGAGTCGTTCGTCTGACCCCAGCATCGGCTCCGGTCCACCATGTCCCTTCCGATCAATATCCAGGAGCTCTTTACCGGCCGCGTGGTCGAGTGGGAGCGTTTGGAATTCAAGGAAGGATGGAATCCCGAGGCCGTCGTGCGCAGCCTGTGTGCCTTCGCGAATGATTTCCATAATTGGGGCGGCGGTTATCTTGTGATCGGCGTGGCCGAAAAAGACGGTCAGCCAGTCCTGCCTCCCCAGGGCATCACCGCCGGTCAGGCCGATGCCATTCAGAAAAAGCTGCTGGAGCTGGGCAACTCCGCGATTCAGCCGGCGTATCATCCACTCGCGGTGCCAGCCACCGTGGACGGCAAATTGATTTTAGTGCTGTGGGCGCCCGGCGGACAAACACGGCCCTACAAGGCCCGGCTGTCACTGGCCAAGGATGCGAAAGAATGGGCCTATTTTATCCGCAAGGGCTCGAACACGGTGCAGGCCAAGGGAGCCGACGAGCGGGAGTTGCTTTCGCTCGCGGCCACGGTGCCGTTTGATGACCGGAGCAATCACTCGGCGCGGCTGGCGGAGCTATCCCGCGACTTGATGGTGGATTTTCTGCGCCAGGTGAAAAGCGATCTGGCCAAGCCGGCCCGGACCATGTCGCTGCCCAAACTGGCTCGACAGATGAACCTCAGCGGTGGCCCGGTCGAGTCGCCGATGCCGCGCAATGTCGGGCTCCTCTTCTTCCATCCGGAGCCGCACACGTTCTTTCCCCAAACCCAGATCGATGTCGTGTGGTTTCCGCAGGGCGCGGCAGGCGACCGTTTCGAGGAAAAGGTTTTTCGTGGTCCGCTCGGGCGCATGGTCCGCGAAGCCTTGGATTACATTCGGCGAAATTATCTCAACGAAACCGTGAGCAAACACCCGGATCGCGCCGAGTCCACCCGCGTGGCCAACTTTCCCTACGCAGCCGTCGAGGAAGCGCTCGTTAATGCGGTTTATCATCGCAGCTACGAAGAGCGCGAGCCGGTGGAGGTGCGGATCAGTCCGGAGGAGCTGGCGGTGCTGAGTTTTCCGGGACCGGATCGGTCCATCGCGCTGGCCGACCTGCGCTGGGGCAGGGCCGTATCGCGCCGCTATCGCAACCGGCGCATCGGCGAATTTTTAAAGGAACTCGATCTCACGGAAGGCCGCGCCACCGGCATCCCGAAAATTTTGCGGGCCATGCGCGCCAACGGCTCGCCCTCGCCTAAATTTGAAACGGATGAGGATCGCACCACTTTCCTGCTCCGCCTGCCCGTGCATCTCGCCGCACTGGCCATTCCAGTCACCGGACAAGTCACCGGACAAGTCACCGGACAAGTCGAGGCTTGGGTCCAGGCGACGCTGAAGGCCTGCGAGACGCCACGAACAAGTGCCGAAATCCAAAAACTCGTCGGCATCCGGCACCGGGAAACCTTCCAGCGCAATTATCTGGACCGCCTGATTGGAGATGCCCTCATCGAACGAACCATTCCCGACAAACCCAACAGCCGCCTCCAGAAATACCGCCTGACCGATGCCGGCCGCGCCTGGCTCGCCGGCCAATCTTGATCCGTCATGGCCCGCGCCGCTTCTCTTCCCTCCATCATTCTTCCGCCATCAGTTTCCAGCCTTCTGCCTTCCTCTTAATGCCCGCCGCC
>CAZIQP010000139.1:0-10079 GCA_964541315.1 uncultured Opitutaceae bacterium
GTGTGGTCAGGGTTTGACGACACTCAGCAGGCCGCGGTTGCGCAGCCACTCCTCCGCTCTTTTCGGCCAGTCCGAACTGGTGCCCAAACCATCCTTCATGCCCATGCCGTGGGACCCGTGTTCGAAAGCGTAGAGTTCCGCCGGCACATGGAAACGTGTGAGCGCCTGAAAAAACCGGATGCTGTTTTCGATCGGCACCGCTTTGTCCTCCTGGGTGTGAATCAGCAGGGTGGGCGGCGTGGCGGCGGTGACTTGGTTTTCCAGGGAGTTTAACGCCAGCATTTCCGGAGAACGGTTTTCTCCGAGCAAGGCTTGGCGCGAACCTTCGTGCGTGACGCCGTCCGCCATGCTGATGACCGGATACATCAAAATCAGAAAATCAGGACGGGCGCTCGTGGCATCAAGCGGTGCGCCGGTCTTGCCGTCGGCGCGATCGAACAAAGTGCCGGCGCTCGCAGCCAGGTGGCCGCCGGCCGAACTGCCCATGACGCCAATGCGCGCCGGGTTGATTTTAAATTCGGCGGCGCGGGAGCGTACGATGCGGACGGCGCGCAACACGTCCTGCAAAGGTGCCGGGTAACCGTAATCGACCAGGCGGTTTTTCAGCACGAACACCGTCACGCCGAGCGTCGTGAGCCAGTGGGCGTACTGGACGCCTTCACGGGCATTCGACAGGTGGGTGTAGCCGCCGCCGGGACAGACGATCACCGCGGTCCCGTTGGGACGATCCACGGCGGCAGGGTAGACCGTGAGGGTGGGCACGGAAACACGGGAGAGGCGTCCGTTCTCGTCTTTTTCGTCACCGATCGGACCTTTGGCGGCGGGCGCATCCGCACGAACGGCGGCGGGCACGCCTTCGGGCCAGAGGGGAATCACGGTGTTTTCGGCGGAGACGGAGACGGTGAGTGCGGCGCACATAAGGATGAGAGCGAATTTCATTGGGATAAGGGATGACAGAATTATTTTGCTTTCAGATCTGAGGGCTCGGCCAGGGTCTCAGGATTCGGTGTACCAAAATCCGGGGTGCCGTCGGCGCGCCAGGTGATGGGCTGGACGCGGGTGTGGCGGTTGGCATCGTGCAACGGGTCGCCGACGATCTCGCGATAATTGCGCGCATGGTAAACCAGCAAATCGGTTTTACCGTCGGGTGTGGTGGTGAAGCTGTTGTGCCCGGGACCAAAAATGTGGTTCGCCTCGCTCGTCGCAAAAACCGGCGCCGGAGATTTATGCCACGCCTTCGGATCGAGCGGATCGGCGTTTTCGTCGGCGGTGAGCAGGCCGAGACAATATTCGGCGCCCGTGCCGGCCGCGGAGTAGGCGATGACAATGTGCCCGTGACTCTGAAGCACGGACGGACCCTCATTGACGGCATAGCGGATTTTTTCCCAGTCGTACTCCGGCTTGGAGAGCGGGATCTGCCGGCCGGTGATCGAGGTTGGTGAATCCATTTTTGCGATGTAGAGATTGGTGCCCTTTCCGGCCGTCGAGTCATTCTGCGCCCACAGCAGATAGCGGGTGCCGTGATGCTCGAAGGTGGTGGCGTCGAGGGCGAATGATTCCCAGTTGGTTTTTAACTGACCGCGTTCGGTCCAGCCGCCTTCGAGCGGATTGGACGATGCGTTTTCCAGAACGTAGATGCGGATATCCCAGACTTTGTCGGCCCGGCCGGCGGCGAAATAAACGTACCATTTGCCGCCGATGAAATGAATCTCCGGCGCCCAGATGTGTGCGCCCATCTCGCCGGCCGGGTGCTGGCGCCAGATGGTTTTTTCACCGGCGGCGGCGAGTCCGGCGATCGTTTGCGCCCGGCGCAGTTCCAGCCGGTCATATTCGGGCACGGTGCCCATGAAATAATAATAGCCGTCAGTGTGGCGGACGATGTACGGATCGGCGCGCTGCAGGATGAGCGGATTGGGGATCGTGTCGGCGGCAGTCAGCGCGTCCAACGATAGCAGGCCGGTGAGGAGAAGCCCAAAGAAGGCCCGGAGCGGTCTCACCGGGGTCATTGCGGAGTCAGGACGATTTTGTCCAGCACGACGCCGTCATCAATTCCCCGGATATGCAGGATATGCGGTCCCGCTTCGGCGCTGAGCAGCGAGGCGGCGTGCCGTTCGGCCGCGAGTACACCACCGGCCCAATCCGGGCCGCCGTCGTTGTCCTTGATATTCATGGGGAGGCTCGGCCCGTCGTCGACGGACAGGCCCACCCGCAGTGTGCCGCCCGTCAGAGGGTGGGTCGGCAGGAGTTGCAGTTGCACGCTGAGCGATTCGCTCGCGGGAAAAGTGATCTCGTAATCGAGACGGGTCGTGGGCGTGAGCAGCACGGCATGCCCCGAGCGACCCAGCCCCGGCACCACCGTGGCCTCGCCCTGCTTCTGCTTATAGAAATACGCGTCGATCGTGACCGTGCCCTTAACGGCTTCATTTTTAGCCGCTTTAAGATTCAGCGGCGTCCAAGGGGCAATCCGAATGTTTTTGAATGCTTCATCGGCGGGTTCAAGGGACATGATCTTGCGCCATTTGCCACCGGCCAGCTCCTCGTTGAAGCGCCGGGTTTCCTCCTTGAGGGTGGCATCGGCGGCGCTGGCGGCGTCGGTCTCGCCGCGTTCGCCGCGAAAATATCGCTCATTGGCGAGGGCCGCGCCACGCACCGGGTAGCCGACCAGTTCCTCGAACGCATCGCGTCGTGCCGCGGGGAGTTTGGGTGCGATTTGCTTGGTGAGGTCGCGGAACAGGGTGAATTGGGTGAGTCGGGCGTCGATTTCCGTCTGCGGCAACGTGCTGGGATGCGGCGACTCATCGGGCAGCCACCATTGCAGGTGCTCGGGTTTGCGTTGGAAATTCAGCAGATAATACCCGTTCATGACGTCGGCGATCTCGTTCGCGTGCTCGGCGCCAAATTCACGGGCGGCCCACTGGCGCAAAAACGCCGGCTGCGCGTCGGGACCCCATTTCCTGATGTCCCAGGCGAGATCGAGAAAAAACTCCGTGTCGATCTCGGCGGGTTTCAGATCACCGACGTTTGCGATCCAGATCCGGTCTGCTCCTTGCGCGTAGGCCTTGGTCATCTCCTCCCAGATCAGCGCCGGTGGTGTGGTGCTCAGCCATAGGTACGACAGCGGACTGCCGAGGTAGGAAAGGTGATAATAAACCCCGAAGCCGCCCGGCCGTCTGCGCTCGGTCGGGCTGGTGAAATTGCGGATATAGCCGAAATTGTCGTCGGGCCAGACAATCGTGACATCGTCCGGGACCGGCAGGCCGAGGCGATAAAGATCGAGGACTTCCTTGTAGGCGCAAAACATCTGGGGCACGCGTTCGATCTCGGGCCGGACATATTTTGCCAGCATCGCGCGCTGGTCGGCGAAAACCTGCCCGAGCACCTTGAGGCGTTCCGCATCGGTCCGGGCGCCCTGGATGGCGCTGTCATGGATGCCGCGCATGCCGAGCGTGTAGATGTTTTCGTAACCTTTGTTGCTCCGCACGCGTTCCTCCCAGTAGGCGCGGACATCCTCGCGATGGGTGACATAATTGTAGTCGGGCTGCGGCGCGGTCCATTCGCGGACATTGTTGCGCAGCATCGGCTCGGCGTGGGACGAGCCCATGACGATGCCGTAGGAATCGGCGAGCGCGGCGTTGCGCGGATCGGCGTTGAAGGGCTTGGTACACTCATGCATCGCCGGCCAGAGTGTGTTGGCCTTGAGCCGGAGCAGAAGCTCGAACACTTTCGCGTAGGTCTTGGGGCCGATGCCGCCGTTTTCCGGCTCGAAGTTTTTGGCGGCCCACGGTTGCAGGCCCCAATCCTCGTCATTCAGGAAAATTCCGCGATACTTCACCGACGGCGGTCCGAACCGGTGCGTGCCGGCGGGAATCAGCAGATTGCTTTTTTTCTCCGGCGTGACATCCGCCCACCAGTGCCAGGGGGAAACGCCGATCTGCCGGGAAACTTCATAGACGCCAAAAGCGGTGCCGCGGCGGTCGCTGCCGGCGATGACGAGGGCTTGCGGCACATAAGGAAAAGGTTTGTCCACGACGGTGATGATGAAGCTTTCCCAGGCGCCGGTCAGCGCACTGAGATCGATCCGTTTTTCCGCCACGAGACGGTCGATCAGGGGATTCCGGCCGAGCGTGCCGATGAGAACCAACGGACCGCCCTTGCTGTCCGAGGGGGATATCGAGGCCGGGCGGATTTCCGTGATTTTTTCGATGTCGGCGGCGAGATCGCCGGTCGCGATGGCGACAACCTTGTCGTCGGTCGGTGATCCGACGAGCGTGGCGGCGAGCCCGTTTTGCACCAAAGGGAAATCGCCGGAAGCGCCGAGGGTGACCTGGCTGCCGATGACTGCCAGGAGCAGGACCAAGCCGTGACGATGCAAGAGGGTGAGTTTCATCTAAGGATTGGTAGGGTGGTGCGCATTGCCCCGATGCGCTGAGGGGAGGGCGGCCAGACTGAAGCGTGTTGGGGACAGCGCGCTTCTGCCATTGTCTATAGCCGGCCATGGGTGACGAGCAAGCACACTCCCACAGTTTTTTATCGGATCATGCCACTGGGTTTGCCTGGCGCCTCAGGGCAGGAGAATGGCTTTGGGCTCAGTCGAGGGCGAGCACAACGACCGACATGGCGGGCAGGGCGACCGAGAGCTTGCCGGCGACGAGCGTGGCGCCGGTGAACGGCTGGGGTTTCACGGTGTCGGGCGCGGCGAAGGTGTTATGCGCGTTCATTGCCGGGGCGGTCAATATGCGGCCGGTGACCGACTTGGCGGTCATGCCCGCGAGTGTGCAGTCCACGGTGACGGCGGCATGCGGGTTTGTGTTGACGAGCGAGACGTGGATTTTGCCGGCGGCATCACGGGAGGCCGACGCGCTGACTGCGGGGAGTTTCTCGTTGCCGAACGTATAGTCGGGCGAGGTGAGATCCAGCTTCAGCGTCGTCGCGCCTTGGTGTACCTTGTACATCTCAAAGACGTGATAGGTCGGCGTGAGGATCATCTTTTCCTTGTCTGTGAGGATCATCGCCTGAAGCACATTGATCATCTGCGCGATGGCGGTCATCGAGACGCGGTCGGCGTGCTGGTGGAAAATATTGAAATTCAAGCCGGCCACGATGGCGTCGCGCAGGGTGTTTTGCTGGAAGAGGAATCCCGGATTGGTGCCGGGTTCGACATCGTACCATGTGCCCCATTCGTCGATGACGAGACCGACCTTTTTCTCGGCGTCGTACTTGTCCATGATCGCGCTGTGCTTGGTGACGAGGTTTTCCATTTCAAGCGTGGCGCGGAGGGTGGAGAACCATTGGTCCTCGCCGAATTCGGTGGCGGAGCCCTTCGCTTTCCAGTTGCCGGTGGGCAGGGTGTACCAGTGGAGGGAAAGGCCGTTCATGTTCTTGCCGGCGTTTTTCATGAGCACCTCGGTCCAGTTGAAATCCTTGCCGTTGGAACCGCAGGCGATGCGTTGGACGGGATCATCCTTCCGGTAGTTTTTGACGAACGTGTTGTAGCGTCGAAAATTGTCGGCGTAGAACTCGGGCGTCATGCTGCCGCCGCAGCCCCAGCTTTCGTTGCCCACGCCAAAATATTTCACGCGCCACGCTTTCTCATGGCCGTTGGCCCGGCGCAGATTCGCCATCGGCGACTGCGCGTCGCTGGTCAGGTACTCGACCCATTCCATCATTTCCTGCACGGTGCCGCTGCCGACGTTGCCGCAGATGTAGGCCTCGCAGCCGAGCTGCTCCACGAGATCCATGAACTCGTGCGTGCCAAAATGATTGTTTTCCACCACACCGCCCCAGTGCGAATTGTACATGGACGGACGTTTCTCCCGCGGGCCGATGCCGTCTTTCCAATGGTACTCGTCGGCGAAGCAACCGCCCGGCCAGCGGAGAACGGGAAGGTTAAGATTTTTCAGGGCCGCCACCACGTCGTTGCGGATGCCGCGCGTGTTGGGGATGGGGGAATCGGGGCCGACCCAGACACCCTCGTAGATGCAATGACCGAGATGCTCGGCAAATTGCCCATAGATATTCCGGTTGATGACGGGACCAGGCTGGTCCGCGTGCAACGTGAGGGTGGCGGTCTCGGCGGCCTGCGTCACGGGAATGAGCCAGGCGGCGACCAATGTCGCGAGGGCGGTAAGAATTTGGGGTTTCATGGGGATCAGAAGGGTTGCACGGACGGAAAAACGAACGTGCGTATATTTGACGGTCGGGGGGTGGAAAGAGGCTGAGTGTAGAGACAACTCATCTCGGAACAACCCAAACCTTTTGCCGCATGCACCGGGAAGAAGGAGTCTGCGTCTTTTGGAAATGGCTTCATCCGTGATTGCCCCACCCGATGCGAACAGTCTGAATGCGCGCGGCTTCCGATCAGGCCACGAAAAGAGTTCGTTGGTGGCTTTACTCCGTCTTTCCGTATTATCTTTCACTTCATGAGCACCTCCAATCTGACCCAAGGTGATTTCACACTGCCCGGCGAAGCCGGCTTTGAAGCCCTCACTCTGCGCCTCGCCAAAAAATGGGGCGCCGACACCATCCGCGACTCTGACGGCACCCAGCTCTCGCCTGAGATCGTGCAGTCCGGCTACGCCATCTATTCGACGCTCTGTCTTGTCCGCTCGATTCAGCCGTGGGCGCGCAAAAACCACGCCCAGCTTCAACAGAATTTCCTCATGAGTTTCCCAGTCGTCGCCACCAAGGCCACGACGGTCATCACGCTGCTCGCCGGTTATTACACCGAGCAGTTCGTCGTGAACTGGAAGGACAGCCCCAAGCAGTGGTGGCAGGTTTTCGACCGCACCACCGGCAAGGAAATCCCGAAGTCCAAGTGGTCCCTGAATGCCCGGAGAGGCACCGTCACGATTTCCGCCACCAAGCCCGGCCACAAATACACCGTGAATTTCCTCGCGCTCCGCCTCTGGGAGGAGATCTCGATGTATAATCATCTCACGAACAACTGGGGTGACCGCGAACACCTCGCCGCCGTCGATCCGATGCAGCCGGCCGTGCAAAAGCAGCTCCTCGCGTACATGGAGCAGTGGCTCCGCGAGCACAAGGACACCAATGTCGTCCGCTTCACGTCCATGTTCTACAACTTTTCCTGGTTCTGGGGCGCCGATCACGCCAGGCTCCGCGATGTGTATTCCGACTGGGGTGATTACGAGATGACCGTGAGCCCGCGCGCACTGAAACTTTTTGAAAAGAAATTCGGCTACAAGCTCTGCTCCGAAGATTTCGTCAACGGCGGCCTCTACAATTCCACGCACAATGCTCCGTCGCGCCGCTACTGCGATTACATGGAGCTGATCCACGATTTCGTGATCGATTTCGGCCGCCAGTGCATCGATCTGGTCCACGCCCACAACAAGAAGGCCTATGTGTTCTATGACGATCACTGGATCGGCGTGGAGCCGAACAGCCCGCGCTTTGCCGAGTTCGGTTTCGACGGCCTCATCAAGTGCGTCTTCAACGCCTTCGAGGTCCGCCTCTGCGCTCATTCGAAAGGCGTCAAGACCCACGAGCTTCGCCTTCATCCGTATTTGTTTCCCACCGGGCTGAAAGGTGAACCCACTTTCAAGGCCGGCGGCAACCCGACGCTTGATGCGAAGAATTTTTGGATCGATGCTAGGCGGGGTATTGTTCGTGCGCCTATCGACCGCATCGGTCTGGGCGGTTATCTTTCCTTGGTCGAGCCGTTCCCGGATTTCCAAGATTACATCGAGAGCCTGCTGAAGGAATTTCGTCTGCTGAAATCCTTTCACGCCGGTGACAAACCGTGGACCGCTCCGCTCAAGGTCGTCGTCCTCACCGCGTGGGGCAATCTCCGCGCATGGACCTGCTCAGGCCACTTCACCGCGGGGGTCGAACTCTACGCCGTGCTCGAAGCGCTCGCCGGTCTCCCGCTCGACGTGCAGTTTATCAGCTTTGACGATCTTGTCGCGGAGGGCGTGCCTTCCGGCACTAAGGTCATCATCAACGCCGGTCGCGCCGGGTCCGCGTGGTCCGGAGGACACTTCTGGAGCAATCCCGAGATCGAAGCCATCCTCACCCAATATGTGCAGAAAGGGGGTGGTCTCGTTGGTATCGGCGAGCCCAGCGCGCTCGCGCAGCCGGGTCAGCTCTTCAAGCTCGCGCAAGTTTTCGGCTTGGATCGCGATTGCGGCGAACGCCTGGCCAACGGCAAATACAAGTTCACGAAGCCAGAGACCGCTGTCGGTGCGCATTTCATCACGACTGACGCTCCGGCCGACACGGCTCTCGATTTCGGCAAGGACATCGATGGCATCTACGTCTTCGGTCCCGACACGCAGGTGCTCGCCGAGCGCGACAACTCGCCGCGGCTCGCCACGCATCAGTTCGGCAAGGGCCGCGCCGTTTATCTCAGCGGATTCAAGTTCACTTTCGAGAACACCCGTCTGCTGCACCGTGCGCTTTTCTGGGCCGCCGCGCAGGAAGCGAAGTGGTCCGTCTGGAACACCACCAACGTCAGGACGGAGTGCTCCTATTTCGCGAAGGCCGGAAAACTCGTCGTGATCAACAACGCTGGCGAGCCCCAGCAGACCGAAGTCATGCTCGCCGACGGCCAGACGACGAAGTCAGTCGCCCTCGAAGCCCACGGCATCCAGATCCTCGACGTCTGAGCGCGAGGTGTTTGTTCGTCCCTTGGTCATATCTTCGCAGCCTTGGCGAGACATCTCCCAAGCTTGTCTCGCTAAATCAACGAAGGCACACCTTATTCGGATCACACTCTGCTTTTTCGGAATATCGCGGCATATAGCCACTCCTGCTGTTCCGTCAGCTCTGTTTCATGGCACCGTGAAATCGATCAGGCGTTTTTGGCGGTCGACGCTCTTCACAATGACTTCGATTTTGTGGCCGAGTTCGAAGGTGCGTTTGGTTTTGCGGCCGATGAAGGCCGTACCGGCTCCGTTGAGCATGTAGAAATCATCCTTGAGCGAGGAAACGGGGACGAGGCCGAAGGCGCCGGCGGCGGCGAGCTCGACGAAGAAGCCGTGGTTGCGGACGTCCGTGATGATGGCCTTGAAGACGGTGGGCTTTTTCTTCTGGGTCTCGCGCTCGAAGAATTCCATGAGCTTCACCTTCACCGAGTCGCGCTCGGCTTCGGTGCTGTTGATCTCGGTGAGGCTGAGATGCTCGGCCAGGGCGTCGACGCCGGCGATATTGTAGCCGCTGGCGGTGGCTCCGGTCGCGGTGGCGTGCGCGAATTTCACGAGGTAATGCTCGAACACGCGGTGGACCACGAGATCGGAGTAACGGCGGATGGGCGAGGTGAAGTGCGTGTAGTCATGCTTCGCGAGGCCATAGTGGCCGTCGGGTTTCGCGCGGTAGCAGGCCTTGCGCATGCTGCGGAGGAGTTGCGTGCGGAGGTAATAGCCCTGCGGGTGATCGCGGAGCAGGCCGAGCAGGCGGACCACTTCCTCGCGGCGGGAAAGATCGCTGACCTTGATGCCGGTGGTGGCGAGGAGCTGACGGTAGTCGTTGAGCTTTTCCTCGTCGGGATCGTCGTGCACGCGGTAGAGCGAGGGAAGATTGTGCTTGCGGGTGAGGCGGGCCACGGACTCGTTGGCCAGCAGCATGAACTCCTCGATGAGCTGGTGGCTCTCGTCGTTCTCAATGCGCTCGATGCGGTCGGCATAGCCCTCAGCGTCGACAAAGATTTTGGTCTCAGGCATGTCGAGATCGAGGCTGCCGCCCTTGAAACGCTCGGCGCGGAGCTTGCCGGCGATGGTCCAGAGCTGGCGGACCCAAGTCTGGAGGTTGGTGAGTTCCTCGTGGGACAGTGAATTCAGCGCGCGACCGGTGGAGCCGGTCTGATTGGCGCCGGGCAGGGGGAGCCGACGGATCTTGTTGAGATCGTCCTCGAACATCAGCGCATAGGCCTGCTTGTAGGTCATGCGCTTGACGGAGCGAATGACGGTGTTGGCAAAATGCGTGTGCTTCAGTTTGCCGCTCGGGCTGAAGGTGAAGATGGCTGCCTTGGTCAAACGGTCCTTCGCTTCCACCAAGGAGCAAAGGCCGTTGGAAAGTTTCTCGGGCAGCATCGGCACGACGGTGCCGACGAGGTAGGTGGA
>CAZIQP010000140.1:0-9671 GCA_964541315.1 uncultured Opitutaceae bacterium
GGACGAAGCAATGTGTTTTGTGGCGGGATAAGTCAGCTCAGGGAATTGATGGAACCGCTAATGGGTTTCGCCAAACGGCGAAACTTTAATACCCCCTCCGACTAATCGTCTCCGGTGTGGGTTCCGGGGAGTCTGCTAATCGCAGACAAGGAACTCCGCCTGCGATTAGCAGGCCCCAGAAACCCATCGGCGGAGACGATCAGTCGAAGCCTCACCTTCAAGGATTCATCCCTTGATGAATCCCATTAGCGGTCAAACCCTGCGGGGCTTGGAGATGGACCTATGTTACAGGTTGACACCCCGGAAAACCAACCGTGACACTCCGCCTGTGAGCGTCGAAGCATCCCGCGAAAAATTCCAATCCTACCTCTCGGAGAAAGGCCTGCGTGTGACCAACCAACGTCTGGCGATCTTCGACGCCGCTTTCGCCCAAAAGGAGCATTTTACCGCCGAGGGGTTGCTGGATCACGCCCGCCGGATCGATGATTCCGTGTCCCGCGCCACGGTTTACCGGACCCTGCCGCTCATGACCGAGAGCCACCTGCTCCGCGAAGTCGACATCGGCTCGGGCGAGAAATATTATCTGCCCGCAACCACGGGTGGTTCCCAGGTGGCCCAGGTGGTCTGCGTCGATTGCGACAAGATTTCCGAAATCAGCGCCCCCTTCATGGAATGGTACGGCAGCACGGTGTCGCTGAAACTCGGGCTCAAGCCCGTTTCGCAGCGGTTGCAGGTCAGCGCGCAGTGCATCGCGTTTCGCTCCACCGGCCGCTGCCCGAACCGCACAAAGAAGAAATAGCATGGCCCGCCAACCCAAACACGATCCCGCGTTCGACATTGCTTTCTTTGAAGCGATCCACACCCGCGTTCCCAGCTATGTGGACGTCATCGAGCTGCTTGGCGGTCTCTACACCAAGACCGGCCGCATCGCCGACGGCCTGCGCATGGACCGGAAACTCGTGCGCCTTCAGCCCGATAACGCCACGGCCCACTACAATCTCGCGTGCAGCCTCGCCCTCAGCAAACGCCGGCCCGACGCCATCCGCGCACTGCGCAAAGCCATTACGCTCGGCTACACCGACCGTGACTGGATGTTGCAGGACCCCGATCTGGAGTGCCTGAAGAACAATCCTGATTTCAAGAAGCTGCTCAGCAAGCTTACGGTCAAGAGCTAGCCCGTCCCGCGCCATGGGAACCTATCTTGTCACCGGCGCCGCCGGGTTCATTGCCGCCCGCACCGCCGGACTGTTGCTGGACGCCGGGCACGCGGTGGTAGGGCTCGATAATTTCAACGATTACTACGACGTGCGTCTGAAACAGCACCGGCTGGACGCTTTGACCGGGCGCAAGGGATTCACTTTTTCCCGCGCCGATATCGAGGACGAAGCGGCATTGGCGCCGCTGTTTGCCCAGCATCGCTTCGATGCCGTGATCAACCTCGCCGCCCGCGCCGGCGTTCGCGCCAGCATCGAGCAACCCCGGCCGTATTTCGCGACCAATGTCGATGGCACGCTCAATCTGCTCGAGCTCATGCGCCGGCATGGGGTGAAGAAATTTGTCCTCGCCTCGTCCTCTTCGCTCTACGCCGGGCAGGCCATGCCCTTCTCCGAGGATCTGGCGGTGAACACCCCGCTCTCGCCCTACGCCGCCTCCAAGAAGGCCGCCGAAATGCTGGCCTACAGCTACCATCACCTGCACGGCATCGACTGCTCCATTCTCCGCTATTTCACCGTCTATGGTCCGGCCAGCCGGCCCGACATGGGGCTGCTCCGCTTCACCAGTTGGATCGATCGCGGGCAGCCGATCGAGCTTTTCGGTGACGGCTCGCAGACACGGGATTTCACCTACGTCGATGATATCGCCCGCGGCACCATCGCGTCGCTCAAGCCGCTCGGCTATGAAGTAATCAATCTCGGCGGCGGTCTGAATTCCATCACCATCGCCAGCATCATCAGCCGGCTGGGAAAGCTGCTTGGCAAGAAAGCCGTGCTCGACCGGAAACCCTTTCATCCCGCCGACCTGAAGGAAACCTGGGCCGACATCGCGAAAGCGGAGCGATTGCTCGGTTGGCAACCGCGCGTCAGTCTGGACGAAGGACTGAAGCAGAGTGTCGATTGGTATCGCGCGAATGCGGCGTGGTTGCGCGATGTGAAGTTGTGAGGCAGGTATTCCGGTAGGGCCGTCGCTTGCCGACGCGCCGCGACACGGCCACAAGGGCCGGCCCTACAAAAGCGATAATACCTCGTCAGCGAATCCTACCGCGCCGGGCCCCAACGCGTGGTCAGCGGGTAATAGATGAACAGCGGCCGGCCGACCACATCCTTCTCCGGGACGAAGCCCCAGTAGCGGCTGTCGAGACTTTCGTAGGAATTGTCACCCATAGCAAAATAGTTATGCTCGGGAATCGTCAATCGATTGCCCGAAGCCAGCCGACCCCGATTTTCGTACCCGCGATACAGTCCTTCCCGACGGGCGTTTTTGTCGAAAGCGACCGCACCGGTGATAGGCTGTCCATTGTTCAAAAGAAAGGGAGATTTCACTTCCAAAACATCGCCGGGCGTGCCGACGAGCCGTTTGATATAGTACTGTTTTACCTGATTCCCCGATCCCTGAGGTTTTTCCATGTATGGGCTGCGAATATTGTCCGTCTTGAAAACAAAGCCTTGGCCCACCTTGGGCGGAAAGAAATTATAGGTGATCCGGTCGACGAACAGCAGATCACCGGTCAAGATGTCGAAGGAGATGATCTTTTCCCCTTTTCTCACTTTCTTCCCGAGAGATAACCAGTAGACGGTCTGCTCGTATTTTTGCCCATCCTGCACCAAGGTGACCACGCCCCGTTTGCGTTCTCCTCCCTCCTGCAAAAATTGACTTGCCGTCGGAGCATAATGGCCGGGAGCAAAATCACCAAATCCACTTTCGAGCACCTTATTGAAATTGAAATCGAGAGGGACATCCAACTTTGTCACCTCATCACCCACCGAAAAATAATATTCGAGCTTCTGGGTGGGAATCAGATGCAAGGTGCGTCCCTCAACCAAGGTCACCACCGGATTAATATTGGGTTTCACCGCCATGTAGACCTCGCCATCAGCCTGAGCGACGACCTCGTAACGCGAAGCTCCGAAAGCCAAAAACCGTCCGACCCGTTCCAACACATTCGGCTCTTCGCCTGGTTTGAAAACCTCATGGGTCATCCCGTAGTAGGTCGGCCACATGGAATTTGTGGGGATCTTGAAGGGCTGGATGAAATACGCCCGCAGCCCGAGGATGACGATCGCCGCCACGAGAAAGAACTCCACGTTCTCGACCATGGAATTTGCGGGATACTGGCGACCGCCGGTCTTCTCAAGGACACCCTCAAGTTTCTCGATGCCGATTTTGAGTTTTCCCACATCGGCTTTTTCCTGAAGCCGCAATTTCAATTCCCCGGTGGCGCCCTGAAGCATCTGGCGCTGGGCATCCGTCAGCAGATCGCGCCGGAAATTAAAGACGCTCTCCGCCACTTCGAGCCAGTTCGCGGCATGGCGGCGCATTTTCTTCTCCTCTGACATCAGAAAATCAAACACAGGGAAACAGGGTTAGGTGTTGTTTTTCAAGACTTGGATGAAGGCGTCGGGCGGGATGGAGACCTTGCCGATCAGCTTCATCTTCTTTTTGCCTTCCTTCTGCTTGTCGAGCAATTTGCGTTTGCGGCTGATGTCACCGCCATAGCATTTGGCCGTCACATCCTTCCGCATTTCGCGGACATTGTCGCGGGCGATGACCTTGCCGCCGATGGCGGCCTGTACCGCGATCTTGAACATCTGGGAGGGAATAATCTCGGCCAGTTTTTCGCACAGCTTCCGGCCCTGACCCTCGGCCTTGGACCGGTGGACGATGCCGGCAAAGGCATCGACCGGGTCGCCGTTGACCCAGATCTCCATCTTCACGAGGTCCGAGACCACATAGTCGCCGAACTCGTAATCCATCGAACCGTAGCCGCGCGTGATGCTTTTCAGGCGGTCGTTGAAATCCATGAGAATCTCGTTCAACGGCAATGTGCAGTTCAACATGACGCGCGTGGCGTCAAGCGTGGCCGTATGATCGCAGGTGCCGCGCTTCTCCATAATGAGGCTCAGGATGTCACCCATGAACTCGTTCGGGATGTGGATCGAAGCCTTGATGGTTGGCTCGGAGATTTCCAAGATCGAGGCCGGATCGGGCAGGTCCACGGGATTGTCGACCACGACCATCTCACCGCCGTGTTTCTTCACCTGATATACGACGCTTGGAAAAGTTGAAATGATATCCACGTCGTACTCACGACGGATGCGTTCCTGGACGACCTCCATGTGCAACAAGCCGAGAAATCCGCAGCGGAAGCCAAAACCGAGCGCCACCGAAGTCTCAGCCGAATAGATCAACGCCGAATCGTTCAGCCGCAATTTTCCGAGAGCGACCTTGAGCTTTTCGTAGTCGTTCGACTCGAGCGGATACAGGCCGCAATAAACCATAGGGCGCACTTCCTTGTAGCCCGGCAGCATGTCCGCCGCGGGCTTGTTCGCATGGGTTATGGTGTCACCAATCTTGATTTCGTCGGTGCTCTTGATGTTGCTGACGATGTAGCCGACGTCGCCCGGCCCCAGCATTGGAACCTTTTCCATGCCCGGCCGGAAGACGCCGACTTCCTTCACCTCGGAACGCTGACCGGTGCTCATGCACATCATCATTTCCCCGGCCTTCATGGAGCCCGAAAAAACACGCACGTGGGAAATCACGCCGCGATACGCGTCGTACTTGGAATCGAACACCAGGAGCCGCGTAGTCGGGTAATTGGTCCAGCGCGGCGGCGGAATGCGCGTCACGACCGCCTCCAGGATATCCTGAATGCCAATGCCGGATTTGCCGCTGGCGAGAATGGCCTCCTCCCCGGGAATCGTGAGGATGTCCTCGAGTTGCTTGATGCACAGTTCCAGATTCGCACTCGGCAGATCAATCTTGTTGATGACCGGAATGACCTTGAGACCCTGGGCAAACGCGAGGTGTGCATTCGCCACGGTCTGAGCTTCCACACCCTGCGCGGCGTCGATGAGGAGCAACGCGCCTTCGCAGGCTGCGAGTGTCCGGGAAACTTCGTAGGAAAAATCCACATGCCCCGGCGTATCGGTGAGGTGAAGCTTGTAGATTTGCCCGTCTTTCGCCGGATAGGACATCGCGACCGGATGCATCTTGATCGTGATGCCGCGTTCCTTTTCCAGATCCATCGCGTCCAGATGCTGGTCGGTCATCTGCCGCATCGAAACGGTGCTCGTATATTCGAGCAGGCGGTCGGACAGCGTCGTCTTGCCGTGGTCAACGTGGGCAATGATGCAAAAATTACGGGTGAAGGGCGCGGAAGACATCAGGCGACGACCTCCGCAAGCTCGGCAAAGCTCTTCACCTGCCACGATTTTTCGGTGCGCCGGGCCATACCGGCGAGGATCGCACCCGGGCCGCACTCCCAAAAGACGGAAGCACCCGCCGCAACCGCACTCCGCACGCAATCTTCCCACAGCACCGACGAAACCACCTGGCGAATGAGAGCATCGCGAATCTCGGCAGGCTCGGAAACGGCCTGACCGGTGGTGTTGGTGAAAACGGTGAAGGCAGGACGGTTGAAAGTGACACCCTTCAGAAATTCCGCAAAAGCCACGCGGGCCGGCTCCATCAGGCGGCTGTGGTAGGCACCGGCGACCTTCAGCGCCATGACCTTCTTGAGGCCATTCTCCGCGGCCGCGGCGACAAGTGCATCCACCTTGGCCTTCTCACCAGTCACGATGATTTGGCCGGGCGCATTGAAGTTAGCCGCTTCGATCCCGAATTTTTCGCAGACCGTATAAACTTTGGCGCGATCTTCCCCGATGATGGCCGCCATGCCGCCCACGGTTTGCTCGCAGGCCAATTGCATCAGGCGTCCTCGCTCCGCCACGACCTTCAACCCGGTCGCGAAATCAAACACTCCGGCGGCAGTCAGCGCCGTGATTTCGCCGAGACTCAGGCCAAGGGCGAACTTCACCTCCGGCAATTTCCCGGCCTCTTTGAGCGCGGCGACAACCGCCAGACCATGGACAAACAAAGCCGGTTGGCAGACCTTGGTCTGGGTCAGCTCCGACTCGGGACCCTCAAAGCTCACCTTGCTCAAACTCCAGCCCAAAACGCTGTCAGCCTGCTCATAAAGCGCACGCGCCGCCGTCGAGCCGTCGAACAACGACTTCCCCATGCCCACCTTTTGGGCTCCCTGACCGGAGAAAAGTAATGCCAATGACATAGATTAAAGGGTCGGTTAAACCGGTCCCTGCTCCAAAAACCAAGCCCTAAAATTTCCCGCCCGGATAAGTTTGCCCGGCTACCTGACTCCTGCCTGCAGAATAAGCACATGCGATTGGCCGTTGAGTGTCGTGGCCAGTCTGATCGCAGTTTGAGCCACTGAGGTGGTGGCCGCAGGCCGAATCAAAATCCGATACTTGCCCGGTGCCTCCCCCGTTTCCTTCCGAACGACAAATGCGGCCTCGGCACACTGCACACCGTCCAAAGTGGACTTGTCGGGATCGGCCAGCGTCAGTTCGATCAGCTTCTCGCTGGCCGGCTCGCCCACCTGCCAGAAAACCGACCGCGCGCTCAGCACCACCGGCTCCGCCAGATTGATGATTAATTTCAGCACGACCGGAACCTGCGCCGCATCATCGGTGATGACCGTCAGGGTATTCTCCGACCGGCCGGTACGGCCAGCCGGGGTCAACTCCACGCGCAGCTCCCCGGATTCTCCCGGAGCGAAAAACTCTTTGGACAACTTCGGCTTCAGGCAATCGCAGCTTGGAATCACGGACGTAATCACCACGGGTTTGTTGCCCGGGTTCTGGCACGGAAACACGACGACCGCAGTTTTGCCCGCCGGATCAACCCGAAGTTCGATCACCTTGGCCGGCCAGTCGAGCCCGGCCGCATGAGTCACGACGCCGAAGAGCAGAAGCAGCGGAATGCCAAAAATCCGCAGGGATATCCTTTGCGGCCCTGCTTTGCCGGAGAGCCTGCAAAGCAAGGGAAATGACGCGGCCATGGGGGTGGAATATATTCGAATCATTGCCTTGGCTCATTTCACTCGGCGAGCAGCCGCTCGACTTTTTCCTCCAGCCGGATGCGACCGTTGACATCGCGGAGCACGCCCTGCTTGTCGATCAGCCACAGTGTTGGAATCGCGGTGACGCCGCACTCCGCCGCGAAGCCGTAACTGAAGCCGTTACCGTCGCAGGATACCGGCCACGGAAGTTTGTTCAGACTGATGAACTCCTTCGGTGCCGCCGCATTGTTGTCGAGACTGTATCCCAGCACCTCCATCCCCTGGTCCTTCTTCCTGCCATAGAGCTCGGCAAGGCTTGGCATCTCCGCGATGCACGGCTTGCACCACACGGCCCAGAAGTCGATCACCACCACCTTGCCGCGCAATTTTTCCATATCGAAGGTTTCGCCGGTCGCGACCCAGCATTTCAGTTTGAGCGGCTTGCCGATCTTTTCGAACTGCCTGATCAGCGCCACTGCCTGCTCATGCAGGCCCGGCGGCGGGCTCTTCAGCGCCGCCAGCTCGCGCGCCAGAGCCAGTCCTTCCGCCGGATCAGCCATCTGGGCCATGGTGAGCAACGCCTGATAGCCACGCGGATCCTTGGGTTGCTCGGCCAGGAGACGGCGCGTGCCCGCCAACTGGGCCGCGAACTGCCGCCGCCTCACTTCCTCCGGATTGGCCAGCAAGTCCTGGGCTTTTCGTTTGATCATCTCAGGAGTGCTCGCGCTGCCCGCAAGCCGTTGGGCGATTTTATCCCGCCATTCCGGCGGGGATTCCTCGGCCAGTTGGAGCAGCATGGCATAAGGCTCGATCCGGCGGGGAAACTCGGTCGCGAGCTGCTGCGCGTTGCGCAGCCGCTTCGCCCGGCCCTCGGCGGTGGACAGTGCCGCCGGCGGAGGAGCAAGCTCCAGATGCAAGACGCGCAGCGCCAGTTGCTGCTCCGGCTGACCCTCATACCATTTCAGCAGTTCCGGCTCGACCGCCGCCAGTCGCGCATGGATGGGATCATCCGGCGGCGGATTGCTGGAGAGCACCTGGCAAAGTGCGCCATGCTCCACCCGGAGCACACGCAGGTAGTTTTCGTGCGTCGGAAACCGCGCGCAAAATTCCGCGCACCGCGTGGCGAGCTGCCTCCAGTCGACGGTCGTCTTCGCTTCCTTCCGGCGCTCCTCCAACTTGTGGAAAATCCTGTCCGCCTCCGCCGTATCCGCCGCCCGGCCCAGCGGCAAAAGGCCGCCCACCGCCAGTCCGAGCAACAGAATATTTCTGATGAATAGTTTTAGCATGAATACATAATGCGTCCAGTCCTACTATTGCTTCACCTCTACCCCAAACAAAAGCCCAACCGCATCGGCTCGTACCAACTTTACATTCTGTCGGTTGCTACTGGATTTTCATTTTGCGTATTTTATATTCTACAATCCCAGCAGCACAGAAACTTACCACTGCTCCAATAGCAAAATTCATTGGTGTTCTCCAATATGGAAGTCCAAACAACGTTATTAAAGCCATGCTAAGCCATAGCACACCTATGAAGAGAAATATTCGACGCCATCCTTTCAACTTCACCAGACGTTTATTGTTTTCTACTTGATCCATAAATATGAGGCTTTAACTCAAAAAATACAGGTATAATTATTGCACCGATCCCATTCTGCAAACCAAGCAGCGTTCATCAAAATTGCGGGTATATCAAGGAAGTTGGGAATTGTTTTTTTCATCTCATCTACCAATTTATCCACTTCCTTATTGGCACACTCAATAGAACCACCGTAACCATTGCCTTTCCAAAAAATTTCCCAGGTTCCACCCACCTTTGCACAATTACATGCGTTCGAGCGTGGGTCTGTATTTGGCCCACTCGGCGGCATTCCGGCCAAGCCTAAGGGATCCGTACGAGCAATTGAAAGATTGGCGCAATACCTATACAAGTTCACATCTTGGGCTTTAAACTCTATCGGATCCGTCGATAGCCAGCGACCCATACTCGGCGAGTAATATCTGTTGCGGTGTTCATTAAGGCCAACCGAAGTCAGCCACTCACGGCCGGTGAAGAGGAAGCGGTAGACGGAAGAGCTGATTGTCAGTGCACAAGGAGTGCCGTAGACAGAGTAGCGGAGGCGTTGGGTGACTTTGCCATTTTTATCGCTCAAGGCAATGGTGCTGCCCAAACCGTCGGCGAGCGGATACACCGTGTCTGATTTTGAATTTGTCGGATTCGAAATTTCAGAGCGCAGGATTTCATCCGTGCGGATGCCGTGAATATATTCTCCGACTTGGTTGCCGTTGAGTTTTCGTTCGGCGAGCAGATTCCAGCCGGTATCGTAGGTGAGCGCGCGACTATCGACTTGATGCAACGTCCACTGGTTTTGCGCGTTCTTCGCGTAATATTTGCGCAGGACGCAGCGGTTCCGGGCGTCGTAGAAAAATTCGGCGCGGATATTTTCCGCGGATGGCGCAGATTGCCCGGATGGCTGAACCGAAACCAAGCGGTTCTGACTGTCGTAAGTGTAATGCTGTCTGCCGTCGTCGATCAGATTGCCGTTGCCGTCAAACCCCCGACCCGATGCGGGTTCGTAGGCACGGACTGAGT
>CAZIQP010000141.1:0-9594 GCA_964541315.1 uncultured Opitutaceae bacterium
GCCATGCATGGGCAGGCGCGTGAACCCCGCCAGGACCGGAAGGTAGCAACGGTGACGACGTCCTACCAGTGCCGTGGAGTGCCTGGCCACTTTTACTTTCGCCGACTTGGGCAGCGGAACGGATGAAAGTCTGAAAATATCGAAACGCGGGCTGGATTTTTCCGTCCGTCCACCTTTCAGTCCTTTTGGCATTCATGTCTTCCGCCTACCAAGTCATCGCGCGCAAGTGGCGCCCACAGACCTTCGACGACGTCGTTGGGCAGGACCATGTGGTGCGGACCCTGCGGAATGCCATCAATCGTCAGCGCATCGCCCATGCCTATCTGTTTGTTGGTCCGCGTGGCACAGGCAAGACCAGCACGGCCCGCATTTTTGCCAAGGCATTGAATGTCACCGGCGGACCCAAGGCCGATTTCGATCCGCAGGATCCGGTTGCCTTGTCGATCGCCGACGGTTCGTGCCTTGATGTGATTGAGATCGACGGTGCGTCTAACAACGGCGTTGAGCAGGTCCGCGAGCTCCGTGAGACGGTCCGCTACGCTCCGGCGCAGGGCCAGTTCAAGGTCTACATCATCGACGAAGTCCACATGCTTTCCGCAGCGGCATTCAACGCGCTGTTGAAAACCCTCGAGGAGCCGCCGGCGCACGTGAAGTTCATCTTCGCCACGACCGACGTCCAAAAGGTGCTGCCGACGATCATTTCGCGTTGCCAGCGTTTCGACCTGAAGCCGATTCCCACGGAGCTGATCGTGCAGCGGCTGAAAAAAATTGCGGTTGCCGAGAAAATCAAGGTGAGCGACGCGGCGCTCGCGAGCATCGCCCGGATGGCTGATGGCGGCATGCGTGATGCCCAGTCGATTTTTGACCAGATGATTTCCTTCTGTGGCACCGATATCGGCGAGCCCGATGTGCTTGATGTCTATGGTCTCGTTTCGGCGGAAAAAATCGCCGCGCTCGCTACGGCGCTTGCGGCTGGTGATCACAAACAGATCGTGGCCATCGTGGATGAATGCGACGAGAACGGTCGCGACCTCTATCGCTTGCTGGTGGATGTGCAGGCCAATGTCCGCATGGCGCTGCTTGATTCCATTGCCAAAGGCGGTGGCAGCGAGGCGCTCGGTTCCCCGATGACGACGGAGCAGCTTACCCGCTTGCTCGACGGTTTGCGCGAAGGCGAGGGTGGGGTGAAGCACGGTTTGTCCGAGAAGATCAATTTCGAGGTGGCTTTGCTCAAGGCGGTCGAAGCCAGCCGGGCCCGGGCGATCGACAGTTTGATCAAGGAAATCGCCACCTTGGCGGACAGTCTCCCGGACGATGGCTCAAAAAAAAACGACTGACGCGGCCGGTTGAACCCGCCAGCCGCGACAATGAGGAAGAAACTCCCGTCACCATGATTACCATTGAAACCGCCGAGGCTGCCGATCTTGGTGCGCCGGTTGGACCCGGTGAGGCCGAGGAATCAGCATTTCTGGCGGAACAGCGGCTCGCCAATCCGCCCCCGCCGATCGCGGCGATCGGTGCGATTGAGGCTGATGAGGAAAACGTGGCTCTGCCGCCCATGGACGACCTGATCCGGCGTATCCCGGCCTCGGCCCGTGAGGTGATGGACCAGCTTTTCCGGGCAAAATTCATCGCCGTGAAACGCATGCCTGCTCCGGCATTTAAGACGCAAATTTAGCCCGACAATCATTGATCCGTGGCATACGACGTGCTTTCTTCGTTCCAATTCTCTTCCGCCTTAAGGCAAGGCCAGGTGGCGTTGCCCGATGCGGTTTTTCAACCCCCGCAAACTAAACTACCATGAGCGTCAGTCCCTCCCGTCTCGCTGCCATCTCTGCGGCGAACTCATTCAAACCCGCCTCTGCCCTAGCTTTCAAGGAAAGCCATTCCGCCGCCATTTATGGCAAGAATGTCTTCAACGACAAGGTCATGCAGCAGCGACTGCCCAAGATCGCGTATAAATCGATCCGCAAGACCATCGACACGGGTGCGCCGCTTGATGCCGCCGTGCTCGATATCGTGGCGACTGCCATGAAGGACTGGGCCTTGGAGCACAGCGCCACACATTATGCGCACGTTTTCCAGCCGCTTACCGGCATCACTGCGGAAAAACACGACAGTTTCTTGGAGCCAGACGGTCGCGGTGGTGCTATCGCCGAGTTTTCCGGCAAACAGCTCATCCAGGGCGAACCCGACGCTTCCTCCTTCCCTTCCGGCGGCATTCGCGCCACGTTCGAAGCCCGTGGTTACACCGCGTGGGATGTCACCAGCCCGTGCTATCTGACGGAGAACGCCAACGGCGTCACCCTCTGCATCCCGACCGCGTTCGTTTCCTGGACCGGTGAGGCGCTTGATCTCAAGACCCCGGTCTTGCGTTCGATGAAAGCCCTCGATGCCCAGGCCCGTCGCATCTTGAAACTCTTCGGCCACCAGAATATTGCCATGGTCACGGCTACGGCCGGTCCTGAGCAGGAATACTTCCTGATCGACCGCAATTTCTATCTCTCCCGTCCCGACCTCATCTCGGCCGGCCGCACGCTTTTCGGTGCGCGTCCGCCCAAGGGCCAGGAATTTGAAGACCAATATTTCGGCGTCATTCCAGAGCGTGTCCTCGCCTGCATGCACGAGACCGAGGCTGAACTCTACAAGCTCGGCGTGCCGGTCAAGACCCGCCACAACGAGGTCGCTCCTTCCCAGTACGAGATCGCTCCGATCTACGAAAACGCCAACATCGCTGCCGATCACCAGCAGACCGTCATGGTCATGCTGAAGCGCGTCGCGCACAAATACGGTCTCGAGTGCCTGCTGCACGAGAAGCCGTTCGCCGGCGTCAACGGTTCCGGCAAGCACCTCAACTGGTCGCTGGGTAACGCCACGCAGGGCAACCTGCTTGAGCCCGGCAACACGCCGCACCAGAACATGCAGTTCCTCGTGTTCTGCGCCGCGGTCATCCGCGCGGTGCACACGCACGGGGCTTTGCTCCGCGCCCTCGTCGCCTCGGCCTCCAACGACCACCGTCTCGGGGCCAACGAAGCGCCTCCCGCAATCATCTCGATTTTCCTCGGAGAGCAGTTGGCCGATGTGTTCAACCAGCTCAAGAAGGGCAAGGCCAAGTCCTCGAAGTCCGGTGGCACGATGCACCTCGGCGTCGATACGCTGCCCGTCCTCATGAAGGACGCCGGCGACCGCAACCGTACCTCGCCGTTTGCCTTCACCGGCAACAAATTCGAGTTCCGCGCCGTCGCTTCGAACCAGTCCATCGCCGCCCCGCTGGCCGCCCTGAACACGATCATGGCCGAGTCGCTGGATTATGTCGCCACCAAGCTCGAGAAGGCGCCCACGGCCAAGTTCAACGACGCGGTGCAGGATCTCCTCACCGAGATCGCCAAGGAGCACAGCGCGATTATCTTCAATGGTAACGGCTACTCCGAAGAATGGCATAAGGAGGCGGCCAAGCGCGGTCTGCCCAACCTCAAGACCAGCGTCGATTGCATCCCTGTGATCGCGGCCAAGGGCACCGTTGCCGCCTACGAGGCCTACGGTATTCTGACCAAGCGCGAACTAGAGGCCCGCCGGGATATCGCCTTTGAGCAATACGTGAAGTCGGTCAACGTCGAGGCCAACATCGTGGCCGAGATGGTCGCCACCAAGTATGTGCCCGCTGCCGTGCGCTACCAGACCGAGCTCGCTGAGAACGTCGCCGCCCTGAAGGCTGCCGGCGTCAAGCCCGATACCGGGCTGCTCGACAAGATCAGTGCGCTCATCACCAGCCTCGGCGAGGAGGCGGACAAGCTCACCGAACTGCGCACCCATCATGTCAGCGGTCTTGAAGCCGAGGCCTCACACTATTGCCATGAGGTGCTCCCGCAGCTCCTCGCCATCCGCAAGGTGGTCGATGCGCTCGAAGCCATCTGCCCGGATGACAGTTGGCCGGTGCCGACCTACGAGGAGATGCTCTTCATCCGTTGATTTGGGACAGAACGCTTAAAAGAGAACCAACGCCCGGCCGTGCAAACGACCGGGCGTTTTTTTTGGCGCGGCAAAAACCTCAAGGCCGTACCTTTGCCAATACGGCGGCGCTCATACCGGATATCCGAGTATCCACGGCCAATCCGATTCCTTTGCGCACAGACCCTTGATCACGGGATTCCGCCGGATGTGGAGGGCCTTCCCGGTCAGTTCCGGCCCGTGGCTGATCGGCTCCTCATAAAAATTCCCCTGCCACTGGATGCGGTGCTGCTTGGTTTGGGTTTGTTTCCAATCGCCGACAACCTCGCGCATCTTTCGGTCTGGCGGAAAAAACAGCAGGGCGTGTACATGGTCCGGCATCAGCAAAAACAGGTGGCAATACCAACGCGCAATACCGTGATGGAGCCCGGCTGATTCGAGCAATGCGGGAGCCATCTGCTTGTCGGTTAACGGCAGGGGTGTAAACGATTCGGCCCGGATGCGGATATGATGCGCTTCGCCGGATTTCACCCAGCCGGGCACGAGGGGCGCGGGGTGTTCTGGCTGGTGCGGCATGACCCAAATAAACCCGTCCGGAGTCCGGGTTCCACCTTGAAATTCAGGTGCGCTGGGTGATGGATCGAAGCTCAGTCTCTAAACGTCACCCAGCCGGATACACGCGGCTTCCCGCAACGGCAGGGTTGCCGCGGCGGAGACGGTCTTGTCCGGCCCGATGGGAACAAGCGGCGGCACGGACAATTTGCATTGCTCCTGAGCGTAGCGGCAACGCGGATGAAAAGCGCAACCGGACGGCGGATTGAGCGGCGAAGGCGGATCGCCGGCGAGGATGATGCGGGATCGTTGCGCATCGGGGTCATGACTCGGAATCGCGCTCACGAGCGCACGGGTGTAAGGATGACGCGGGTTTTCGATGACATCAGCAGCAGGCCCCAGTTCGACGATCTTGCCAAGATACATGACGGCGATGCGGTCGGAGATATGTTTCACCACCGAAAGATCGTGCGCGATGAAGAGGAGGGTGAGATGCATCTCCCGCACAAGCCTGGCCAGCAGATTGAGAATCTGCGCCTGAATGGAGACATCGAGCGCTGACACCGGTTCGTCGGCGATGATGAGTTGAGGCTCCAGCGTGAGCGCGCGGGCGATGGCGATGCGCTGGCGCTGGCCGCCAGAAAATTCGTGCGGATATTTCCGCATGAAACGCGGATCGAGCCCGACTTTGCGCAGCAGATCGATCACGCGTGCCTCCACTTGGCCGGACGGTACCACACCATGCACGAGTAAGGGTTCGGCGAGCGCGTCAAAAATGGTCATGCGCGGATTGAGCGATGCGAACGGATCTTGAAAAACCATCTGCATGTCGCGCCGGGCCGCTTGGATTTCCGTTGCGGTGGCCGTGGTGAGATTGCGTCCGGCGAGGACGACGGCACCGCCGGTTGTGGGCACGAGTTGCATGATCGTGCGGGCGAGCGTGGACTTGCCGCAGCCGGATTCGCCCACGAGTCCGAGCACTTCGCCGCGTTGCACATTCAGGCTGACTCCATCCACGGCCTTCACCGTGCCGGTTTGCTTGCGCACGAGAAACGCCGACTCCACGGGGAAATGAGTCTGGAGGTTGGTGAGCTGGAGAAGAGGGGAAGACATTTTGTTAACCACCAATGGGCACTAACAGACACTAATGATTATGTGCGGTGATCAGTGATCATCAGGGTGGATTAGTGGTTTCAAAGTTCTCCGGATTGTACCCGGAGACAGGCATGCTGATGCGAGGGTGAGAGGGGTGCGAGCGCAGGTGTTTCCATGCGGCAGCGCTCAGTGGCAAACTCGCAACGGGGGGCGAACGCGCAGCCGGTGATTGGCTTGGAGAGATCGGGTGGCAGACCGGAGATCGTGTGGAGTTCCTGCCCCTTCGGCTGCAGGCCGGGAATGGAACGTTGCAGGGCTTGCGTGTAAGGATGGCGGGGAGATTTGAAGAGTGCGCGGGTGTCGGCGCTTTCGACGATGCGACCGGCATACATCACCTGCACGCGATCACAGAGGCCGGAGACGACGCCGAGATCGTGGGTCACGAAGATTACCGCCATGCCGAACTCGTGCTGGAGTTTTTGGATGAGCTCGAGGATTTGAGCCTGCACCGTGACATCGAGCGCCGTGGTCGGCTCGTCCGCGATGAGCAGCTCGGGCTTGGTGATAAGCGCCATGGCGATCATCACGCGCTGACGCATGCCGCCGGAAAACTCGTGCGGATATTGGTGAAGGCGGCGCGGGGCATCGTTGATGCCGACGGCTTCCAGCATCGTGAGACCGCGGGCGAGGGCGTCGGCTTTGGAAATCGTTTCGTGGATGAGCAGGGGCTCGATGAGTTGCTCCGAGACGCGCAGGTAGGGGTTGAGCGACGTCATCGGGTCCTGAAAGATCATCGCGATGCGTTTGCCACGGATGGCGCGAAGCTCTTCCGGAGTGCAGCGAAGCAGGTCGGTGCCGTCGAAGAGCGCCGTGCCGTTTTCAATCCGGCCGGGCGGGGTGGGAAGCAGGCCGAGCAGCGAGGCGCAGGTGACGGATTTGCCCGAGCCGGATTCGCCGACGATCCCGAGGGTTTCGCCTTTTTCCAGGGTGAAACTGACACCGCCGACCGCGCGATACACTCCATTGCGGGTGTGGAAGCTAATGCGGAGATCAGTGACGTTCAGGAGCGGCATCGCAGCGTGAAACGGTGGTTTGCGGGCAAATGCGCGGCAACGACAAACTAAAGGTGTTTGTCGGCTGATTGGCTGCGGGTGAACAGAGAGAGCGCGAGCAATCCCAGCACGGCACTGCGGGCAATCGCCAGCGGCAGATCGGACGAAGCCGCACCGTGGCCGAAACAGCCGCAGTTGATGTCCAGGCCGCGAAACCAGGCCGATGACAGCGCAACGCAAAACATGGCGCACATCGCCGCAGCCAGAATGAGTGCACCGCGTTCGCGCCAGCGGCACAAAATACCGATGCCACAAAAGATCTCCAGCCACGGCAGATAGAGTCCGAGGGCGAGTGTCAGCGGATGCGGCAGCAGGTGATAGTGCCCGATGTCGGCGGCAAAGGCCGCGGGAGCGAGAATTTTTTGCAGCGCGGCGTAAGCGAACGTTCCGCCCAGCGCGAGTCGACCGCACCAGAAAAAGATATTCTTCATGGGTGGGTTTTCAGCCATGCGCCCCATCCTCCTTGCAAGACGTGGACATCAGTCAGCCTCAGTTCGCGTTGCAGGCGCAGCGCGACAGCCTGGCTGGCATCGCAAACGGCGGAATCGCAGTAGACGACGATGTGCGCCTTGGGCTGCCAAACCGCAAGAAAGCCGGGGAGCTGTTGCTCCCATTCGTCTTCGTTCAATAAGAGGGCGCCAGGGATATGTTTGTTTTCATAGGATTTTGCCGTCCGGGCATCGACCCAGAGAATGGGAGGTGACCAACGCAGGATCTCGTCGAGGCTCACTTCGGCCACACCGGGTTTGCTCCAACTCCAATCAGGACGCTTCGGATGAAGCCAGCCCGACAGCAACGCAGGTATCGCCGCCAGCAGCAGAAAAACTCCACAATCGCGCAGGATTTTCCGGAGTGACGATGCAGGAGCCGCCGTCATCGCACGAGGGCGTAGATCTTGAACGGCTGGGTCGTGCCATCGGCGAAAGTGGCGATGCCGGCGACGGGAGTATTCATGACCGTGGCCGTGGAGAGAGGGCGGACGAGCAGGCGATAACTCACGCCGGTCTGCACCGGTTCGATCCGCGTGCTCACCCCGGTGGGGAGTGGCGGGACGATGACGATGGCGGTGATCTGCAGCTTGGTATTGGCCGTGATCGCGGCCGGCTTGTCTTCCAGCTTGTCGCCCACATTCCACATCAGCAGACGGGGCGAATAGGTAAGCAGCTCGGGAATCATGACGTGAAGCTCGAGCGACACCGTTTTGTCCGGAGCCTCGTCGGTGGAGACCAAAATACTTTTTTCCTGTTCGCCCACCCGGTCGCCGATGGTGAAGACCGCTTTGATCGCGCCGGATTCTCCGGGTGCGTAAACGCGTTTCTCCAGTTCGGCGGTGGTGCAGCCGCAGCTCGGTTGGATGTAAACAATCGTCACCGTCGTTTTCCCGGAATTGGCAAAATGAAACAGCCCCACGGCCTGCTTGTCGCCCGGCTTGGCCGTCAGGTCGATCCGCCGGGCGTCCCAAGTGAGGGCGGCGGAGCAAAGGGCGGGAAGCAGAATCGCGGCGCAAACAAGCGCAGCAATTCGAAAACGGGTGGTCGGGGATTTTACCTGCATCGGTCCGACGCTAGCCAAGCCAGCGCCGGGATCAAGGTTGAGAAAAAACCGTTTTTTAATGGAGAAAAATGATCTCGGTGGTTTACGCGGCGCGAAAGCTTTTCCACTTTTCCAAGGGAATGGAGGCAATGGCCATGATGACGAGCTGGCTGATCACGAAGGCGATGAGCCAGTAGAAGGCGGCATCCATGAAGCCGTAGCTGTGCAAACCGACGCCGAGCATATTGACACCAAACCAGCTCCAGCTCGTCACGATGTTGCCGAACACGGCCATGACCATCAGTCCACGCTGTTTGATCATGCCACCCCAGCGGGCGTGCAGAATGATGGCGTTCCACAGGACGATAATGAGCGCACCGTTTTCCTTCGGGTCCCAACCCCAAAACCGGCCCCATGCTTGATCAGCCCAAAGTCCACCGAGCACTGTACCAACAAGGCTGAACAAGGTGGCGAAACAAGCGATGCCATAAACCATGCGGCCTATCGCATCGGCAGTGGTTCGGTCTAGTGAACGAGTAAAAACACCGCGGAAGATATAAATTAGCGCTAGGAAGCCGGACAGGAAAGTGGCCGCATACCCAATGGTGATGATGACGACGTGGGTGGCCAACCAGACATTGGTATCGAGGACTGCTCGCATCATTTCGAGCGTGTCGCTGCTGGCCAGTGAAAGGAAATGCGCGATGATCAATGCCACGAATCCCACAATCCCACCAGCTGCGCTACCAACGCCATTCTTGAAAATGTATTCAAGCACGAGACAGAGGAAAACCGCCCCCCATGTGACACCAAGTGCTGATGAATACAGATTCGTTACAGGAGCATAGCCTCCTATCCACATGCGTGTTCCGATTCCGGCAGTCGTGAAAGCAAAGGCGATGGCCAGTAGAAGGAAGGAGCTGCGACTGAGTGCTTGCGGCCAAAACAGCCATGAGAATATGGCAAGAAGAAACGTGCAGACATAGAGGATCATGCTGCGGTAAAACGGCTCGACGTGATTGAAGTATTGTTCGAAGTTGCTTTTCTTTAGTTCAACAGGAAAGCGGGTCATGTGTTGCCCGTGCATCTCGGCCACGATGCGGTTGAAGGTGGCGGAATCACCGGTGCGCCAGGCCGCGCCGAGACGGGCATAGTTCATGACAGTGGCGTTGATCTTGGACGTGCCGAAGGATTCCATCAGCGCGGTGCCGGCGGAGCGCCAGTGCTCGGGATTGGTGTCGCCCATATCCGGCGGAACGATACGGAGGTTGCCGAGCTGTTCCATATAGGTGAAGCGGTCGGCCATTTCCTTCATGGCTTTCACAGCATCTTCGTCGTGTGGCTGATTGTCTTT
>CAZIQP010000142.1:0-9584 GCA_964541315.1 uncultured Opitutaceae bacterium
CGATAATCGGATGGGAATCAAATCGCGAGTTCGGGCCAAGGAAATTCTTGGAACACGGAGTACACCGAGTCGATCCTGAGTTCACGGGGCGGGACCCGGAAGCCGAACAGCCTCATTTTTGTATGCTCATTCCCTCTCTGTGTCTGCTCTCCGTGCTCTCTGTGAAACTGTCCTAAAGTATTTCATCTATTCGGTCAGGGCTTGGCGGGTTGCGCCAAGGCGAGGGCGAGCAGCACATCGCCGGGGGCGGTGGGGGTGTTTTCCGCGTGGCGATGAATTGGGCTCAGGCCCACAACGAGGAGATGGGGGCGGCAAAGAGTTTGGGGCCGAAAGGGACGATGGCCGCGCCATCGTAAAGCACCAAGCCGACCACAAAGCGACTGCCTGCCGCGTCGGCCAGTTTTCGCATGCCGTTAAAGTCCGAGGCGGTGACGGTCGCCGACGCCTTGACCTCAAGGCCGGCGATCTTTCTCTCCTGATTTTCGATGACGAGATCGACTTCGTCCTGATCCTTGTCGCGATAATGCGAGAAACCAAACCGCTTGTCCGACCAGCTGGCGAGCTTCAGCACTTCGGAAAAGATGAAGGTCTCAAGCAATGCCCCGAAGGCGCCCCGGTCGGCCGCCAGACGCGGCGGTGAAAGTTCGCGCAGCGCGGCGAGAAGCCCGGAATCCAAAAAGTGCAGTTTCGGCGTTTTGATCAGGCGCTTGAGTTCGTTGTGGGACCACGGTGGCAACAGTCGTGTGAGGAAAAGCTGCTCAAAGATGCCGGTGTATTTCTGCGTGGTAACATGGGTCAGGCTGAGCGGGGCCCCGAGCCCGGAGTAATTGACCAGTTGACCTGAATGGTGGGCGAGCACGCTCAACAGGCGAGGCAGATGCTTCAGTTTGTCGATCTGCGCGATGTCGCGCACATCGCGTTCAACAATGGCCCTGACGTAATCGAGGCACCACGCACGACGGCGGGACCATGTTGTGCGCGTCCGAACCTCTGGGTAACCACCGGTCAGCACCGTATCAACCAGGTTATCGCCCAAAAGGGGCTTGGTCGGGGTCGGAACCCGGCCGCAGAAGATTTCCGTAAGAAAATGCGAGGGTCGTCGTTGAACCTCAGCCATGGACAGCGGAAGCAAATCCACCACCGACATGCGTCCAGCCAGAGAATCGGCCACTCGCGGCACCATCAGCAGGTTCGCCGAACCGGTCAGGAGAAAACGTCCTGGACGCCGGTCCTCGTCCACTGAACGCTTGATCGCCAGCATCAGTTCCGGAGCCCGCTGAATTTCATCAATGGTGGCCCGATCCAATCCGCGCACGAATCCGACCGGATCGTGTTTGGCCGCACTCAAAACAGTGGGGTCATCCAACGTCAGGAAAGTTGCTCCTTGCTCCGCCACCTTTTTGGCCAATGTCGTTTTACCCGACTGGCGCGGGCCGGCGAGAAGCACGACCCGCGTGTCGGACAATTCCTCCCGAATGCGTGATTCAATCCATCGTGGGTACATAGGCTGAAACGAGTTCAAATCGGATCCGTCCATTTGAAAGCGAAGGATCGTCCAATTGAAAGCATAGAAACGTCCGCTTGATAGTCGTCGGCGTTTGGATCGTGTTTCGTTTGTCGCTGCGAACGGGTTCCCTGAGTCGTCGCGTTCAGGGTCTGGCCGCAACTGGCTGAGTCAAGGCGAGGGCGAGCAGCACATCGCCGGGGGCGGTGGGGGTGTTTTCCAGCGTGGCGACTAAACCGGCGGTGAGGGCTTTGGCGGTGTCGGCGGGTGCTCCGGCTTGGAGGGCGAGGGACTCGGCTGATAGTGTGTCGACGGCGGCGGGGGCGCGGGTGAAAATTCCCACCGGCAATTCGGCAGGCACAGCGTAGTAGTGGCCGCTGGTGGCATCGTAGAATAATGGGTTGGCGCGGGCAAGCAACTGGGTGGCGAGGGTGTCGGCGTCTTTGTTTTTTGCGGAACGGCTGTACTCGCGGCAACCGAGGGCGAGTGCGGCGTAGTCGGCGGGTGCGGCGGCGGAAGTGCTGCCTTTCATCCGGCGAAGAGCTCCGGTCGGGGTGACGAGTTCCTTTTGCACAAAGGCGTAAAGGCGGTTGGCGGCTTCGAGGTATTTTGCGCCTTCAAGTTGGGCGTCGGCCCGAGAAAGCGCGGCGAGCATCAGGCCGTGGGCGCCGGCGGTGGCGCGTTCGTCGCGATGCAGGGCGGGGCGCTGGTTGCGCACGATGCGCAATTTCGCGACGGCGTTGGCGAGCGTGGCTTCGGCGGCGGGTTCGCCGAGTGGCGTGACGCGCATGAGCAGGTTCTTGCCGGTCAGGTTGCCTGTGGCGTCTTCCTCGGGGGAAACGTTGCCGGCGGCTACGACGCCATACGCAGTCTTAAAAGCCGCGGCCTCGGCACCGAGGGCGGTGTCGATTTCAGCGGCGGTCCACGCAAAGTAACCGGCGGCGGTTTCGCCCGTGCCGTCTTGCGCGGCGGCAAAACCACCATCGGGCAGCGCGAGGCGAAGCAGGGTGTAGTCGAGGGCGCTACGCGCGGCGTCGGCGAAGGATTTGTCTCCGCTGATCTGCGCGGCATCAAGGAACGCGAGGGCGAGCCGGGCCTGCATCGTAAGGGTTTTTTGGAAATACGGCATTTTCCATGCGGCATCGGTGGCACGCTCGAAGTAGCCGCCATCCACGGGATCGTGAATCGCACCGGCGGCGATTGCGCGCAGGGTTTTCAAGGCGGTTTCCTTGTCGGCGGGAGATTGGCGCAGAAGGAAACGCAGCAGCTCGGGCTCGGGAGATTTTGGCGACTCGCCAAATCCGCCGTGCGCGGCATCGGCGGTGTCGCGCCAGGCTTTCGCTGCAGCGGCAAGTTTCTCCGGGATTTTTTCCGAGCTGGTGGCACCGATGGCTGGGAACGGTTTGAGCAGGGCGTTCACGGCCTCTTTCGCCCGGGCGCGGCACGCGGCGGGATCTGCCGTCCAGGCATCCTTCGCCTGGCGCGCGATCTTGATGAAGCTGGCTTTGCCCCACTCTTCGGAGGGCGGCAGGTAGCTGGCCCCTTCAAACGGCTGGAGTTCCGGCGTGAGCCAGAGGTGGGCGGGCCAGCCGTCGAGCTGTTTGACGGTGCGCAGATAATGCTGCGCGCAGGCGGCGATGTCGGGCTGTTCGTCGCGATCCACGAGCACGCAGATAAAATTCTGGTTCAACAGCTCGATCACCTCGGGCGTGGCGAAGGATTGCTGGGTGGTGGCGCGGCTGAGCTCGCTGAGGAAGGAACCGATGAAAACGTAGACCGGCCGGCCCTCGTCCTTCGCGTGCTTCAGGGTTTTCTCGTCCCAGTTCTGCCAGTGGATCGCGCTGCCCGCCTGTTCGCGTGCAAACGCCGAGGGCGATCCGGCCAGCGGCGAGGTGTCGGCGGCGCGGGCCGGACCGGCCAATCCGCCGGTGAGCAGGGCGAGGGCGGAAAAACGGAGGCAGGGGAAAAAAGCGCGGGCGAAGTTCACGAGAAGAATGGGGGTGGATTGAAAAGCGTCAGAATGGAACCAAGTTTTCTCAGCCTACCTGGCTTTCATCCCATCATGCAATTCCAAGAAATGGCCATCGGCGTGCCAGGGGACGGCCATGGGGCGCGGGAAATTTTTTCATGGCGCGGAAATGCGGAGCAGTTGGGCGGGCGGGCTGGCAAACTTTTGCCCGGTTACCCGGCCATCGGGCCAGCGGATTCGAAGCGACACCGGTGGAGATTTTTCCGGATAACCGAAAAACAACCGTGCGCCCGACTGCGAAAAATAACCCGAGCCCGCGGCAACTTCGGCGGTTTGGGTCGAGCCGTCGGCCAGGGTCAGGGTGAGCAATGCGCCGATGGCGGTGGGATTCCCCGCCGCTCCGCGCAGCAGGACGGAGAAACTTTGTCGTCCGGCGATGCGGTGGTTGAGAAAGACGAGGGCGCGGTCGTTGTTGCGCGTGGCGAGCAGATCGGGCCAGCCGTCTTTGTCGAGGTCGGTCACGGCGAGCGCGCGGGCATCACCCGGCACAATGAAACCGCTCTCTGTCGGGGAGACCGGCGTGAACCCGCCGTGCCCATCGCCGCGCAACAGCCAGCCGAGCCCGCCGTCGAAGCGTCCCGTCTCGGGCGTGGGCGCATAGGAATTGCCGACCACCATCAAATCGGTGTGCCCATCGCCGTCGAAATCCCCGGCGACCATGCCGTGGATCGGCGCGATTTGGGCGAGCCGGGGCAGGGCGGTGAAACGATAGGTACCGTCCGCTTGTGAAAGAAAAACGCCGCTCTGCAATTCTGTCGCGGTGAACTTCGTGGCTTTCGCCAGCACGTCCGGAGGAAACATTTCATCCAGAGTCGCCACCGAATAAGATTCGGCCGTGGGGTAGCGGCGGGCCAGCGAGGGAAATACCTTCAACAACGCCTCACGGCTGCGCAGCGGATAGCGTTTGCCAGCGGCCCATTGTGTTTCCACGAGCTGGGGTTCTGAGCCGTCGAGCACGACGTCGGCGTACATGACGGTCGGTACGGCGAGCGAGGCCTGGTAGCGCGTGTTGAGCCCGACGTTGCCGACCGCGTAATCGAGCCGGCCGTCGCCGTTGAAATCCGCGGCAACGATGGAGCTCCACCAGCCGTTGCCCGCCGCGGCAAAGCCGAATTTTTCCGAGACATTCTCGAAGCGTTTTCCACCAACATTGCGGAAACAGGCCACCGGACCCCAGTCGTAAGTGACCAGCAGATCGATCCAGCCGTCGCCGTCCACATCGCTCCAGAGCGCGGCGGTGACCATGCCACGTTGCGCGAGGGCGGGGGCGAGTTCCGCAGTGACGTCGGCGTAGTGGTCACCACGCCACGCGAGCAGAACACTGCGCGGGGTTTGCGGATATTTTCCCGGCACGACCCGGCCACCGAGGAAAATTCCGGGCCGGCCGCTGTGTTCAAAATCGGCGGCGACGGCCACGCCCACGCTGATGGGCAGGGCGGGCAGCATGCCGGCTGGCGCTGGCGTGAAATGACCGCGGCCATCGTTGAGGAGAAGGCGCGGTTGATAGGCGGCGTCATTCGCGGGTGCCGCGACGCCGGCTTTCGTCACCAGCAGGTCGGGATGACCGTCGGCATTGGCGTCGAAAGCGAGAAGCGGACCGTCGGCCACGGCGTCGGCTTCGCCGGAAAGGCCGGTGGTGGAAGCGAGGAACTGGCCGCCGCCCGAATTGGAAAACAGCCGGGTGGCTTCGCCGCTGGCGCCGCCGATGGCCAGATCGTCTTCGCCGTCGCCGTCAAAATCCGCGATTGCCAGCGCCGGCCCGGGCCGGTTCATGCGGAAAGGAAGCAGCGGTTGCTGCGTGTATTCGTTGAGCGGCTGCTCGCGACTCGCCACGTCGAACCGCAATTTTTCGCTGCTCTCGGTGAATTGCGTTTTTGGTGGAGGCGGCGGAGTCAGCGTCGGCGTCGGTGTTGTCGGCTCGGTGACCGTGTAGCGACGATCCGCGGCGAGGTCGGTGAATTCCTGATGCTGGCCACTGGGCCATTCAACCGTCACCCGACGAATCGTCGTCGCGTCGCCCAGGCCGAAATGCACGATGGGTTCGCTGGTGGAGAGATAGCCGCGTTGCAGCGTGAGCGTGCGCACCTGCGGTCCGGCGTCGGTTTCGATGCGCACGGTGGCGCCGATGCCAAAGCGGTTTGAAATCGTGCCGCGCAGATCGAAAATCACCGCGTGGCCGGTGTCGGCATCATTGCGGCAGACGGTGACCGGAGCGTCCATGCTGGTGAAGACGAGGTCGAGATCACCGTCGCCGTCGAGATCGCCGAAGGCCGCGCCAAACCCGACGCCCACATGGTCGAGGCCCCAACTGTGGCTGACGTCCTCGAAGCGCAGGTCGCCGAGATTGCGGAAGGCGAGATGCTGTTCGGCGAGCACGGGCGACGCTTTCACCAGGCGGATGCGCTCGGCCATGCTTTCCTTGAAAATCATGCGCCTGACCAGATCGTCGCTGTGCAGCTCGCGCACCATGCCGTTGGTGAAATACGCGTCGAGCCGGCCGTCGAGATCGAGATCCTCGAGCCGCACGGACCAGGTCCAGTCGGTGGCGGTCAGGCCGGCGAGATAAGCCGCTTCGAGCACCCGCGATCCGCCGGTGCCGAGAAAAAGGGAATTGCGCATGTACTGTGGTGCGGTGCGGGGATGCTGGTCATCCTCGGTCAGGCCATCACGCATTTTGGCCATGCCGCGGTGATCCTTGGCGCGATTCGGGGACGCCATGTCGGCGACGAGCAGATCGATGTGGCCGTCGTTGTTCAGATCACCGAGGTCGGCGCCCATCGAAGAGTGCGGCGTGTGCGGGACCACGGCGGAAAGCACGTTGGTGAAGGTGCCGTCGCGGTTGTTGTGATAGAGCTGGTCGGGATCGCGGAAATCGTTGTCCACATAAAGGTCGGGCCAGCCATCTCCGTCGTAATCCCACCAGGTGGCGGCATGGCACTGGGTTTCGCCGCTGATTCCCGCCGCATCGGTCACGTCGGTGAAGGTGCCGTCGCGGTTGTTGTGGAAGAGGTGGTCGCGCTGGCCGTTGGGATGGTGTTCGCCGTCGAGGAGGTTGGTCTGGATGAAGACATCAAGCCAGCCGTCGCGGTCGTAGTCGCAAAACGCCGCCATGCCGCTCGCATCGGCCAGCGCGAGCCCGCGGGTCGCCGCCTCTTCCTTGAACGTGCCGTCACCCTGATTGATATAGAGCAGATTGGGCGCACCGAAACGGCAGACATAGAGATCAAGCCGCCCGTCGTTGTTCACATCGGCGAAAGCCGCGCCCTGTTTCCACGCGCCGGTGAAGGGCGGGCCCGCGACCCCGGCGCGCTCCGTCACGTCCTCAAAATGGAAATCACCGAGGTTGCGGAACAGGTGATTGGGTCCGGTCTTGCCCACCACAAAAATATCCGGCCGGCCGTCGCCGTCATAATCGCCGATTGCCACCCCGGAGCCGATGGCGCCGAGGGAGAATTCGCGGTAGTGACGGGTCCACATGGCCGGATCGTCGTACGGATTTTCGGCGCGCACGCCGGTTTGCTCCGGTGGCAGGGTGGCAAAAAGGGTCGCCCCGCGCGGGCCGGAACGCGGATGGAGCGGAATGGAGGTGAGGCCGGCAGGTTCCGCCGCGAAGAGTGCGCCGAAGATTCCTGCCGCGCCGAGCCAGAGTGCGGCGGACTGCAGCGGATGCCGGCGGGCAGCCGGGAGCAGGCGGTGGAGGAGTGATTCGGCCATGAAAAAGGGAGGGGTGCTTTCTGGAGCAAGAAAAACGATCACGTTGTATTGGCCGGACGAAAACAAGTTGGCCAGCCGAAGGTTTGCTCGCCAATACGAACGTTACAGCAACAATGCGCTGTTTGACGATTCCCGGTTCAGAAACAATCCCCAAGCACCCCGCTCAAGCCAACCGCCCGGACTGCTGCAAATCAATCCCCTGGATGAAACCTCCGTCTCACCCCTTGGCGGCAAAATCCGCGCCGTTGATATCCGCGGCTGCGCCCGGCAGTCTCTTGTCCTGTAGCTGCCGGCTACTCGCCAGGTTTTCAAAAGTTGCCCGCACCCTGCTTCGCCTGCTCGTCTGGACCGGCTTGAGTGGCTTCGCCTCGGTCGAGTGCGCGGCGGTCGGGCCGGCGGAGTTTGTGTTTCGTTTGCCGTCCGCGTCGCAAAACCCTTTCGCCCGGGATGTGTGGGCGGAAGTCACGACGCCGTCGGGAAAAACGCTGCGTCTGCCCGCGTTCTACGTCGGTGGCGACAACTATGCAATTCGCGCCCGGGCCAGCGAGGCGGGTGAATATCAGATCGGCCGCATCACCGAAAAAGTTGGCGACCACGATAGCGTGCCGGAGGCCAAATTGGTTTCTCCCCGGGTACTGAGGATTGAGTCCGCGCAAGCGTTGCCGCCGGTGGGGCTCGATCCGGTCGATCCCGGCCGCTTTGTTCTGAGGGGCCGCGGAGAGGGTTATGCGCCCGTCGGGGCCAATCTGGCCTGGGCGGGCGAGGAGCCGGTGGGATTTTATGAGCGGACCCTGCCGCAGTTTGCCGCCGCCGGTCTCAACTGGACGCGCATCTGGATGGCCCATTGGGACGGGTTGAACCTCGACTGGTTGCCGGAGAATTTTGGCGATTCGCCGCCGCCCGGCCGGCTTGATCTGCGCGTGGCCCGGGATTGGGATCGGATTGTGGCCGGCGCGGAAAATGCCGGCGTGTATTTCCAGTTTGTCCTCCAGCACCACGGGCAATTTTCCACCGCGGTGAACGCCAACTGGGCGGCAAATCCTTGGAACGCCGCCCACCCGCAGGGTTTTCTGCAAACCCCCGCTGACTTTTTCACTTCGCCCCACGCCATGGAGATCACGCGGATGAAGTACCGCTACATCGTCGCCCGCTGGGGATATTCGCCGGCGGTGCTCGCATGGGAACTCTTCAACGAGGTGCACTGGGTGGATCCGATCCACCTCGCGCACGAGGAAAAAACCGTCGCCGCATGGCACTCCATGATGGCGGACTACCTTCGCTCCGTCGACGTCTATGGCCATCTTGTCACCACCAGCACGGAGAATCTCCGCAGTCCCATTTTTGCGCGGATGGATTATTTTCAGCCCCACCTTTATCCCTACGCGATTCTTTCCGGTCCGCTCACCTTCAGTGCGCCCTTCGAGAAACTCAACCGGCCCGTCTTCTACGGGGAGACCGGTGATGACCATGCGCCGCTGAATGACGGGCAGAAAAATTCCGGCATCGCCATCGTGCCGCCCGTGTGGGCCAGTCTTTTTGGCCCGGGTCATTATCCCGCCCAACCCTGGGTCGGTGAGAAAATTGTCCGGGTCGGCCGGCTCGGGGAACTCGGGGCCGTAGCCCGTTTCCTCGCCGGGACCCGCTTGGGTTTGCGCGCGGGGCTCAAGCCCTTTTCCCCGCGGGTGGAATGTGCCGAACAGGTTCCCTTTGTTATCGAGCCTAGTCACGACTGGCAGAAACGTCCCGCTCCGGATTTCACCCTGCCGCTCGATGGCCGCGTGCCGGTGGAGGTGGCGGACATCCCCCGCATCTATGTCGGCTCGCCCCAAAGCCTGGCGGAAGGTTTCCCCGGACGGGCGACGTATCATCTGGATTTTCCCCGGGCAACGACGCTGCGCGCCCGGGTCACCGGCATGGGCGGCAACGGCACGGCCATTCGCCTGTCGGCGGGCGGAAAAATTCTTGCCGGGAAAGCCTGGGCGGCCGGCGCGCCCGATGCGCCCCGTTGGGACAATCCTTTCGAACTGACCTTCCAGGTTCCGGCCGGTCCGCAGACCCTCGTCGTGGAAAATCCTGGGGCGGAAGACTGGTTCCAGCTCGATCAGATCGCGACCGATCTGCCCGTGCCGGTTCTCGCCGCCATCGGGAAGCGCAGCGAAGATTTCCTGGCTGTCTGGCTCTGGCACCGTACCGGCGTCTTCGCCCTGGCCTCGCCGGCCCCGGTTGGCGGCACGCTGTTGCTTGATGATGTTGCCGCCGGGAAATGGACCGTCACCTGGTGGGACACGATCAAGGGTATTCCCGCGCCGCCGCAAGTGATCGAGCACGGCGGCGGCC
>CAZIQP010000143.1:0-9479 GCA_964541315.1 uncultured Opitutaceae bacterium
CAAGGAAGACCTTAATCCGCAGATCGAAATCCGCGACGACAACAACAAGCCTGTTTCTGCCTACGCGATTCCGACCGGCGCGCAGATCGTCGTCAGCGAAGGCGACATCATCCAGGCCGGTTCCCTCCTCGCCAAAACGCCGCGTCAGGCGTCCGTCACCAAGGATATCACCGGTGGTCTCCCCCGCGTCGCCGAGCTTTTCGAAGCCCGTCGTCCGAAGGAAGCCGCCGAGATGGCCCGCATCGATGGCATCGTTTCCTTCGAGGGTTCGATCCGCGGCAAGCGCAAGCTCGTCGTCCGCAACGAAGAGGCCGGTGCCGAGGAAGAGCATCTGATCCCGCACGGGAAGCACATCATCGTGCAACCGGGCGACGTCGTGCACAAGGGCCAGCATCTCACCGAAGGTTCCGCCGATCCGCATGAGATCCTCGAGATCCTCGGGCCAACGGCGCTGTATGAGTTCCTCATCGGCCAGGTGCAGGAAGTCTACCGTCTCCAGGGCGTGTCGATCAACGACAAGCACATCGAGGTCATCATCCGCCAGATGCTCCGCAAGGTCCGCATCACGGATCCCGGTGACAGCGAGTTCTTCTGGGGCGAGCAGATCGACCGCAGCACCTTCCTCCGCGAAAACAAGCGGCTGGATGTGGCCGGCGGCAAGCCCGCCGAGGCCGAGCCGATCCTCCTTGGCATCACCAAGGCCTCGCTCGAGACCGAGAGCTTCATCTCCGCCGCGTCCTTCCAGGAGACCACGCGCGTCCTCACCGATGCGTCCACTCTCGGCAAGGTCGACGGGCTGAAGGGCTTCAAGGAAAACGTCATCATGGGTCACCTCATCCCCGCCGGTACGGGACTGCCGACTTACAAGAAGTTGAAAGTCACGCTCCCGCTCGGTGGCGAGATCCCGATGGACGACGCCCCCCGCGCCCCCGCTCCCGAAGCCAGCGCAAGTGCCAGCGCGAGCTGATCGCTCCCAACTTTAGGAGCCTGTTTACAGGCGACCCTTTCACGCCGCAGACAACAGTCTGCGGCTTTTTATGTCTTGGGGTAGGACGTGATCGCGACGAGTGTACACGCCTCGGCGGCTAGGCGCGCCGCCTACATTGTAGCCGGCCTCGCCGAGGCCGATCTGGGCGTCAAACTTGTAGGAGGAGACTTTATGCCTCGAGTGTGACTCTGGCCTTATGCGCCGTGGATAGCCCATAAAATGAGTCAAGTATGAGTCAACTTATGCGTCCACCTTGGCAAGTGGACGCATAAAAGACTTCAAGGGAAACGTCATCATAGGTCACCTCATCCCCGCCGGTACGGGACTGCCGACTTACAAGATGTTGAAGGTCACGCTCCCGCTCGGTGGCGAGATCCCGATGGACGACGCCCCCCTGCTCCCGAAGCCAGTGCCCGATTCTTCGGACGATGATTGTTAGGCATTGTATTAGTTCGGACTGATCCGGCTATGCTATTATCGAGATTGCGGCGATTGGTCATCCCGGATTTAAATATTTCAATGTCAGAACAACAGGTCACAATCACGCCTCATCCTGCGAGTACCAGCAACTGGTCGGCATTGCTCGACGCTGCGAAGGTTGTTCCATTAGTCACATTCCTTGGTGGGTTCATTCTCTATTTACTGGGCTTTATTATTTGGAATGCCTACTTGTCCCGATATGGAGTCTTCGCTTCCGGTCTCAGCTCCTTGGATTACTTCGCGGCCGCGTTGTCCTACCTAGGATATACTGTAACCATCGGTCTTCCCTTTTGGATTCTAACCCATGTTTTGACGGCAGTCGAAGGGCAATCGCGTCAGTCCACATTGAGGAATGGGACATTCTGGGCGATGTGGGGATTGATCATCTATAGAATACCAACATTTTATTTTTCGGCCGAAACACTAACTGCGGCTCAGGGTAAAGTGGCTGTGGCAATTATCATCCTGTTGCTTCTGCACGTCTTCGCGGCTTCATATTTTAAAAGAAAGCATCCGGAGGCAAAAAGCACAACGATCCTAAGAAATCCAATCTGGTTCGCAATCTATCTGGACTTTTATTCTATCCTGAGTCTCAGCCTGTCTCCTTCGGTCAGTGGATTTTTCTTTGTGGAGGCCATTCTCTTCTATTTAGTCGTCTCAATTTCGATTGGCGGCGAGTCAGTCCTAAAAGGCAGGGTGCTTGTGACCCGCGAGGTCAAAGCGCTCTACGTGATCTTCGTCGTCCTGTTGCTCCTGATTAACGCGGTATCTTTCGGTAGTCGTCAGTTTCCAACAGTGCAAAGAATGGCTGGAGGGGGTAAGCCCGTTCCGGCACTACTCTGTTTTGCTTCAGACGCCCAGATGTTAATCGCGACCAAGAAACCCGGCGACTCCCAAACTCCATTCGCTTGCAGGCTATTAGCAGAGACCACTTCAAGTTACTATGTCTTGGCCCGCGGAGAAAAAGGTGTAGAGAAGGTGATTCAGATCGCAAAGTCTCGGGTGATGGCAATTGAATTTCCCACACATTATTCCCCGTTGTTATTTGAGGATTCTACGGACAAATGAATTTCATGTTAGCCTCTGCCGTTTAGCAATATCGGGGCTATATTCTTGCCAGAAGCCAGAGTGCGCTCGCTATATGTAGCAGTTCCGACAAGCTGGCTTTCTGTCAATGAATGTTACTAGCAATCCTGGCCAACAACCGGATGTCCGTATCTATTTTTCAGAGTTCTTCGAAGTCTCGCCCAAAGCGCTAGCAGATTATGGCGCGTTCGATGTTTCCTGCCTGATAGACCTTCCTCTTTTCATTGACCCCTTTCTTCTCTTCACAAGCAAGAAGCCAGAATATCAGGCGGAACACGAAGGCATCATCAAATACCTTCGATTTCTCCGCGATCAGGCAGTCGCTGGCCATCTAAATGACGGCTTGCTGAAAGCGTGGTTTTGCTTCCCGGAAGTTCGGCAGAACAAATTTGGTTTTTGCCTTAACGGAAACCGGGGTAGCGGCCTGGGAATGGGCTTTGCCAAGGCCCTTCAGGACAATCTCACAAGACTCTTTCCGGATTTTGGTGCCGAGCAAATCACTCAAAGTTCACACCTTGAGAAACTCGTTCTTATCCGAGAACGGGTGGGACGTGACAATATTAGCGATTTTACTGCGAACTTGATCAAGGCTTTCTTGTGCCAATACACGGAACGCTTTGCTCTGGCCCACATTCCCACTTACCTGCGTCGCCGAGTCAGTGTACCGAAAGTACGATTTAACTACGATATTCGGGTCTGGGAGTCTGGAGACTATGATTTGCCTTGGTTGAAAAAGGATTATGTCCTCCTCACCCCTGAGGATATCCTTACTCAAGATGACACTTGGATCAACAAAGAGGACCTGCGCGGGGATTTTCCGCATATTCGCGAAGCCGTCACAAATGATGAACTCCGAGCACAAATTGACGTATACTTTCGTCAGGTTTTGCCGAAAAAACCAACTGCTCGTGACCAAAGCGTCGCCATCGAAAAAACCCTTCGCCAGTTTCCGGAATTGGTGGACTGGTACATCAAACACAAGGAAGATCACGGAGCGGACGCTGTTCTAAAAAGTTCTCGAAAGGTTCAGGACGTCGACCAGCGCTTCGTTGAAAACCTCCGAGACTTGGCCCAAATGCTCGCCAGCGTTACGGGATTTTACCAGCATCCCGCCAATACGCTTGAGGAAACTCGCAAGAAAATCGATTTCCTCAAGCACTCGATCGAGCATGGAGATGGATATAAATTCTTCTACGTCGATGGACAGGTTGTGGAGCGAGAGAAGGATCTGCAGCTAGTTTTCAAACTGGTTTGGGAGGGGTCTCCTAGCTCAGTTGATGCCGAGGTGAACAACGGGCGTGGCTCTGTGGATTTCAAGATTTCTCGAGGAGCCAAGGATTCAACTTTGGTAGAATTCAAACTGGCCAGTAACAGCCAGCTAGAAAAAAACCTAGAAAACCAAGTAGCCATTTACGAAAAAGCGAACAAGACGACCCAATCATTCAAAGTAGTTCTGTTTTTCACAAAGGAGGAGGAAGAGAAGGTATTGGCCATTCTGAAACGCCTAAAAGTTGAGCCCGGAACCGGGATTATTTTGATCGACGCCCGGCGCGACAATAAGCCTTCAGCTTCCAAGGCGACTAGCGAAAGCACTGAATGAACATCCTTTACGGAAAAACGATCGACGTCCCTCGTCATGGCCACGGCCGGCTTCTGCGCCATGTGGTTCGCGCGTGCGCCTGACTCACCAAGGTAGCGTCGAACATCATCCGGCAAATCGATCACCTTCTGGGGCCGGAAAAAAGGGGTCAGAAAAAGGATCAGGTCAGAAAAAAGAGTCAGGGGGGCAAAAAAAGAGTCAGGTTGATAATGTTATAATTGGCGATGAAGCCAGTTGAGGATAGTCGGGCATGGCGAGAAAACTGCGGTTGGAATTTCCAGGAACGAGTCACCACCAAGGCCAAAATATAACATTGTTACTGCCTCTTTTTTAGTGCCCCCATTTTAGCCTTCGGGTTGGCTCAACGGAAAGTCTGGCCTGCTGTTGTCGTGCCGGGGCCGTGGCGGTTGCGCCAGAGGAGCATCAGGAGAAATCCGATCGCGGCGCCGCCGAGGTGTGCGAAATGCGCGATGCCGGCGCCGAAGATCGAAAACCCGGTGACGCCGGAAAACAGATCGAGGATGAGCAATATCGGGATGAAGTACTTCGCGGCGATCGGCACCGGCACAAACATCAGCGCAAGCTTCGCGTTGGGATAAAGCAGCCCAAACGCCACCATCACCCCATAGATCGCACCGGATGCACCCAACATCGGACGGGCATAGATCCCATAAAGCTCGAAGAGTATCGCCTTGAGCGCCGGATCCGGCGGCATCTGGCCGCTCCCGGTCGCCAACATCGCGCTTATGCCAGACGGGGTCATCCCCGCCGCGACGAGACGATCCTGGAGTCCACCGAACTCATACCAGTTGATTCCCGTTTGGATCAGCCCGGCACCCACACCGCAGAGAAAATAGAAGATCAAAAAACGTGCTGCGCCCCATTGTCGTTCCAAGATCGTGCCAAAGGAGGCGAGCGCGAACATGTTGAAGAAAATATGGCCCATGCTCCCGTGCAGAAACATGTACGACACGGCCTGCCACGCGCCGAAATGGTCGTTGGTCGGAAACCAGAACGCGCCGACGTCGACCAACTGTTCGCGCCAAGCCGGCACGAGCATGCCCGCGGCAAACACCGCCGCATTCGCGATCAACAGTCCGGTGACAGCCGGGGAAACTCGATTCATCGGCCTAACGTTGCGATCATCCCGCCATTCGCAACCCGCAACGAACAAGCAATGCTGGGGAAATGATTCTCCCGCGGATAACCAGCCGTCGCCCAAGCGCTATGGCCCGGCAAGCGCTGATACCCGCAGATACAACAAACCTTCGAGTGAAACTGCCTTTCATCCGTGCATTGATCCGCGAAATCCGCGGAGGAGGCAGAAAAAGAGTCGGGCTTTGGTGTGTATAGTGGGTGATTTAGGAGTATCGGCCATTACTTCGGCTCTGTCGGACGGAAGGATTTCACCGTGCGGATGGCTTCTTGGATCTGGGCGTCGGTCAGGTCGTGGCCGAAGGCGGGCATGGCGGTGGCGCCGGACTTGGACTTGGAGCCTTCGCGGATCTGGCGCTCGATCTCGGCGTCGGTGAGTTTGCTGGCGCGCAGGTCTTTTGCCTTGAGCTTGCGGCCCTGCGGGGTGTTGGCGCTGCCGTCGGCGCCGTGGCAGGCCGCACAATTGTTTGCAAAAACCGTTCCCACTTCGGCGGCTGATACGGAAGCGATGCCTGTGAGGAGCAGGGCAAGGGAGAGAAAAAATCGTCGGCGCATGGACTGGAACTAGGCGACGGCAAGGGCGGGTCAAGAGTGGAGGCGGAGTGGGCTGGCTTCGTCGGAAAATTCGACAACCCTCCCATGAGGTTGAGTCATTCAAATTCGTGCCTTGTGTAATTCCGTTGAATTACAATTCTACTTGGGACGGGCCACCCCATGAGCGAAGACTCCACCCCCATCCCTTCGAGCGCTGAGGCGAATACCCCGCTTCCACCGGCTGATATTGGCGACAGTGAGGGGCCTCGCGGCGAATCGGTGCCGCCAGTGATCGACCCAACGCCGTTCCCTGCCGAACATCCGTTCTTTTTTCACGGGAATACGCGGGAGTATTTTCGCATTTGGATAGTGAACACGCTGCTCACCTTGCTCAGCTTCGGCCTCTATTCTGCCTGGGCCAAAGTCAGGAAACGCCGCTACCTGCGGGGAAGCATCGAACTCATGCAGCATCGGTTCGAATACCTGGCCGATCCCCGCCGCATCTTGGTCGGCAACATTCTCGTGGCCTTGATGTTTCTCGCCTACATGGTGGTTGGCAAGGTTTACCCGGTCGTACGGTTTGGGGCCTTGGTCGTCGGTCTTGTGCTGCTGCCCTGGGTCATCGTGCGTTCACTGGCCTTTAACGCCCACAACACCTCCTATCGTGGCATGCGTTTCCACTCCCGCCAAACTTATGGGGCGGCAGGCCTCACCTTTATCGGTCAGTTCATATTTATCATTGCCACGCTCGGGCTTTATTATCCGGCCTGGGTGCGCAACCAGAAGGAATTCTTCATCTCCGGTCATCAGCTCGGGGATGCCTTCTTCCGCTTCGAATCGAAGAGCGGACCGTTCTATTCCGCCTATCTGGTTTCCGCCCTTATCGTGTTCGTTGTTGCCATTGCCGGCGGATCTTTCATCGCCTGGTCCACGTTCAACAACGGCGGCCATCCTCCGACGACGCAGCAGTTGATCCCGTTCTTTATCCTGTACGGCACCGGACTTTTTTTCTCCAAGCAATACGTCTACGCCCGCTTGTTTAACCATATCTGGAACCACACCCAATTGGATGAACATCGGTTCAAGGCCACGCTCTCAATCAAAGATTGGCTCAAGCTTCAGACGGTAAACCTTGGCGCCATCATTGGCACCGGTGGTTTGCTATATCCCTGGGCGGTGATGCGTTCGACCCGTTATACCCTGGATCATCTCCATTTTGTTGCGGCCGGTCCCATCGACAAGATCTCCCGGCTGGGCCGCCGCGACGGCAGCGCCCTGGGTGAAACGGCGGCGGAGTTTGTCGGTCTGGACATCGGCCTATGAACACCGTTTTCACCGGCACCTTGTTCGACGGCGAGACGCTGACCGCCCATCCGATCCGTTTCACGATCGAGGGCGGACGGCTGATCAGCCAGTCAGAAGGGCATGAACTTGATGTGGCTCTTGCCGACGTTCGCCCGAGCAGCCGGTTGGCGGCGCTTCCCCGTTATCTGCATTTCTCCGACGGGCGGATCATCGAGACGGAAGAAAGCGCAGATCTGGATGCCCTGCTGACCGGTGGGGAACGCGCTCATTTCACCGCCTTGGTGCACTGGCTTGAAGCCCAGGAAATCGTGGCTGCGGCCGGAACATTGCTGTTGGTCGCGATGATTGGCGCCGTCGTCTGGTGGGGATTGCCGGTGCTCGCGCGCCGGGCAGCCATGGCCGTGCCGGACGCCATTGAAAAACAGGCCGGCCAGACTGCACTTCTGACCCTCAATCGTGTGCTTGGGCAATCCAGGCTTGAGTACCGCGACCAATATCGGGTGCGGGAGCAGCTCACCAAGCTGCTGGATGCGGGTGGATTGAACGTCCGACCAGACCTTGTATTTTGTTCGATGGGCCGGGAGTTTCCCAATGCGTTTGCACTGCCCGGGGGCACCATCGTGATTTCAGACGAGCTGGTCGCCCTGGCCACGGATGACGGGGAACTGGCGGCGGTATTGGCCCACGAGATTGGTCACTGGCAAAAGCGTCACGGCCTGCAAAGTGTTCTGCGCAACTCGACCGCTTTGCTGGTGGTGAGCGGAATCAGCGGCGATCTGTCGACGCTGACAAGTTTTGCCGGCACGATCCCATTCATGCTTTTGCAACGCGGATACTCGCGTGAATTCGAGGAAGAGGCGGACGCCTATGCCGTTGATCTGCTGCAAAAGGCGTCGATTGATCTGAAACATTTCGAATCGATCCTGACTAAACTACAAAACGTTCGCCCCAAGACCGGCCAGGATTTCACGTATCTCAGCACCCATCCGAGCACCGCCGGCCGGATTCAGGCGCTGCGCGCCGCCCAGTCCACCGCACGGCCCGGCACAAAGTCCGCCCCGGATAATTCCGAGAAACACTAGGCTGGAGTGGTCGGACAATGCTGCGGGTTCTGGTTGCATTGAGGTAGCAGCACCGGACCACGAGGACGGGTTGGCCGGTCGGTCCACGCCGGTTCCCTGTGGTCTCTGCTTTCCATCCTGGCTCGCTGTCCAGCTTGACCGGAACGTGCTCATCCGCCTTTGTCCCCCATTGCATGCCGACGACTTCACGCCGTACCAGCCGTTTTACCGAATCGCTTATTCGCGAGATGACCCGCGTCTCGCTGCGCCATGGGGCGATCAATCTTTCCCAGGGGTTTCCCGACTACAACCCGCCGAAGGAATTGCTCGATGCGGCCAAGGCGGAGATGGACGCCGACCATCATCAATACGCCATCACCTGGGGTGCGCCGCCGCTGCGGCAGGCGTTGGCGGAGAAGCTGACGCGGTTCACCGGGCTCGCCTGTGACCCTGAGCAAAACCTCATCATCACCTGCGGCGCGACCGAGGCGATGATGGTGGCGATCATGACGGTCTGCGATCCGGGCGACAAGGTGGGCATGTTTTCGCCGTTCTACGAAAACTACAGCGCCGATGCGATTCTCACGGGCTGCCGGCCGGTGCATGTCAATCTGGAGCCGCCGCTCTACACGTTCGATCCAACGGAGCTTCGCCGCGTGTTTGCGGACGGGCTGAAGGCGTTCGTGCTTTGCAATCCGTCGAATCCCTGCGGCAAAGTTTTCACCCGCGCCGAGCTGGAGCAGATCGCGGCGCTGGCGGAGGAGTTTGATGTCTGGATCATCACCGACGAGGTGTATGAGCACATCGTTTTTGTGCCGCACCGGCATGTTTATTTCTCGACGCTGCCCGGCATGGCGGAGCGCACGATCATGTGCAGTTCGCTGTCGAAGACCTTTGCCATCACGGGCTGGCGTCTGGGCTACGTGTTCGCCTCGCCGACGGTCGTGGCCCAGGGTCGCAAGGTGCATGACTTCCTCACCGTCGGTGCGGCCGCGCCGCTGCAACACGCGGTGGTGGCCGGATTGAAACTGCCGCCGACGTACTATGACCAGCTCGCGCGCGAGTATGCGGACCGGCGCGCGATCTTGCTCGGTTATCTGGATATGACCGGTCTGACCTACACCACACCGCAAGGCGCGTACTTCATTATGATTGACGTGTCGCCGTTCGGTTATGCCAGCGACATCGAGTTTGCGCATTGGATGACGAAGGAAATCGGCGTCGCGCCGGTGCCGGGCTCGGTGTTTTTTGCCGTGCCGGAGCACCGGTA
>CAZIQP010000144.1:0-3392 GCA_964541315.1 uncultured Opitutaceae bacterium
GGCGAACCGTTGCGCGGAAAACGCATTTCAAGTGTCGCGCCATCGCAGATCACCTCGGCCGCCACACCATCCACGGCGAGCACGCAATGCCGGCAGTCCGACGGATAACTGACCGTCAGCGCTCCCGCGCCGCCTTTTTCCTCGACCGCATCAATCACCGCTTCGACGCGTGTGCCCTTGGTCAGGCCGAAAACAATCCCGCCAAACAACGCGGCAAACAGTTCGTTGAATTCCGGCAGGCTCACCAGTTCCCCGCTGCGCAGGCTGTGCAGCGTGCGCGTGATTTCGTAGTCCGCCGGATCGGCGGATTGCAGCGCATACACGATCTCCAGCGTGAAATCCTTCGCCGTCAGCACGGCGGACGGGCTCGTTACTTCGAGCGCGAGGTCCTTGCGCAGATAGCCCATCGCTTCTTTTGTCCGCTGGAAAAATTGTTCGCCCTCCGCCGCCAGTTCGCCCGCGCAAAGCTTGCCGAGAAACGCCGTGGTCGCCGCGCTCACCGCATCCGGCACTGTGTGGTGCTGTTTTTTGAAACCCGCCAATGTCTTCACTCGCCCGTGGCCGCGGCCCACAAGGCTGATCCGGGAAACAAACTGGTGCGGATGATCCGCCGCTTTTGCCATGCCGCGAAATAGGCAGATGGCGGAGCCCGAAGCAAGTGAGGGAATTATTACGGACCTATCCCAATTTCTCAGGTAACCGCACCTCTCCCTCAGCCAGCAAAAAAACGGCGGCCCACCACAGGCCGCCGTCATTGATTAACCCCCTGGCGCTACCCCAAAATATTCAAGCCGCCGCCGGAACCGATGGCTTGCCGGATTTCTTGAAGAGGCTGATCAACCCCATTATGACCAGCACCGGGATCCACACGGGCGACAACGCCACCAGCAGCGCAAGGGCCACGGCCACGAGGACTGCGACCAGTGAGAGACCCACGGCACCCAACACGACCGCCGCAATCAGGCCGAGCATCGCTCCCACAAATATCACCGGGCTGAGTTTGATCGCCACGATGAGGAGGGCCGCCAAAAGAAGCACTTTCAGGAATGTTTTCATGCCTCAAAAACACCGCTCGTCGTGAAAAGTTGCAGACCGCGTTGCGGCTGCTTGCAATAAATTCACCGTTGATAACACAGATCAAACACGGATAAAGACCCTACGCATCGGCCTCCATTCTGTATCCACGCAATCCGCCCAATCCGCGGTGAAATGGTTTTGTTGAGCTTACCCTTTGGTTTCTGAGCTGCTGGCGCTTTATCTACCAAATTCACCGAGTCCTCCCGGTTATGCCTTGTCGTCGGAATCCTTCCGTGTGTTCTGTGTCTTCCGTGGTTTTCCCTCTTCCTGTCCCCGTCGTTTGCGCCGTCATCGAACGAAAAGGCCTGGTGCTCATCGCGCAACGCCCGCCCCATAAACTCCTCCCGCTGAAATGGGAGTTCGCCGGTGGCAAGGTCGAGCCCGGCGAAGCGCCCGCCGACGCCATCATCCGCGAAATCCGCGAGGAACTTGGCTGCGACATCACCATCACCCACACGCTGCCAAGTTTCATTCACGATTATAAAACCGTCGTGATCGATATGATTCCTTTCGTCTGCGCCCTGACCGGCACCTCTTCCGAGCCCCACCCCCACGAGCATGTGGCCCTCGCCTGGGTCCGGCCATCCGACCTCACGGCCTACGATCTCGCCGCTGCCGATCTGCCCGTGGTGCGGTCGTTGACTGCAATTTCCTCCCGGACTTGTTGAATTCATTTTTCGTTTCCATCGGAAGGAATCGAATCTTTGGCGGTGTTTGGCAAATAAGACGGAACTGAAAAGAAGCTCGCCGGCATCATAATAATGCTGGTCGCGGCACTTGTTCTTTGCCGGCTTTTGGCTATTCTCCGATTTCCACCCTTAGCCCCTATGAATACCAAATTACTCCGTTCCGGCCTGCTCGTCTTGAGCAGTCTGTGTTTTATCGCCAGCCTCTCCGCCCAGACCCCTGCTGCTCCCAAACTCGAATTCCCCGCCCCGAGTCCGGCCAGCACGTTGAAGCAGCGCGTCGGCATCACCGATATCTCGGTTGAATATTCGCGACCCGGCATGAAAGGTCGCGTCATCTTCGGCGACCTCGTTCCATTCGACAAGGTTTGGCGTACGGGGGCCAACAGTGCCACGAAGATTTCTTTTAGCACCGAGGTGAAGCTCAACGGCACCGCCGTACCGGCTGGCGAATATGCGCTCTTTTCGATCCCGGGCAAGACCGAGTGGACGGTTATCCTCAATAAGGTTACCGGCCAGTGGGGTTCCTATGCCTATGACGAGAAGAATGACGTCGCCCGTATCAAGACCATGCCCGTTGCCCTCCCCGCCGCCGTCGAGTCATTCTCCATCGGCCTTGGCGACCTCAGCCAACACTCGGCCATACTTTACCTGATGTGGGAAAAAACCCGCGTGCCGATCAAAGTGGAGATTGATACGGTCGGCCTGCTGGCACCACAGATCGAAGCCGCGATCGCGGCGGACGGCAAAAAACCGTACTTCCCCGCCGCCATGTTCTATTACGAGAACGATCTCGATCTGAAGAAAGCCGCTGCATGGATGGATCTCGCCGTCGCCGAGCAGCCGGAAGCTTTTTGGATGATTTACCGCAAGGGACTTATTCACGCGAAAATGGGTGACAAGGCCGGTGCTCTCGCTGCCGCCCAAAAATCGCTCGAACTCGCCGCTACCCAAAAAGGCGAGATCAAGGAAGAGTATACCAGGCTGAACAACGCCCTCATCGCCAGTCTGAAGTAAGCACCTTTCCCGTTTCCGTGTGAGCCGCGTTGCTGATCATGCACCGGCTCACACCCGAAACCTGTCAGTTATGGCGGCGTCTCTACGATCACCCTTCCTTCCACATTCTGGAAACTGCCTCTGATTTAAATTCCCCCCATGAACCCAATCCGCTCCTCATTCCTCGTCCTCTCACTTGTTTTCTCCAGCACCGCGATGCTCTGCGCCCAAACCGGCGCGACACCCGCCCCCGTGACTACCGCGCAGCCGGCACCGCGCGTCGCCTCCACCGGCGGCAAGAGCCCGCACGAAACGATCAGCACTGTCATCGGCGATCGCAAGACCGGCAACCGCATCACGATCACCTACGGACGCCCCTTCACCCGCGACCCCAAAACGGGCACTCCGCGCAAAATCTGGGGCGGACTCGTGGCCTGGGACAAGGCCGACCGCCTCGGCGCCGACGAAGCCACTTTGCTTATCACGCAACAGCCGCTTCTGATCGGCGAAACCACCATCCCGGCCGGCGCCCACACGCTCTACATCATCCCATCGGAGAAGAATCCGCCAAAGCTCGCCTTCAGCACCAATCTCGGAAAATGGGGCGTCCCCGTGGATGAATCGCATGACCTG
>CAZIQP010000144.1:3492-9462 GCA_964541315.1 uncultured Opitutaceae bacterium
GTTACGCCCGAGCCAGCGCCTGGCCGGGCGATTTTTCAGCAACTGAAAAGCTTCCAGGAAATGAGCAGCGTGCTCTACGTCGCCGCCCATCCTGACGACGAAAACACGCAACTGATCACGTATCTCGCGAGGGGCCGGGGCTCACGCACCGCCTATCTTTCGCTCACCCGCGGCGATGGCGGTCAGAACGAAATCGGCCCTGAATTCGGCGAAAAGCTCGGCATCGCCCGCACCCAGGAACTGCTGGCGGCCCGGCGCCTGGATGGTGGACGACAATTTTTCACCCGGGCGATCGATTTCGGTTATTCCAAATCTCCCGAAGAGACCCTGCGCTTCTGGGATCGCAACCAGGTGCTCGCCGATGTCGTGCGCGTGATCCGCCAGTTCCGGCCGGATGTCGTCGTCACTCGTTTCTCCCCGGAACCCGGCAACACCCACGGCCACCACACTGCCTCCGCCATTCTTGCGCGCGAAGCCTTCCGGCTGTCGGGTGATCCCAGCGCTTTCCCCGAACAACTGCGCGAAGGACTCACGCCTTGGCAGCCCAAACGCATTGTCTGGAACAACACGCCCTTCGGCAAAGCCGCCGCCGTCACCTCCGGCCTGCACATGGAAGTGGGAGGAAACGATCCCGTGACCGATGAACCCTTCGCGAACATCGCCCGGCGCAGCCGCGCGATGCACATCACCCAAGGTTTTGGCAATTTCGGCGCCGCCATGATGCCCAACGGACCGCGCCAGGAAAGTTTCGCCTTGTTGGACGGCACGCCGGCAAGCGCAGATATTTTCGAAGGCGTCGATACCACATGGGCCCGCATTCCGGGTGGACAGGGCATCGATCAGGCAGCAGCCGACGTCATCGCGCAATTCGATTTGAAAAACCCGGCCGCCAGCCTGCCCGCACTTCTGGCGATCCGCTTCAAAATAAATTCGTTGCCCGCAGACCCATTGGTGGATGACAAGCGCCAGCAGATCGACCGGATCATTCAGGACTGTCTCGGGCTCGTGGTGAACACGACGGTGCCCCATGCCGAGGTGGTTCCCGGTGAAGCCCTGCAAATGCGTCACAGCGTCGCCGTATCCGCCGCCTTTCCGGTCCGTTGGGTTGCAGTGCACTATCCGGCTTCCGGCAAGAAAATCTCCATCGACTCAGACCTCGCGCCAGGCAAACCGGAAACCCGGGATTCGTCCGAGGTGCCACCCTCCGGCCTCCCTCTTAGCCAGCCCTATTGGTTACGCCGTGAAGGCACTGCGGGCATCTACCACGTCGATGATCCCGCCTTGATCGGCCGGCCGGAAAATGCGCCGGTCTTCCCCGTGGAATATAGCTTCGAAGTCGGCGGGCAGACTGTCATCTTGGCGGATGAGCCGGTTGAGATTGTCCCCAATGCACCGGAGGCTCAGGCCCGTCGCCGGGTGGCGCTGATTCCTCCCGTTTCACTGCAGTTTAATTCTGACACCTTTCTGTTTTCGCCGGGCGCCGGCAAAACAGTCACGGTTGAACTGACCGCCGCCCGGGCCGACCTAAAAGGCAGTCTCCATCTTGAAATACCGAACGGTTGGAAGATCATACCAAAGGCGGAAAATTATCACCTCATGAAAGCCGGCGACTCGGTCAGACTCACCTTTGCAGTGACTGCTCCGGCTGCGTCCGGCTCGGGCGAAATTTCTGCCGTCGCAGTCGTTGATGGCAGGACGAATCACAGCTATTCCAACCAGCGTCACGAAATCCGTTACGCGCACATCCCTGTTCAGTTGCTGCAACCGCCGGCCCGCGCCCAATTGGTGAATTTTGATCTGAAGACCAACGCATCCATGATCGGCTATCTCCCGGGAGCCGGCGATTCCGTTGCCGAATGTCTCACGCAGATGGGTTGTACGGTCAGAGTTGTCAGCGGTGCCGACCTCACCCCTGAAAAACTTCAGGGACTTGATGCCGTCGTCATCGGCGTGCGGGCCTTCAACGAGCGCAAGGATCTCGCGGCGAATCTTCCCGCGCTCTTTGCCTGGGTCGAAGCCGGCGGCACCGTCGTCGCGCAATACAACCGGCCAGGCGCGAATCTGAAGGACATCCCGCTTGGTCCTTACAAACTCTCGATCGAAGGCCAGGCTCCCGCACTGCGCGTTACGGACGAGACCGCCGTGGTTACTGTTCTCGCTCCGGATCATCCGGTGTTGAACACGCCCAACAAAATCACCGCCGCCGATTTCGAAGGCTGGGTGCAGGAGCGCGGCGCCTATTTCCCGAGCAGTTGGGATGAGGAACACTACACTTCGATTTTCGCCATGAATGATCCCGGCGAAAAGCCGCTCAAGAGCAGCCTGCTCGTGGCCAAGCACGGCAAAGGCTACTACGTTTATACCGGGCTGTCGTTTTTCCGCCAACTGCCCGCCGGCAATCCTGGCGCAGTCCGGCTCTTCGCCAATATAATTTCGCTCGGGAAATGAAGATTGGGCGTCCATTTTCAGAGGTAGGGCGGGACCGCTGGGACCGCCGCGAACGTCATATGGCACGCCCAGCCGTCGAGGCTTTGCACTCGTCGCGGTCGCGCCCTACCCCATGAAGCCGCCCGAATCCGCCTCCACCGACGAAACCACCGGCCTGCCGGGCATCCGTAAGTGGCGCACCGTTTATTGGATCGTCTCGGGAATTTTTGTCCTGTGGGTCTCTTTGCTGACCTGGCTCACTGTCGCGTATTCGTGAATGCGTTCGATTATATTGTTCTCGTCGGGGTCATGGTCGGCATCGCGGTCTATGGCATGTGGCGCACCCGCGCACGGGGCGACCTGCACACCTATCTCAAGGGCGAGGGCAACACGCACTGGCTGACCATCGGTCTTTCCGTGATGGCGACCCAAGCAAGCGCCATCACCTTCCTCTCCACGCCCGGTCAGGGCTATGAGAGCGGCATCGGCTTCGTCCAGAATTATTTCGGCGCCCCTATTGCGCTCATGATCATCGCCGCGGTTTTCCTCCCCATCTATCGGAAACTGAAAGTCTACACCGCCTACGAGTACCTGGGTAAGCGCTTCGATGCAAAAACCAGGCTGCTTGGCGCGGCGCTCTTCCTCGTCCAACGCGGTCTCGGCGCCGGCATCACGATCTACGCGCCGGCCATCGTGCTCTCCACCGTTATGGGCTGGCGGCTCGACCTCACCATCATCTACAGCGGCCTGCTCGTCGTCGCCTACACGGTCAGCGGCGGCAGCTCCGCAGTTAACCTCACGCAGAAATATCAGATCGGAGTGATCTTTATCGGCATGTTTGCCGCTTTCGTCGTCTTGCTGATGAAACTTCCGGTAGGGCTCGGCTTCACTGACGCCCTCGCCGTCGCCGGCGGCTACCACAAACTCGAGGCCGTCGACTTCTCCCTCGATCCCGACCGGCGCTACACGATCTGGTCCGGCGTGCTCGGCGGCATGTTTCTCGCGCTCTCGTATTTCGGCACCGACCAGTCGCAGGTCCAACGCTACCTCACCGGCACCTCACTACGCGAAAGCCGTCTCGGCCTGATGTTCAACGCCGTTTTCAAGATTCCGATGCAGCTCTTCATTCTGCTGCTCGGCGCGCTCGTTTTCGTTTTCTATCAGTTCGAACGTCCCCCTGTTTTCTTTAACCAATCCGCCTGGCACTACGCCGCCACGCACGGTTCGGGCGAGCAGCTCCGCCAACTCGAAACCGATTTCAAGACCGCCCACGCCGAAAAACAGAAACACGTCCAAGCCTGGCTCGCCGCCCGCCACTCTGACAACGCCGGCGTGGTCGAAACTGAACGCGCCGCCGCTCTCGCCGCCAACGCCCGCACCGAAGCCGCCCGCCTTGCCACGAAGGCGGTGCTGCACGCCGCCGATGCCAAGACTGTGACCAACGACTCGGACTATGTCTTCATAACCTTCATCCTTTCGTACCTGCCCCACGGGCTGATCGGCTTGCTCGTCGCCGTGATCTTTGCCGCCACTTTCTCCTCGAAGGCCGGCGAGCTCAATGCGCTTGGCTCGACGACCGTCGTCGATTTCTATCGCCACGTGATCAAGACCGACGCCACCGACAAGCACTACGTCCTCGCCTCAAAATGCTTCACCGCCCTGTGGGGTTTCATCGCGATCGGCTTCGCCCTCTTCGCCCAGCTCACGGAAAACCTCATCCAAGCCACCAACATCATCGGCTCCATTTTCTACGGCGTCGTGCTGGGCATGTTTCTCGTCGCTTTCTTTCTCAAAAAGATCGGTGGCACCGCGGTTTTCTGGGCCGCCGTGATTTCCCAGGTGCTGGTGTTCGTTCTCTACTTTTCCCTCAACATTTCCTATCTGTGGTACAACTTCATCGGCTGTGCCCTCTGCATGGTGATCAGCGCCCTCGTCCAGGCATTTCTCCCGCAGATTACGCAGATATCCGCGGATAAAGGCTCGGAACAAAGCCCATGAACTTCTCTCATTCTGATTGTCATCGTGTTTTCATTTATCCGCGTTCGTCTGCGTAATCCGCGAAGAATCTCTGCCCCATGTCTTCCCCCATCATTTGCTTCGGCCAGCAGCCCTGCGGATTTTTCCCGCGGCGGTTTCTCTACGCCAAGTTCGTGACGGCGCGGAAGCTCCAGGCCGAGATCGGCGGCGAGATCGTTTTCTTCTACCACGACAGCGACCACGATTCACGTGAAACCCAAACCACGCTGCGACATCGCAAGACGGGCGAGCCGACTACGTTCAATTTCACTTTCACCAACAAGGTGCAGCGCAAGTGGTCTCCCCTTTTCGCCAAGGCCATCCCACCCGACTGGCAGGCCAACACCGCGCGCCAGCTGCCCAACTATGTGGATCATTGCTGGGTCGAAGCCTTCAAGCAAACGACCGCTTCTAACACCGCCGGCTTCTGCCTCGAGATGTATCGTCACATGGGCCTGCTCGAAGGTGTGCGTGTCGTCCGCTCCGGCGATCCAGCGGTGCGGCGCTCCGCGTGCGAAATCACCGATTGCTTCGTCGATGTTTCCCACGAAAACGAAATCGTGCGCGCCCGTCTGGTGGAGGGAGCATTCAAACTCCACGAAGGCGGCTCTTCCTACCTGACGTTGCCCGCCACTGCGTTCACTCCGTCACAAGTCAGCCCGTCCCGCGACAGCCGGTTGCGCTGGATGCAATCCGTCATACACTGCACCCACTATGTTTGCGGCGCCGGTGAACAGGCTTACCTGAACAAAGCCGACGCCCCGGAAATTACATTCGTCAACCGCGACCCCATTGACCGCTCCGATGAAGCCTATTGTGAAATCCCCGCCTGAACCGCTCCTCGCCTTTGGCGCACATCCCGACGACATCGAATTCGGTTGCGGCGGCGTCATCGCGCGTGAAGCGCAAGCCGGCCGGCCAATTCGCTTTGTCATCTGCTCGCGCGGCGAAGCCGGCACCAACGGCACGCCCGCCGAACGCACGAAGGAAGCCAAGCAAGCCGCCAAGATTCTCGGCGCGACCGTGGAATTCATTGAACTCGACGGTGACGCCCAACTCGAAATTCGTTCCGCCCACGCGCTCATGCTCGCCGAAATTATTCGCAGGATCAAACCGACCGTCGTGCTCGCCCCTTCCGTGGAGCAAAATCAACACCCCGATCATTGGCGCCTAGGCACACTTGTACGCGACGCCACCCGGTTGGCCCGCTACGGAGGACTCGCCAAACTGAAGACCCAACCCGTCCACGCCATCGGGCAATTATTTTTCTACGCTCTGGGCGCAGGCGCTGAGCCCGCCGGCATTCCTCCGGTGCTGATCGACATCTCCGCTCCTGAAATTGTCGCGGCCTGGACCAAGGCGATGGAAGCCCACGCCTCGCAGATGAAAACGCGCAACTATGTCGAACTACAGCTCGCCCGAGCCCGCGGGCTCGGCCTGGGCGCCGGCGTCGAGTACGCCCAGCCTCTCTGGCCCAACGATCCGCTGGTCTTCGATTCCCTCGCGTCGCTCAGTCGCAGCGCCAGC
>CAZIQP010000145.1:0-9457 GCA_964541315.1 uncultured Opitutaceae bacterium
TCAAAAAACTCATATGAACCCCAAGCCCCAAGGCCTGACCCTTTCCGCCGGCCTACTGTCCGCCGGCCTTGGAGTAGGGCGGCCTTGGAGTAGGGCGGCCTGGAGTTCTTCAACTTGTCCCCAGAGTTCAACACACGCCTGGATCTATCTTCTGGAAACTTTTCCATCCTTTGCCGCATGGCGGAGGAGGTTACAAGGAATGGGCTGTTCCAGCAGGCGCGCCACCCAGATAATGGCCGGAAGAAAAGTAAAATTATGTTCAGCGTGACCCATATGGATGCATCCGGCGACGATGACCCGCCAATTGAGAGCTTATCATCGTTGTACGATGAACTTGAAAATTCTGGCATCGTTGATGGTGATGTCGCTGTAATTCACCAAGACACGGGTTGGTATATTTCAGCGCACCGAGATGGCCGCATTGTATTCGAGCATATACGAGATCGTAAACCGCGCCACATGATACCGGTTCCTAAAGAGCGTGTCATCGAACTTTGGAAGCTGCTTATTGAAGGCAATATTGCTCAAATACTCTTGGAGCCTTGGAATCCGGGTTATACTTGAGGTCCGAACCAGGTCGCTCCGTCCGGGGGGCCGACCTTGGGTGTTCCCTTCCCGCGTTCTCCATCCGGCGTTCTTCGTTTTTTAATTTTTCATCGGATTCTCATCGAACAGCGAACACGACGTAACGGAAAACACCGCGATAGTTGATCAGGGCCATGTTGCGGCCGTCGCGCAGGGCCTGCTTGGCGGACGCGAGATCCGTAACCGGAAGCCGGTTGATCTGCTCGATCACCGCGCCGACGGGGAAAAATTCGCCATAGGGCGACCGCTCGCTGATCTCGGTGATTACAAGTCCGCCGGGTTCATCGGGCAGGTGCATTTCATTGCGCAATTTTGCATCCGGCACGGCCACGGTCACGCCCGGCAACAGTTCCCCTTCGACGCCCCCGGCGTCCTCCAGCCGGCCCAAAGTGACGTCAACCGTCGCGGCTTTGCCCTCGCGCAGATAACTGATCTTCACCTTGGTGCCCGGCGGCGTCTCGGCAATCATGAGCCGTAGATCCTCACTGGATGCTACGGGACGCCCGTTGACGGCGGTGATCACATCCTCGCGCTTCAAACCGGCTTTGGCGGCGGGTCCGTCGGGTGAAGTGAGATTGTCGATGAAGATGCCCTTGGTTTCCTTGGGGAGATCAAAGGATTCGGCGAGCTCAGGCGTCAGGATCGCGGTGGACACACCCAGATAACCGCGGGAAACGGTGCCGGTCTCGACCAGGCTGTTGAGGATCGTGCGGGCCAGATTGACCGGGATGGCAAAGCCGATGCCGATGCTGCCCTGATTATTGGAGATGATGGCCGAGTTGATGCCGACCAGGCGGCCCTTGGCATCGACCAGCGCCCCGCCGGAATTGCCCTTGTTGATGGCGGCATCCGTCTGGATGAAATCCTCATAGCCGGCCACTTCGTCCAAAATGCCCACCCGGCGGCTGGTGGCGGACACAATCCCCATGGTGACCGTCTGCCCCACGCCGAGCGGATTGCCGATGGCAAACACCACATCGCCGACGCGCAGTTTGTCGCTGTTGGTGAGAGCGGCGGCCGGGAATTTCTCCCCCTCGATCTTGATGACCGCCACGTCGGTCTTGGGATCGGCCCCGATGACCTTGGCGATCATTTCCCGTTCATCGTTTAGCTTCACCTTGACCTCGTCGGCATCGGCGACGACGTGATTATTGGTGAGAATATAACCGTCGGACGAAATGATCACGCCGGAACCCAAGCCATCGAGCCGTTCCTCGCGTCCTTGCACACCGGGACCATAAAGCTGGCGCAGAATGGGCGGCACCTGCTGACGAATGATCTTGCTCGAGTACACCGAAACCACGGCCGGCCGGATCGTGTCCAGCATGTCGGCATAACTTGTGAGCACGGGCGCCTTGCCGTCGCTCAGCGGGGTCAGATCCTCCTTGAGCACCGGCGTGGGCAGCGCCGTCTTGACCGATTTCTTTATCTCGATCGCCAGCGCACCGGATGCCGCGCCCAGGAGAAAAAACACGAGAGCCAATTTGGTTTTCATGGGAAAAAACTGACCGTGACTCCAGTCCGACCGCACCGGTTCCGCAACCGCGTCAAAAGCCCTTGATCTTGAAAAGGCTGGTGACGCTCTCGTTGTTATTGATGCGCAAAATGGCTTCGCCCAGCAGCGGCGCGATGCTCAGCACGGTGATGGGGAGCCCGCGCGTCTCGATCGGCACCGAGTTGGTGGTGATCAGCTCATCCAGCACGCCGGTCTTGAGGCGGGCGTAAGCCACCTCGTTCAGCACGCAATGGCTGACCGCCGCCCGCACGCTGGTGGCGCCATGCGCGCGGAGCATTTTGGCGGCAGAGGTGATGGTGCCGGCGGTTTCGGTGATATCGTCAACCAGCAGCACATCGCAGCCGGCGACCTCACCGACGATGTTGATCGCCTCGACCGTCGTGGCATTCACCCGCTTCTTCGCCACGAGCGCCAGTGAAGCACCAAGAATATCCGCATAGGCGGCCGCCATTTTCATCCCGCCGACATCGGGCGAACAGACCACGAGTTTGTTGGATTTCTTGGTCGCCAGGTATTGGAAGAAAACCGGCGAGGCGAAAAGATGGTCCACCGGAATATCGAAGAAGCCCTGGATCTGCTGGCTGTGCAGATCCATGGCCAGCACGCGGTTCGCGCCGGCCGCGACGAGCAGATTCGCGACGAGCTTGGCGGTGATGGGGACGCGCGGCTGATCCTTGCGGTCCTGCCGGGCATAACCATAGAAAGGGATGATCGCCGTGATGCGGGACGCCGAGGCGCGCTTGGCGGCATCCATCATGATCAACAGCTCCATCAGGTGATGGTTCGTCGGCGGACAGGTGGACTGGACAATATAAACATCCGCCCCGCGGATATTCTCGTTGATCTTCACGAATGACTCCCCGTCGGGGAAGCAGTTGACGGTGGCATCGCCCAGCGGCACCCCCATGCATTTGCACATTTCCTCCGCCAGCGGGCGGTTGGAGGAGCCGGAGAAGATTTTAAAACGCGTGTCCTTCATGTGGCGGCGAGCTAAAATGGAATTCCGCCGGGGCGGAAGTCTATTCCATTTTTTGTTCAAGTAATTCGACCCGCCGGAACAAATCAGGCAGACGCTGATGGAGCACTTGCAGGCGTCGCTCGAGCATGTAGGGAATCGCGGGAGTGCCATTCAGATAGCTGCCGGGCGTCGAATCGTAACTCAAGCCGGTCTGTCCGCCGATTTTCGTGCCCTTGCCGACGGTGATATGGCCGCCAATCCCCACCTGCCCGGCCGCCACCACATAATCCTCCAGCGTGGTGCTGCCGGCAATGCCCACCTGGGCGCACAGGATGCAGTGCTTGCCAATGATGACATTGTGGCCGATCTGGACGAGATTGTCGATTTTGGTGCCCTCTCCGATCACCGTCCGGCTGAAACGGGCGCGGTCCATCGTGGAATTGGCTCCCACCTCCACGTCGTCCTCGATCACCACCGAGCCGATCTGCGGAATTTTTTCATGCCGTCCCTTCACGGTTTCGTAGCCAAATCCGTCCGAGCCAACGACGACCCCGGGCTGCAGCCGGACGCGGTTGCCGAGCACACAATCGCCTCCGATCACGCAGCCGGGCATCACCCAGCAATCCGCGCCCACGCGCGCATCCTTGCCCAGAAACACTGAGGCCTGGAGAAAACTCCGGGCCCCGACCACGGCATCCGCTTCGATCACGCACAGCGGGCCGATGGTGGCCGAAGGATCGATCTGCGCTCCCGAAGCAATGCAGGCTGAAGGATGTATTCCGGGCGCCGGCCGCGGCCAAAGCTGCTGCTCGATCCGCGAGCAGATCATCGCCAGCGCCGCCGATGGCTTCTCCACATAAAGAAACATCTGCCCGGGGGCCGGTTCACCGACATAGTCGTCCGGCAGCAAGACCATCGAGGCTTTCGAGGCACCGACCTGGGACCTGTATTTTGCATTCCCCAAGAACGACAGATCGCCGGGCACAGCGGATGAAAGCGAGGCAATATCCCGGATCTTTTCGGACGTGCCTCCCGCCGTGCGCAGCGGGACAACCAGGGCAATGATTTCCTCGGAACTAAAGGCGACCGGCTTGGACATAAAAAAGCCCTGTTCGCTGGAACAGGGCTTGGCAAGATTTCTTACTACTTCGTCGGGGTCGGTGCCGGGGCTGGCACCGGGGCGGGTGCGGACGGAGCTGCCGGTGCCGGGGTGCCGGTGGACTGGCCGGCGGCAGCAGGAGCTGGCGCAGGAGGTGCGGGCGGACGGTCCTTGTTCACTTCCTTGATCACCTCCTCGGTCATGTCGTAGCTATCGTCGAAATAGACACAGGCGGATTTGTCGAGCACAAGGGTGGCGCCTTTGGCGCGGGCCATGTTTTTGACCACAAGGCTGATTTCCTCCAGGAGTCCGTCCCGGTGGCTTTTGACCCGCTGCTGAATTTTCAGCTCATTCTGACTCTTGAAATTCTGGGCTTCGTTTTGCAGGCGCTGGATCTCCTTCCCTTTTTCCTGCGCATCCGTCTGGGCTTTGGCGCGGGCTTCGGGCTTGAGCATGCTGTTGTTGGATTGTTCCACCAAGTCCTGGTATTGAGTCGCCAAATCCTGGATTTTCTTGCTCACCCCATCCAGTTGCTCCTGCACTTTCTGGCCAAATTCGTTGAATTTGGCGTAAGCCTCCTCGGTCTTGTAATGGGACTCGAAAACCTTGGCCATGTCGACCACGACGGGTTTGAAGGCGACGTCTGCGCGGGCCGTGCCGGCCATCAGGCCCAGACTGGCCAAGGTGAAGAGAGTGCGGATGAGTTTGTTCATGGTGGTGATTAAATTGAATCAGAAGCGGGTGCCGAAGGAGAAATTAAACTGGTTGCCCTTCCGGTTGTATTTGTCGCTGGTCAGCGGAATGCCGTAATCGAGGGCGAGAGGAGCGCCGGCCACCATCAGCCGGAGACCGAATCCGAAGTTGTCATTGTAGAACCGCGGATTGAAATCATAGGCCTTCACATTGGCGAATCCGGCATCGTAGAAAACCGCAAAGCGGACGGGTTTGACGATATCCATGGAATATTCCGCCGAGAAAAAGCCGTAGGTTTTGCCGCCGATCGGTTCGCCGGTGTTAAAAGAACCGGGACCGGTGTCCTTTGGCCCCACCGTGCGATATTCAAAACCCCGCAGCGTATCGGGTCCGCCCAGAAAGAAGCGGTCAAAGGGAGGCACATCAGGAATGTAGGTATAGGGAACGCTGGTTCCTCCTGAATTGATCATGATCGTCCTGGGTTGCTTGCTGGCACCAAAGCTGTCGACCACCCCGGTACGCCCGATCAATGACAGCACCTGGCGCTGCACGGCAAACACCGGGATGAATTTTGACCCCTTGAATTCCAGGTGATAATAGTTGGTGTCGCCCCCCAGGGGTCCGCCGGCCACTTCGGTGATGAATTCCACCCGGTAGCCATTGGTCGTGTTGATTATCTTGTTGCGCGTGTCACGCAGCAGCGAAAACCCGAGTTTCGAGACGGTGCTATTTCCCGCAATTTCCTGATAAATGACGGGGGCATTCGGACTGACATTGGCGATATCGACCACTTGAAAAGTATAGTTCGCGGTGCCTTCCAGCAAACCGAACAGCCGCTTGCGCATGTAGACCGTGCCGCCGGTGCGGATTTCCTCGTAATACGAACTGGTGTAATCGGAGGTGGTCCGGGACAGTTCAAAACCCAGGGCAAGTTCCCGCTCCAAGAACCAAGGCTCTTCAAAGGACAGGATGATCTGGCTCGACTGGGAGCCCAGTTGCAAACGCAGACGGAATTTTTCGCCAGCGCCCCGGAAGAACGACTTCCGGTTGAACAGGTCGAAATTGGACTGGGTCATTTCCGCAAAGACCGTCGCCTTCTCGAGCGAACTGAACCCCGCGCCAAAGGTGACGTTGCCGGTGCGGCCTTCCCGGACAGAGACCTTCATGTTTTTGCGGCCGGGAATATTGGTCGTTTCATCGACCACGTTCACGGAATTTTCCTCAAAGAAACGGCTGTTCTCCAGGCGCAGTTTGGAAATCTTCATGCGCACCTTGTCGAAGATATCGCCGGGGCCGAGCACGAGTTCGCGCAGGATGACCGTGCTCTTGGTATAGGTGTTGCCCTCGATTTTCACGGACTCGACAAGAAATTTCTCCCCTTCCTCAATGTTGTATTCGATGTCGATGTTTCCGGTCTGCAAATTGGGCTTCCGCACCAGCCGGACGCGGGTATCCAGATAACCACCGCGGCCGTGAAAGTCTTCGATCGCCTCCACGTCCTTGTCCAACTTTGAGGGGCGGAATACCATCCCGGTCTGCTGCCGGAGCGCAAGACGGAGCAGGGGTTCGGGCAGGGTTTTGTTGCCGACGAAGGTGATGTTGCCAATGTGATATTGCCGGCCTTCCTTGATCCGGATGGTGATCACGAGCTTGCCGGGCGAAGGATAATCAAAGGTCACCTTTTCCTCGGCAATCTCCACGTCGAGGTAGCCCAAATCCCGGTAGAAATCGCGCAGCTTGTCGAGATCCTCGTCAAACTCGTCGTTCTTCAAATGCCCGGTGCCAAGGAGCCACGAAAAGGCCGTCCACACGCCGGTTTCCATTTTTCCTTTCAGGCGGCGGGCCTTGATGTGGTCGTTTCCGATGAATTTGATGCTGGAGATCCGGACCTTGGCGCCCTCGCGGACCTTGAAAATGACGGTGCCGAACCCGGTGCTGCGGTTGCGGTCGATCGTGTAGGTGACCTGCGCCTGATTGTAGCCGTGCTTCTGGTAATATTCGTAGACTTTCTGGGCATCGTCCTTCACCTGGCGTTCATCCAAGGAGCCGTTCAGCGCCGATTTGATTTCGCCCGTCAGTTTCTTGCCGGTATAGGCTTTGTTCCCTTCAAAGCGGATCGCAAGCACGCGATATTTCGGCGTCGCTTCGACCAGGAGGTTGACAATGTTGCCGGATACATTCTCGCGTTTCACTTCAATGAATTCAAACAGGCCGGTTTTGTAGAGTGTGCGGATGTCGCGATCGATGATGGAGTCATCGAAATCGACGCCCTCGCGCAAGGCCATGTTCGCCCGCACCGCCTGCTCGCTCACGTTGGCCACCCCGACAAACTTCACGGTGATGGTGCCCACTTTGGGTGTCGGCCCCTGGGCTTGCGGCGCCGCTGGAGTCGGCTGGGCATAAAGCCCGGCAGAAGCGGCAATTAATAGAATGACCAAGGCAATCGCCCGGGTGACCAGGCTACAGGGTGAAGTTTTCAAAGCGCGTAATCTCTTGAAGGAAAGTTAGTTTTAAGTCTCCTACCGGTCCGTTTCGTTGTTTGGCAATGATTAAATCCGCCGCACCTGCGGCAGTTTGGAAACGTTCATCGGAATCTTTGGGTCGGGACAGCATTAGAACAACGTCAGCATCTTGCTCGATCGAACCAGATTCCCGCAAGTCCGACAAGCGCGGTGTGCGATTTTCCTTCTCCGACGAGCGATTCAGTTGGCTTAGGACTATCACAGGCAGGTCAAGTTCCTTGGCCATGGCTTTTAATCCGCGGGAGACTTCCGCGACCTGCTGTTCCCGGGGCGTGCGCGGATCGGTGCCGCTGATGAGCTGGAGATAATCCACCACAATCAGGCCGAGTTTCCGGCGGGCATAGATGCGGCGCGCCTTGGCCCGCATTTCCATGATCGTAAGACTGCTCGAGTCATCGATAAGGATCGGCGCTTTCTTAAATTCCTCGGCGGCCCGGCCGAGATCGTTGATTTCCTTGCCATCGCGGCTGACCAACCCGTCGCGCAGCAGCTTGAGGTTCACCCGCGAGCGCGAGCAAAGCATGCGCAAGGCCAGTTGGGATGAACTCATTTCCAACGAAAAGATCAGGGTGGCCACCGGCTCCTGCTTGCCGGGCTTGGGCATCGAGGCCGACTCCGCGATGTTCAGCGCAAAACTGGTTTTGCCCATCGAGGGCCGGGCCGCGACGATGATCATTTCCTGGCGCTGGAAACCAAACGTCATCGCATCCAGATCCTTGAAACCGGAACTCACCCCGGTGAGCTCGCCCTTTTTCATGAGCATTTTGGCGATGACCGCATTGGCCTCCTTGATCGCCTCCTTGATCTCCTCGGCACTGTCTGTCACACGGTCCTGCGTCACCCGGAAAAGATCCTGCTCGATCTTGTCGAAAAACTCCTGCCCTTCCCCGGAAAAATTGTGGCACTGCTCGACGGCGTTGGTCGCCGCCCGGATCATCTCGCGCAACTGGTGATTGAGCCGGACCTTTTCCAGAAAATAACCCGCATGCGCGGTCGTCGGGATTTTGGACGTGACCTGCATCAAGTACGGCAGGCCGCCGACCGAGTCCAGGAGCCGGCGGATATTCAGCTCCTCGGCGACCACTTCGAGCGTGATCGGCTGGCTCTTCGCATAGAGATCCAAGATCAGCTCCATCAGCACCCGGTTGGCCGGGATGTGAAAACAGAGCGGCGTGAGATGGGCCTCCAGACAGCGCGCAATGGTATCATTGCCATCCAGCAAACAGCACGCGATCACATGCTGCTCCGCTTCCTCGCTGTAGGGCAGGGAACGCCCGGCCGCCACGGCGTCGGGATAGGCCGTGTCGCCGGGACGGCGGGTACGACCGGTGCTGCGAGCTTCTGTAGCCGTATCAGCCATGGTGAAGCTCTATTGCTCTGAAGGAAGCAATGGCTGCGGCAATCTTTGATTTCAAAAATTTATTCACTCGGATCGGTGGAAAACTTGGGAATGAAACGAACTACAATATGCTTTAGCGCTTTTCGCAGGGCCGCCGCTTGTCGGCGTGCCGCGGCCGGCGGTAAGCGCCGGCCCTACAGTCGCAACTGGCATGTAATCTCCTGCGGTTCTTGGCATCGGTCATAAAAAAAGCCGCGATGGGAACACCGCAGCTTTTCGTGTAGGCAGCACCGGGCTCAGCTCTTGGCCGGCTCGATGGGATTTTCCGAGACGACCTCAAAGGAGAAGTCGACCGTCACATCGGTGTGCAGTTTGATCTTCACCTCGTGCTTGCCGAGGGTCTTGACCGGCTGGCCGAGGTGGATGCGGCGTTTCTCGATCACCACACCGGCCGCGGCCAGCTTCTCGTGCAGGTCGTTCGCGGTGACGGCGCCGAAGAGCTTGCCGCCCTCGCCGGTCTTGACCGCGATGGCGATGGCCGTCTTCTCGATCTGCTTGGCGAGTTCCTGGGCGCCGCCGAGTTCCTTGGCTTCGCGGAGACCGCGGGCCTTCTTGAGGGCGTCAACCTGCTTGCGATTCGACAGGGTGAGCGGAACCGCCATGCCCTGGGGCAGGAGGAAATTGCGGGCATAGCCGGCGCGGACTTTGACCTGGTCGCCTTCGGCGCCAAGACCGTCGACTGGTT
>CAZIQP010000146.1:0-9414 GCA_964541315.1 uncultured Opitutaceae bacterium
TGGCTGACTTTGTCGCGGACTTCGAGGACGTCGTGGCCGTTCTCGACGATGTCCCAGTTCATCCCGTAACCCTCGGCACGTTGCGCGAGGCTCGGGCCGGCGGAAGAACGCTCCTGGCTCGTGCCCATCGAATAACCATTGTTTTCGATCACGAAAATAACCGGCAGCGACCACAGCGCCGCGAGATTGTAGGATTCATGCACCGCGCCTTGGTTGACGGCACCGTCACCCATGAACGCCAGACAAGCGCCCTTGCGCCCCTGATATTTGAGGCCGTAGGCGAGACCGACGCCGAGCGGGATCTGGCCGCCGACGATGCCGTGGCCGCCCCAGAAATTGCGCGACGGATCGAAATAATGCATCGAGCCGCCCTTGCCTTTGGAGCAACCGGTGTACTTGCCGTAATTCTCCGCCATCATCTCGTTCATGCCCATGCCGACCGCCAGCCCGTGGCCGTGGTCACGGTAGGCGGTGATGATATGGTCGTCGTCGCCCATGACAGAAACACAGCCGATGGCCACCGATTCCTGGCCGATGTAAAGGTGCAGGAAGCCACCGATCTTGCCCTGCTGATAACTGCGGAGGCAGCGTTCCTCGAAGCGGCGGATCCGCATCATGTCGCGATAGAGAGCGATCAGCTCATCATTGCCCAACCGGGCGTTGATGTGGGCTTGTCGGGCGTTGTAGCCGGCGGCTTCGTCGGATTTTTTGGCGGGAGAGAGTTTCTTGCTCACAGTTATTGTTTCGAGTTCAAAATGATTTCGTGACGCGTAAATTCCGTGATCCGAAGAAACGCTCGAAATGACAAGAGAATCTTTTCAGAAGCCAGCACGATGAGACGGATATAAGTCCGCCATATCCTATTTATCCTATTACCTTCAGCGCCTTATACCAATTCGCTTTCTCAGCCGGCCGGTGTGATCTGCTCGATGGTGATTTTAATTGGGGAGACCGTGCAGTCCGCTCGCAGCGCCACGAAGCTGTCATGATACTGGTCGAAGATGGGCCAGAGAGCAGCCTGATCGGTTTCGGGTATGGCCAGGGATTTGATGGCCTCGCGGGAGTGAAAGGCGAATTTCCCCTCGGTGATATCCGGCGGCAGAGCATCGATGGGCTTTTTGCAGCGGAAGAGAAACATCAGCCAGTGGGTGTCGCCGTGGTAGGCTTTTTCGGCGACCATGGCGAAGAGGTGCAGGTCATCGGTGCTGATGCGCAGACCGGTCTCCTCCTCAGTTTCACGTACGGCACATTCGAAGGGCGACTCACCGGTGGCCATCTCGAGCTTGCCGCCGATGGGCGTCCAGACGCCGAGGTTGGGCTGCTTGGCGCGCAGCATGAGGAGTTGCTCGCCGGCGCGGTTTTCAATGAAGACGAGAACGCTGATTTTGTACGGCAATACGGTCGACATGTGAAAAAAGAGCGTGACCTTTCGGCAAAGTCGGGCAAACAAATCTTCCGACGGGCCGCCAACACATGCGACCCGTTTTATTTTTACCCCACGCCACGATCATTGATTGTGGCACCAGCCGGACAACATTGGCGGTCTTTAGCGGGGGCCGGCGCGGACGTTTGCGGTTGGAGCAACATGCCTCGATGCCGCTTGCCGTCGAAGCGGGCCAGGAAGGCAACTGGCTGCAAAAAACCAGCGAAGCCTTGCTCGCGTTGAGCGGCCGAGTGAAACCGGCGGGATCGGTGACCGTGGTCTTGCCGCCGCATTTGACCTTGATGAAAATGCTGAACACGCCCCGGGTTGAGGCGGCCAAGCGCGAAAAAATCATCAGCTTCGAGGGCCAGCAGAGCATTCCCTATCCGCTCACTGATGTCGTGTGGGACCGGATGATCTCGGGAGAAAATCCCCACGGCTTCAATGTGCTGCTTTGTGCCGCCAAGCTGGAGGTGCTCGATCCGCTGTGCGCCGCATTGGCCGCGGCCGGTCTGGCCCCGTCCGTCCTACTGCCCTCGGTGCTGGCGCTCGCCGCCGGTTTTGGCGGGATGCTCCAGCCGGTACCGGTGCGGCCCACGCTGCTGATCAATCTGGGCGCACGTTCGACGACGCTGGTGTTGCTGGATCAAAACGGGTTTCAGGCGAGGTCGCTTGCGTTGGGCGGCAACGGCGTCACGCAGCAGATTGCCGAGGAGCAGGGCTGCGATTTCGCCCGTGCCGAGGAATGGAAACTCGGTGACACGAACTCGGCCGAACTCGCACCGGTCATCCAAGGTTTTGCGAACAGGCTGGCGCAGGAAACCGCGCGCACGCTGGTTTATTTTGGCCGGCCACCAGCGCCGGAAAATCCTCTGCGCCTGATTCTCGTGGGTGGAGCGGCCCGATTGCCCGGGTTGGCGGGATTGGTGGCGAAACAGTTGAGTCTTCCGGTGGAGTTGCCCGATCCGACGGATGGAATTGAGGTCGGTGGTGAGGCCGGGGATTTTGACCGTGAGGCCGATCGCCCGGGGTTCGCCGATGTCGTCGGCGCGGCGGCATTGTCGCTCAGGGCCGGGCAACCTTCGTTCAACCTGTTGCCGCCCCGTCTGCGCGCGCAGGCCGGCCGGCGCCGGTGGCGGCCCCGGCTGGTGGTAGCGGCAGGCTTGTCTGTTGCGGCGCTCATTCCTGCCATGGTGCATCAACACAAACTGTATGCCGCCGCGCACGCGCAGAACCTTGCGCTGGAGCGCGAGCTGGCCCCGTTGCGCCTCGGTGCGGTGCGCAGCCAGGAACGCCAGCAGAAGACAATCGAGGCGCAGCGTCAGCATGACGCGTGGCGGAAAATCGAGGAGGCCCGGACCGGCTGGCTGCGTTTTCTGGGGGAGATCCAGGCGAAATTTATTTTGACCGGGGATGTCTGGCTGGAACAGATGCGGCTGGCGACAGCGTCCGAGGGGAACGCACCGGCCAAGCTCGCGGCGGAACAGCCGTTGAAGATCGCGTTTGCCGGTCTGATGCGGCCCGGGGTCGGGTCTGCGCCAGGCGCGCGCGATGAAAATTATCAGCGGGTGCGCCACCTGCTGGAAAGCATCGCGGAAGTCCCATCGGTGGCCGCCGTGGAAGGCGAGCGCTTCGAGCCGGTGTCTGCCGGTCAGATGCGGTTTGAATTTGTGGTGGTGCTCAAGGAGCCGTTCGTCCTCTGAACCATGAACGCGATCAGACGCCATCCGTTTTTCACCGTTTGGATTGTGGGCTGCGTGGTGCTGCTGGCGGCGGGCCTGGGCTGGGGTCTTCGTCTGCGAAAAAATGTGCGCCATGAACTCGCCGGGGTGGAAAAGAAAATTCTCCTGCGGACGCAACTGGCCAAAGAAATCAAGCAGGCCGATCCGGCGCCGGGCGATTCGCCGACAGAGCCGCCCGCCCCGGCAATTATTCCGCGCAAGGAAGAGCCGGTTCCGCGCAAGCCGCTCGATGGATTCATCGAGATCACCGGTGTGGTGGAGAGTTTGCGCCAGCTCGCCACCACGCACGAAGTCTCGCTCCTTCCGGATGAAACTTTCGGGTTTGCCTCTTACGCACATCAAGGACCGCCGGAAAACGAACTGGCGGCGGTGCATCGGCAGATCGGACTGACCCGCTTGCTGGTGGGAAAGCTGTTTGCCGCCCATCCGGACAAACTGCTCGCCGTCCGGCGCGAACGGGATCGTTCCAACGGGCGGGAAGTTCCGGGGGAAGTTTTGGCGGATTACTTTCAAATGGACGGACGGCTTGATCTGCGCGCCACCGGAGAGATCGAAGGAGGGATGATCCGGCTGGAGTTCACCGGGCGGACGCCGGTGCTGCGGATTTTTCTCCAATCACTGGCTGAGGCGCCTGAACCCTTGGTGGTGCGCAGCGTTGAAGTGGAACCGTTGCCAGCCGGCGGCGACCAGCAGGGCACCCGATCCAAAATGAGCGTGGTCGTGGTGGAGGCGAAACCGATTGGCGCGCAGGCAAAACCCGGCAATGAAAACAACCGGCCCGACATCGCCGATTTGTGGAAAGGCCCTTCCATTGGCCCAGCGGGCGAAGAGCGCGGTTATGCTTTGTTTGATCCACCATCGCCCCGGCGTGGCGAGCGGGAGCGTCCGTCACGCGGGATTCCGCAGTCCGGGCCGGGTGAAAATCCGGCGATCGAATTGCTGGCGGTGAAGCGTGAGCCCTACCGCTTGCAGTTGGTGGGTTACTATGGTGTGCCGGGCGATTATACGGCGGCGTTCGTCAGCGCCGGGTCGCCGGAAACCTTGCTCGCCCGGGTCGGACACCGTTTCGAGTCACTCGGGTTGGTGCTGAAAAATTTCTCGGTCAGGAAGAGTGCGGCGGAAAACACCGGCGGCCAGTCGGGATTCGAGCTGACCGCCACGGCGTTGCTGTGGGACGAGCAAAAACAGGTGCCGGTCACACTTGTCGACAGCGAGCGGCTGCTGACCGATACGCCGCTGGCCATTTTGCGTCTGAACCCGTTGCCGGCCAGGCCGACGGCGTTCCGGGCCGGAGATTCGTTTCAGGCCGGTGCGACCCGTTGCCGCATCGAACACATCCAACTCGACCCGGCCGAAGTGGTGATTGTCCGGGAGTCGGCCGGCGGGCCGGACCCGGAGAGGCTCATCCTGAAACCGTCGGTGCCCGCACCCGCTCCGCATTCTTCGCTTTCGCTCGGTCCGTGAATTTTCGCATGAAAACAAAATACCCCGCTGTCTTACTCCCGTTGTTCGGATATCTCCTGTTGGGTCTTCTGGTCTTGTCGCCAGGAACCACCGCCGCCACCGGCGAATCCGAAATCGATTCTCTGCTCCGCCGCGGCCGCAGCCAATTCCTCGCCGGCGAACCCACGCTCGCCGCGCAAACCTTCACGCATGTGCTCGAACTGGAGCCGCAAAATCCGGTGGCGGCGGATTTTCTGAAACGCATCGCGGCGGCGACCATCGATGGCAATGGCAGCCGGGTGCAAACCACGGCCCAAATGCTCAACGACGTGGGCCGGGGCTGGCGGCAGCCCGAGGAAATTTCCCATGACCAAAGCGGGCAAAGCCCGACCGGCGCACCGGCACCTTTGCTGGCAAAACTCGACGCGATCATGGTGCCCAGCGTGAATTTCAGCGGATTGGAGCTGAGCCGGGTGATCGTCACTCTTGGCGCCATTGCCGAGGAATTTGACCAGACCGACACGACGCCCAAGGGCGTGAATATTGTCCTGCTCGATCCGGCCGGCACCAATCCGCTGGTGAACATCTCGCTGCGCAACATGCCGCTGCGGCGTGTCATCGGATTGATCGCCGATTCGGTGGGTTACCAGTTCGAGGTGCAGGCGGATGCCGTGCTGGTCCGGCCCGGCGGCGGCAAGGCGGATCTGGGCACGGAATTTTTCCCCGTGTCGCGTTCGACGGTGTTGCGACTCGCCGGTCGCGGCAGCCAGGGTCAAGCGGTTGCGAACGCCGCTGATCCGTTGGCCGGTGGACGGGTGCATGCCGATGCGGCGGGAACAGGCGGCGAAGGCGCGGCGATCAAAAATTTCCTGCAGCAGGCCGGGGTGGAATTTGACCGCGAACCGGGTTGCACGATGGCCTTCGACGGCTCGCAACTCATCGTCACACAGACGCGGCGCAATCTGGAACGCATCCGGAACATTCTGGTCCGTTACAACGAGGCGCGGCAGGTGGAGATCGAAGCGAGGTTCATGGAAGTGCAGGACGGCGCGCTGGAGGAACTGGGCGTCAACTGGAGCGTGGCCACCAAGCCCACGCAGCTCAACGCCGGGGTGCAGGCTGTCTATCAAACCGCCAATCGGACGCTCGCCGATGCGTTCAACAACCAGGGCAACAACCGGCAGGGCCGTATTGTCGGTGGCGAGACGGGTCTCGATCAGGCCATCGACAACAATCCGCCGGTCGTTCCCGGCTCAAACAATCTCGGGGTGAACGCCGATCCTCTCGCGAAGGTTTCGGGCATCCTTGGTGAATTCAATGTGAGCGCCGTGGTGCGCGCACTGTCGCAGAAAAGCGGCACCGAGCTGTTGAGTGCGCCCAAACTCACGGTGCTCTCGGGCAATCCCGCCACCATCACCGTCGCCCAGGAGCTGCGCTATCCGCAATCGTACGGGCAGGTGCAAAGCCAGGTGGGCACCGGGAACGCAAGCGGCGGCGGTTCGGCCGGCGTCGCGATCACCGCCGGCACGCCGCAGGATTTCACCACGCGCAACATCGGCGTCGAACTCAAGGTTACTCCCACGGTGGAGGAAGACGGGCGAAGCATCAGCATGGACCTGAATCCGAAAGTCACCGAGTTCGAGGGTTTCGTCGAGTACGGCGGCCAGAGCATCGCCATCGCCGGCAATCCGTCCACGACGGTCACGATTCCCTCGGGATTTTATCAGCCGATCTTCGGCGTGCGCGAGCTGACGACCAAGGTGACGATCTGGGACGGAGCGACGATCGTGATGGGCGGACTCACGCGCGAGGATGTGCGCAAGGCCAACGACAAGGTGCCGGTGCTCGGCAACGTGCCCGTGCTTGGCCGGCTCTTTCGCAGCCGCGGCGAGAGCGCGCAAAAACGAAACCTGCTCATCTTCGTCACCGCCAACCTCGTCAGTCCCGGCGGTTCGCTGAAGAAACAACCCGTGGCAAGTGCGCCGACCGGCTCACTCTATCAAAATCCCGTGATCGTGCCATCAGCAGGCAAGTGAGGTTCCGGGTTTGTTTGCCATTGTCTTTGGAGTCCCGGCGCATTCTTTTTTCATGCATCGAATCAAGCGGTGCCATGCTGGCACGAAGGTGTCGTGGGCGACTGACTGGTTCAGTGATGACCGCCGCCGCAATCGCCGCCGGAGTGGCCGTGGCCGGCACCGGAATCAAAACCGGAGGTGTCGCCACTGTGATGATGACCGGCATCTCCGCCGTGACCGGAGTGATGATGGTGATGCTGATGGCCTGAACCGTCCTGCATATCTGCGGCGGCGATGACGGGAAATATCATTTCCTGGCCCAGGCCATCCGCAGGCCGAGGTTGATGACCGGTGTTCCTGTCTGGCTGCCTGGCTTTGGCGCTCGCCGCCGAAGCCACGAAAACAAACAGCAGCACCACGGCCATGCCGGCGAACACGAGAGCGATGGGGATGAGCATGGTTTTTTCCGGGGCTCAGCCGGTTTTGCTGAATTGCAGACTCACGCTGACCGCCTCGGCATAGCGGCGGATGAGCGAGAATCCGAAGTATGAGGCCACCTCGATCACCGCCGGGATGGAATTCCAGCAGAGCAAAACTTTCAGGGAGGCTGGGTTTTTTTGGTAGAGCAGGGCGTTTTCCACCAGCTTGTCCCTCACGATGGTGGCATCGTCCATGATGTTGATCCAAACCTTGCCGCCGGGTTTGACGACTTTGCCGAATTCCGAAAAATACCAGTAGATGTCGTAGAGATTCAGATGGATGAAAACCGCATCGGCGACCACGGCGTCGAATGTGGCGGGAGCAAAGGGAAGCCGGGCGGTCGTGGCGGCATCGATCTTGTGAAACGAAATGTTGGGCACGTCCCGGCACTCGCGTTTGGCATAGGCGAGAAACGATTCGCTGATATCGCAGCAGCATAGTTGGCGGACGGTGCCGGCAATATGTTTGCTGGAGAAGCCGATGCCGGAGCCGATTTCCAGCACGACCGCGTCGCTCCTGAGCTGCAAATCCTCGCACAGGAATTTGGCCCGGTCGACCTTGTCCTTCCGGATCAGATCGATCTTTTCCGTGGGATTCTGTCCATACCAGTCTCCCGCCAGAAGCTCGAAAAGCTGGTTGTCCGTCTGGGCCTCCCAAGAGAGAATGGTGGCCGGTGTTTCGCGTGGCTTGGTCGGAATGGCTCCAATGGGGCGGGGGCTGGGGGCGGGCTTTGCTTCATTCATGGGATGACAAAATCGGTTCGCGGCGTTGACGCTGGTTGGGAGGAGGGAGGAAGGGAGTTGCCAAGCGCAGGCCCCGATCAGCAACGCGAGACATCAAGCGACGGACGGAAAGGCATGCCAAGCCTTTTTGGACCGCATGGAAATAATTATCCGGAAATCGGAGTGACACGCACGAAATGATTCACCCGAAGCCGGCCGGCGGGAGCCGGACTGACAGCGGGCAGGCCATGACATCCGGATTGATCGGGAAAATGTTTTACGCCGGAAGCGTTTCCCTTTTGCGTGGGCCCATGGCGAAATGGCTTTTGCTCGATGGCTACAATCTGGCGTTCCGGGCATTCTACGGAATGCCGGAGCTGACCCGCGCGGACGGGTTTCCCACCGGTGCGCTGCACGGCTGGGTGAAAACCATCTGGCGGTTGCAGGATCAGATGAGCCCGGACGCCATGATTGTTTTTTTTGACCTTGGCGGGGCGCAGGACCGGTTGGCCTTGCTGCCCGAATACAAGGCGCAGCGCAAGGAGACGCCCGAGGCGCTGGAGAAACAAATTCCGGTGATCAAGGAGCTGACGCGCGCGCTGGGCCTGGTGGGGGTGGAGCTGGACGGGGTGGAGTCGGATGATTTGCTCGCGGCGGAGTCGCGCCTGCTGGCGGACGCGGGGCACGAGGTGCTGATCGTCAGTGCCGACAAGGATTTTGCCCAGTGCGTGGATGAACGCGTGAAGCTGTTGCTGCCGCCGCCCACGGCCAATCCCAAGCTGGGGTGGCGGGTGGTGGATGCGGCGGGCGTGGTGGAGAAATTCGGCGTCGCACCGGTGCGGATCGCGGAATACCTGGCATTGATCGGCGACACCTCGGACAACATCCCGGGCATCAGCGGAGTGGGGCCGAAGACGGCGGCGAAGTGGTTTGCCGAGTTCGAGACCCTCGAAGGCATCATCGCCCACGCGGCGGAATTGAAGCCGGAACGGTTTCGCGAGGCGGTCGCGGCGCGCGCGGATGATCTGCGGCGCAATCTGAAACTCACCACGCTCCGCACAAAATCGCCGCTGCCGGCGGTGGTGCCGGGCGAACCCGCGCGGGAAAAGCTTTGCGCGCTGCTCGCGGCGATGGAGATGAAATCCACCCTGAACGAGGCGCAGACGCGCTACACCGGCCAGCGCGAATTATTTTGATTCCGGCTGCTTCGGCGGCTCGAAGATGTAGCCGATGCCATGCACCGTCTTGAAGCTGTCGAGCGAAAGCCCGTTTTCCTCGAAGGCCGAGCGGATCTTGACGATGTACTGGTCGAGCGAGCGGCTGCGGATGTCGGCATGAATGCCCCAGACGGAATGGATGAGCTCCTTGCGGGTGATGACCGCGTGCCGGTGCGTGTGCAGGTAGGCGAGGATGCCGAGCTCCTTCCGGCCGATCTTGTGCTTGCCGCCCTTGGGGAACTCGATCTCGAGGCGGTCGGGATGGACCTGTGAGCCGAGAAACTCAAACGGACCGTCGACGGTGCGGACATTTTTCGTGAGATTGAAATCGTGCTGGCCTTCGCTGCGGCGGAGCACGGCGTTGATGCGGGC
>CAZIQP010000147.1:0-7181 GCA_964541315.1 uncultured Opitutaceae bacterium
TGAGGAAGCCGCCGGTGCCGCAGGCGGGATCGAGGAGGCGCTCGCCGGGGTGCGGATCGAGGCGGTCGATCATGAACTTGGTGACGGCGCGCGGGGTGTAGTATTCACCGGCGTTGCCGGCGGCCTGGAGGTCGTTGAGGAGCTGCTCGTAGATGTCGCCGAAGTGCTGCTTCTCCTTGAGATTGTTGAAGTCGATTTCGTTGATCTTGTTGATCACCTGCCGGACGAGGGTGCCGGACTTCATGTAGTGGTAGGAATCCTCGAAGACATCGCGGATGATCCTGGCGCGGGGATTGGACGTGGGCAGCTCCTTCAGCTTGGGGAAAAGCTCATCGTTGATGAAGTCGTTGAGGCCCGTGCCGGTCAGTCCCTCGTCGTCGATGGCCCAGGTGCGCCACTGAAAACGCTTCGGAAGGGGCGATTTGTAGTCGCGGTCGGTGAGGGCGAACTCCTGCTCCTTGTCGTCGAAGATTTTCAGGAAGAACATCCAGACGAGCTGCGTGAGGCGCTGGGCGTCGCCGTCGACGCCGGTGTCTTTGCGCATGATGTCCTGGATGGACTTGATGGAGGTGGAGACGGACATGGGTGGGGAACAGTAGCGAGTAGCGGGTAGAGAGTAGCGAGCAGGAAGAACGGCGGAAAGGTCAGATGATGCGCTTCATAGGGGAAATCGGTAGATACGGGAAAATCATCGGTAGATTATCGGTAGATAGCGGCAGGGTGGTGATAGATTCCGACGGAATGGTAGTAGATTTGTGATAGATTATTCGAGGGATTGGGCGGGCACGGGTTTACGATTACGGGAACTCGGTTGACGATTACTTTATGATTAGGCTTTGGCCGTAGTATCGTCGGGGAAATTGGTCGATTTTGATGAATTGCCGGTCGATTAGCGGTCGATTCATGCGGTTTGGCGGGAGCAGTCGATGGATACGGAAAGCATCGGTAGATGGAGTCATGGGGTCGCTGGAGGCCGAGGAATGAGAATTGGCAGGCCCAGAGGGGAAATCTGACGATTAGCGGAATTCATCTGACGATTATCTGACGATTAGGCCGTGCCTTTTTGCCGGTAACTGACGGCTCGGCCACGGCCTGACTTCTCGGCAATTTCGAGCTTTACCAAAAGGGCGAAATCCCGGACGGCCGTGTCGCGAGTAACGCGAAATTTCCGTTCACAAAGCCGACTGGTCAGGCTTTCGCCAGCCACCAGCAGAGCGACCATTTTCTTCTGCCTCTCGTTGAGCTGCTCCTCCACCGCCGCCGTGATCGGGCCGGTGACACCTGCCGGCAGGATGATACGGTCATAATTCCCGGCCGGGCCGGGTAGAGTGACGATGAAAAAGCCGTCCTGCTGCCCGAACACCGGGGCGTCGAGGCCGTGGTTGAGCATGGCGTCGTGCATCCGGGCGAAGCCGCTGCCGCGCTGCTCCATGACCCCGAGCGTCGCCAGCGTCTGCGCAATGAGGGGGTTGCGGGAACAAGGCTTGTATCCGCCCCGGCGAAGTTTGGCGAGGGTCAGCGGCTTGGGCGGATAGCCGGGGCTGGAAATTTCCACGCGGTCACTGAAAATCCGGACAAAGATCTTCCGGGCCGCATCGTCGTAGCTGCGGTGGGCGACCGCATTGACCAGGGCTTCGCGCAGAGCCGCGACGGGATATTCGTCGAGGCGCAGGTTATTCAATCCGACAACGCGCCGGGGATGAAACGTGTGATCGTCGATGAACTTGATGGCCTGATCCAGCACGCGGGACAACGGGGCGTTGATCGTCACCTGCCCCTTGGGTCGGCCGCTGATGCGAATTTCGTCATAGGCGTCAGCCAGGATCTCGCATTGGGGAAAGCGGAAGGCCGGGCTGGGGCCGAAAAGCAGAAAAGCGGCCGCGGTGGCGTGGAAGGTGTTTTTCTCCCTGCCCGGTACCGCCAGCCCGCGCGTTTGGAGCGCTTCCGCCGGAGAGCGCCAGATCCTTTCCGGATCGCCCGACGCGGTGTGATTGTTGAATTGTCCGAGAAGATTTTGGTCGAGGCTCTCGACGGAAACATCCGCCAGGACGGTGGATTCGAAGGTCGACGCCGCATCGATCAACTGCTCGCTCTCGCTCACCTCGGCCGAAGTGGCTTTGAGGCCAAAGATGTCCGCCAAAGCGCGCCGGAGCGCCTCGAGCATCGCCGGTTTGAGATCCTCCCGGTCGTGGAAGCGCACGTATTTGTAGCCGTCTTTTTTCGTCTCGGCGAAAAAAGCCTTTGCTTCCGCGGTGCGCGCCTCGTCCTTGGCGCCCTTCAGAAAAACGATCGTGGGGAGCTTCAGTTTCTGGGCCAGCCGGTATTCATGGTGCGTGGCGGAAAGTTCGCCATCGAGCTGGCCGTACTCGTTGGCGAGGATGAGAACATAGAGTGCGCATCCGTGCAGTGTCTCCAGATATCCTTTGGGCGCCGGCCGGGCCGCGGGCGGCTCCCGCTCGAACAGCACCGGCACGCAATGCTGGAGCAAGAAAGGATCGGTGGTGATGAGGCTCGCAACGGCGGCGCGCTCCAACTCCAGTTCCTTCTGCACGCTGCTGATAAAGATGCGTTTTTTGTCGGCCATGGCGGATCTCAGGCGGTGTAGAGCTGGGCTTCCAATTCGCGGACAGCTTGCTCGTAGGCGGCGGAGCCGCCGAAGGCTTTCACCAGTTGCACGGGCGTGCCCATGGCGGCGAAGGGATCGAGCTGGAGGACGCGGGGAGACTCCAGATCGGTGAGACCGGAGTCGGCGTACTTGCCGAGCAGGGCCTCCAAAACCGCGCGGGCCTGCGGTCCATATTTCGTGAAATAATTCCGCTTCTTCACCTTCTCGGCCCGTTCGCGACGGGTGAGCGGCGGCTGGCCGAAGGCGACGTGTGCCACCAAATCGAATGCATCGTAATCGCGGCCCACCTCGTCGGCCACGGCATCGAGGAACACTCCCCTCGCCTGCAACTCGGCCAGGACCGCCGTCTTCCGGTCGGCTTTGCTCCATGTCTGCAGGAAGGCGTCGAGTGAAGCGAACTGCTTGCGAACATTCTTAAGCGTGTAGTCGCGCAAGGACTCGGTGACGAGCCTGCCGCCTTCGTCATAATACTGCACCTGTTCGGCGATGACGGTCACAGCCACAGAATCCACCGTGTACTTTTGGCGGCGTCCGCCGGGTGCTGGTATGTTTATTTCGACCGGCGGTTCCTCCAGAAGACCGGTGAACACCGGCTCTCCTTCATCGGGCGGAACGGGCGATTCGCCTTCCTTCGGCTCGTAAATAACAACCGGATCGCCGTCGAAATCGGGGCGGGCAAAGAGCTCGGTGACTTTGCGAAAATCCATGATCGTGAAGTACAGCTTGCCGAAGTCCTCGCGCAGCCGCGTGCCGCGTCCGATGATCTGCTTGAATTCGGCCACCGATTGCAGGTTCTGGTCGATGACGATGAGCTTGCAGGTCTGGGCATCGACGCCGGTGGTGAGCAGCTTTGAGGTGGTGGCGATGACCGGATGGCGGATCTCCGGGTTGATAAAGTTGTCCAGCTCGGCCTTGCCCTCCGCGTCGTCGCCGGTGATCCGCATGACGTAACGGTGATTTTGGGCGACGAGGTCGGCATTCTCGTTGGCGAGAGCCGACCGCATCCGCTCGGCGTGATCGATATCCTCGCAAAACACGATGGTCTTGGCGAAGCGGTCGCCGCTGAGTTTGAGGAACTCCGTCACTTTTTTCGCCACGAGGGCGGTGCGTTTTCCGAGAATCAGCTCACGATCAAAGTCCTTCTGATTGTAGATGCGATCGGGGATGACGGTCCCGTGCTTGTCGGTCTGCTGCGCGGTCGGGCGCCAGCCGGTGAGATCCTTGTCGAGATGGATGCGCACGACTTTGTACGGTGCGAGAAATCCATCCTCGATGCCCTGCTTGAGCGAGTAGGTGTAGATCGGATCGCCGAAGTAGGTGATGTTGGAAATCTCCTTGGTCTCCTTGGGCGTCGCAGTGAGACCGAGATGCGTGGCTGAGGAGAAGTAATCGAGGATACGCCGCCAGTTGGAGTCGTCGGCCGCGGACCCGCGGTGGCATTCGTCGATGACGACCAGGTCGAAGAAATCGGGAGAAAACTGTTTGAAGATGTTGTCGGTCTCCTCGGTACCAGTGACGGCTTGGTAGAGGGCGAGGTAAATCTCGTAGGACTTGTCGACCGTGCGGTTCGTGATCTTGGTCATCGCGCCGCCGAAGGGTTTGAAGTCATTCGTGCGCGCCTGATTGACGAGGATGTTGCGGTCGGCGAGGAAGAGAATGCGTTTCTTCACGCCCGCTTTCCAGAGGCGCCAGATGATCTGGAACGCGACGTAGGTCTTGCCCGTGCCGGTCGCCATCACGAGCAGGAGGCGATTCTGACCACGCGCGACGGCTTCGACGGCACGGTTGACGGCTGTCACCTGATAATAGCGCAGTTCCCGGCCGGAGCCGTCATCGTGGTATGCTTGCTCGATGAGCGGAAGCCGGGCGGTGGGAATGCTGGCCGCATCCGTGTGTCGGGCCCAGAGGGCCGCCGGGCTGGGAAATTCCTCGAGGGGAAGCTGCCGCTCAATCTTCCCTTCGGTTAACGTGCGGTCATGAAATAGAAAGCCGTCACCATTCGACGAGAAGACAAATGGCACATTCATGGTCTCCGCATAACGCAGGGCCTGCTGCATGCCGGAACCGACGGAATGAGTGTTGTCCTTGGCTTCGATGACCGCGAGAGGAATGCCGGGCTTGTGATAGAGAATGTAATCGGCACGACTTGCTTCGCCCCGTGCGGTCATTTTGCCGCGCACAATCACGCGGCCCTTTGTGAACGAGACTTCCTCCCTGATTTGGGTTTGCACATCCCAACCCGCTGCTACCAGCGCCGGCGTGATGAACTTGGTGCAGATATCGCGTTCGCTCAGGGATTTCTTATCCGGGATTGGCATGAGGTAGCGGGCGTAAACTGCCGGCGGCTCGGTGAAATACCAAGCGGAAATGGTAGAAATTATGAAGGAGGAAAGATGAAGTATGCCGCGTATGGCTGCGCACGCGGTGGGGAAATAGTTCAAGACCCCGGCTTTTTCATTCGAGTATGGAATCCCAATTCCTTGCGTGACGGTTCGGGTGGTGGAGCGAGCAAGGGGCGGAGCTTCACGTAGACATCGCGCAGGATCACGTCATGCGTAACGAGTTTTTTTGTCGATCTGGGCAAGCCGTTTGAAAATAATGCTGTCTGTTAATAGCGCCTCGCGCATCTGGACGAAGGCGCGGACGATGAACAGGCTCATTTGCACCGCCCGGGGACTCTTGAGCACGGTGGCTGCCATGAGCGCACCGTGTTCCGTAAATGCCCAAGGGAGCTTGCGCAGGCCGCCATGTTGGGAACCCATCGCAGATTGCTACAAGTTCCGCGGATCAGTCTTCTCATCACTTCGTTCCGAACTTGATATCGCATTTTGCGATATCAAGTTTAGGTATTCCTCGCGTGTGAGTTGGAGCCGGAAATCTCCGGGAAACCTATCCACATTACGCTTGATGGCTTCATTCAGTCGGAAAGTCGGCATGCCATAGAGCCGCGCGAGATCGCTATCGAGAACAACCCGCTGGCGACGGATGGTGTGGATGGGTGGCAGATCGGGCGCTGTTGGCATGATGGATTTTTCGATTCTCTCACGCGGAATCGATGATCTCACACGGGCCCGTGCAGTGCGTTTGTGCGTGATCTGCGGCCGGCGGTCAACCGCGGAGGGATGAATTATGAAAGGTGGGACCAGTCGGGTGCGGTCGGGACATTTCACAGCTGAAATACTGCACCAAAGACCGTGGCTTTCCTCTGTTATCTCTGTGACCTCCTGTAAAACTGAACTCCCATCACCGATGCTCTCTCTTACTTCATCATTTCGCCATCAGGTGCGCAGAGATTTCGCGGATGCAGAATTCCTGGGCGTCTTCCAAGAGATAGTGGCCGGCTTCGTCGAGGTAATCGGCTTTGGCGTCGGGCAGAAGTTTGTTCCAGCGGTCAAAATAGTGCCGGTTGAAACAAAAGTCTTCCCCACCCCACAGAATCCGCACGGCTTTGGTGCGGAGTTGCGGCAAAGCCAGTTCGATTTTTGCCAGCGCGATGTCGTTGGGCTGGCCGGTGTTTTTGGGGATATCGCGGACGAACCTATGCGTGGCGATGCGGTTGGCCCAGGAATTGTAGGGGAAGAGAAATCCGGCTTTCACAGGCGGTGGTAGCGGTTTGGTGACCGCCATCCACGTAGCCGGCCAGGCGAAGGCGTTGAAACCGCGGACTGCGATTTCCCCGATCACGGGAATCCGGCAGAAAAGGATGCGAGCGGGTATGACGGTGTCGGCGAATGCGGCGGTGTTCAGGATCACCACCCGCCCGAGTCTGTCACCGAGCGGCAGCATCGTGCCGAGCCCGATCGGGCCGCCCCAATCGTGCACGATCAGATGAACTTTCTTCAGCCCGAGGCTCTCGATCAACACGGTGAGATTCTTGATGTGATTGCCGAGCGTGTAGTCGTAGTCCTGCGGTTTGTCGGACAATCCGCAGCCGAGATGATCGGGAACGATGCAACGCATGCGACCGCTCAGCGCCAGCACGACATTCCGGTAGAAAAACGACCAGGTCGGATTGCCATGCACCATGAGCACCGCTTCATCGCTGCGCGGGCCCTCATCCAGATAACTCAAGGCCCCTGCCCCGGTCTCGAATGCCTTTGGCGTGAATGGATAAATTTCCTTCAGCCAAGCGGGAAGCTGCGCAGCGGTTACCATTCGAGCGCCAGCATCAGGCTGTTGATTCCACTGCCAATGCCCAGCAAGGCCACTTTCTGCCCCGCACGCACAGCGCCCTGCTCCACGGCCAGCGCCAGCGTCGACGGCAGCGCAGCCGAACCGGTGTTGCCGAGCGTTTCGAAACTCGAAAAATCCTTGGCGAGATCGAGTCCGAGTGTCTCGTAAAGTTTTCGTCGATGGGTTGAGCCGACTTGATGGCAGATAATTTTATCCGGAGTGTCTTTTGTCCAACCCGTCTCCGCCGCAAACGCCTGCCAGGTATTCTTGGCCACTTCCACGCCCGCCAGCAGCAATTGCTCGGAATCGGTCTGCATGTCGAGCCCCTCGCCTGCGCTGTCGCCCTGACACAATTCACTGTGCTGGGTGGCCGCGAGACAAC
>CAZIQP010000147.1:7281-9373 GCA_964541315.1 uncultured Opitutaceae bacterium
GCGGCCAGAGTCACCAAGCCATTAAGAAAACCGAGACACGCGTTCGACAGATCGAAAACCTGACACTGCGGCCCGAGCCCGATCTTATGGTGGGCAAACGAAGCGGTCGCGGGCTCCAGCATGTCACGACAAACGGCAGAATGGATCAGCACCTCGACCTGCCCGGCGGTGACGCCTGATTTTCTCAGCACCGCCCGGCCCGCAGCCGCACTGGCGTCGGAAGGCTTGGTTCCTTCCGGCCACATGCGGCGCTCCTTGATGCCGGTCATCAGTTCCAAACGGCCGGCCGGCAATTTCAGCCGTTCGTAGAGCGGACGCAGCCGTTCCTCGATGCCGGCCGAGGTCCATTTTTCCTCCGGCAAGGCGATCGCGAGCGATTCAAGGCAAGCGTGGGCGAATTTCATTCGCGTTGCAGCGGCTCGGTTTGCTGTAGGAGCGGCTTTATGCCGCGATGGTTTCCCGAATCGCGGCATAAAGCCACTCCTACAGGAAAAAATAAGGTCGGATTCCTCATTTTGAAACTTGTCCCTTGGCACTTGATCCTTGCGCCGCCGCAGACGGCGCCTCGGGCCTCATCGCGAGGCGAATGATTTCCTTGTCGAAATAATTCGCACCCAGACCCGCATCGACGACGAGCGTCGTGCCGTTGATGCCACTGCTGCGTTCGCTGAGCAAAAAGAGCGCGACGTTGGCGATCTCCTGCGTGTCGAGAGCGCGCTTTCGGAACGTGAGTTTCTCGGCGAAGAGATAGCTTTCGAGATAGCCGGGAATGCCCGCCGAGGCGCTGGTCTTGAGCGGACCGGAACCGAGGACATTGAAGCGCACTTCGCTTTCGGCGCTGAACGATTTGGCGAGAAAGCGTGTGCAGGAATCCAACGCGGCCTTGATCGGCCCCATGTAGCCGTAGTTGTCAGGCGTGACGAGCAGCGACGAAATGCCGATGGTCACGACAGAAGCGTTGCGGGCCAGATGCGGTTTGAAAGCCCGGGCCATTTCCACGAGGGAAAACGCCGAGATCGCCGTGGCCTGCAGAAAATCCTTCCGCTTGGTTTCGGCGAAGGTTTTGAAGCCATCGCTGTAATTCGCGAAGGCCAGCGAATGCACCAGACCATGCAGCGGCGCAAAACCCGCCTTCGCCACCGCTGCCGCCAGCCGATCGGCCGCACCCTCTTCCTCGACATCGCAAATAAACACCGGACGATCCGCCAGCAGACTTTCCAAGGATTTTTTGCGCGCTTCGGAACGCACCGCATAGATCACCCGCGCGCCCTGCGCCTCGAGCGATTTGGCGATGAACCAGGCGACGCTCTTCTTGTTCGCCACGCCCTGCACGAGAATCGTCTTGCCGGAAAGCTGGAGGAAGTCGCTCATGAGGTTTTCGCCGTGGTCACCTGACCTTCGGGAGCTTTCCACGCGACGGAAAACTCAACGGAAAGAATGCGTTTGTCGCCGCTCTTGATCGACCCGCTCATCATGTGGAAGCCACCCAAGGTCTCCTTGCGTTTCACCTCGATGGTGGTCGTATCACCCGGATAAACCGGATTGCGGAAACGCACCTCGGTCACTTTGGCGAGCAACGGCACTCCGCCCGCGCCACCCTGACTGGCGTGCAAACGAGCCATGAGCAACGCGCCGGTCTGAAACACCGACTCGCAGAGCAGTACACCGGGCGTGATCGGGGCGCCGGGATAATGGCCTTTGTAGAAATCCTCCTCGGCGCGCCAGGTGCGGCGGGCCACGAGTGTCTCGCCTTCGTGTGAGACGATCTCGTCGACAAAGAGGAACGGCGGACGATGGGGAATGAGTTGTTGGACTTCGTTCACGGGGAAAAATGATCAGGCGGCGGAGCGTTTCTTGGCGGCGAGTGCCTTGTCGATCTGATTAGCCACAATCACGCCATAATTGATCGTGCCAAGCCAGCCCGACATGATGATGCCGACCGAGCCGGCGTGATAGAGGCCGGGCAACTGGCCCGGCAGATCCATCGAAACCTTGAGGCCTTCAAACTTGGTGCCAAACGACGTGCCATGCCAATGGCGGGTGTAATATTCGATGGTGCGCGGTGTCGCCGCCTCCATCCAATCGATCTTCC
>CAZIQP010000148.1:0-1727 GCA_964541315.1 uncultured Opitutaceae bacterium
CGTCGGCCAGTCTTAGAATGGCCGGAAAAACACCATGACGAGCGCGATCAAAATCAGGCTGAACGTAACCAGGCTGAGCATGTCGCGGAGATGGGCCTTGCGGTAGACCACGCCCGCCAGCGCACTCAAGCCCAGCCAGCACACGAATTTCACGATCACCCAGCCGGTGCTGAAGGGGATTTTCTCAACCGCCAGCATGCCAAATCCAGTGACCAGCATGATGAGCGAGGCGATGCCCGTGACCATCAGCGTGCGTTTGCGGTTTTCCGGGATCGGATTGGCGAAAGCCATGAACGTATGGGCTGTCTGCACGATGAGTGCGAAAACATGCAGCAGCCTGTAGAAAGATAATTTGTCCATGGTTGAAGAAAAAGAGTGACACCCCACGTATGCCGTATGCCCAAAGGCTCATGTCCTTTTTAGTTTAAGGTGGGCACCGCCTGCCGTGCTGCAGTCTTCCGATTTACGGCCTGACATTCACACGGCGGTTGGCAGTTCCCAAATGATTACAAAGGCAAAGAGCGGTTTAATGAAAGCACCTCGAACACTGCAGGGTGTCGGGTGGGACCTTAGCCCCCGCTTCCGTCCCGTCAAATGCGAATAAAGCGTAAGACAAACGAGCTTCGACCTGACTCATCCGCCGCACCCCGAAGAAGTTTCGCGAACGTAACGTGTTAACAACCCTCCCGTCACACAACGCAGTTATCTTCGTCACCCATGCATCCTGCCAGAATCCTAGCCGTCGATGACGAAGCTGATCTCACCGAGCTCATTGCCTACCACCTCGGTCGCAATGGCCATCTGGTCGAGACCGCCGCCAATGGCTGGGAGGCGATCGATCATGTGACCCGCAACCGGCCCGACCTCATTTTGCTCGATCTCATGCTGCCCGATCTGGACGGCTTTGGTTTCTGCGAAATTCTCCGCCGGAATCCGGCCACCGCCACTATTCCCGTCATCATTATCTCGGCCTGGGCTTCCACCGATTCACGCCTGCTTGGCCTGGAACTGGGGGCCCTTGATTACATCACCAAACCGTTCAGTCCGCACGAGTTGGTGGAGCGCGTGAATCGCTTCCTCAATCAACGTGCGGACCGAACGGCGGAAGCCAGCCTCAATCCGCCCCGAATTTAAAGTTTACCGGAATCACCATTCGGAAAGGCACGGCATGTCCCTTGCTCTGACCCGGCTCGAAACGCCATTTTAAGACTGCCCGGATGGTCGGCTCCTCGAATGCGCGGTCGGTACTTTCCCGCACCCGGGCGCTCACGACGCGGCCTTTCACATCGACATCAAATTCGACCAGCACGGTACCGTCCCGGCCGTCGTTCTTCATGCTCGTGGGATATTCCGGCGGCATCTGCACCTTGGCCCGAGGAGGCTGATCGAGAAATGTGGCAATGATGATTCCTGGGATGCGTGTAGTCGGACCATCAATGTTTATTTCTCCGACCGGTCCTTTTGGTCCGATGGTTTCGATCGGGACCTTAACTATTTCAGCGGGCTCATGCTGGACAGTGAAGTCATCCGGTTTAGGACTTTGTACTATATCGGGAAGCTCCGGATGCGGTGTTCCGCCTGACAATGGGGTCACTGATTGATCTTTATCGGGATTTTTGATGAGTGGCGGCTCGACCAAGTCAACCCAAGTTTCGATCGGGCCAATTGGAAGCGGCCCTTGTTTCGGCACGATGGTGGTTGGCTCACGGACGAAACCGTACAGCAAC
>CAZIQP010000148.1:1827-9364 GCA_964541315.1 uncultured Opitutaceae bacterium
CGGCCCTTGTTTCGGCACGATGGTGGTTGGCTCACGGACGAAACCGTACAGCAACACGGCGTGACAGGCCGCTGCGAAGGTAGCTGGGAGAACGAAGCGTTGGAGGTTCATAACCCATACAACGTGCAGGTGTGTTTTTTCTTAGCCAGGAAGGTGCAACTTTCGCTCGCCATTCGTCCGAAAAATTCCCGGTTGATCCAGACCATCCGGATTGTCTCGATGCAAACAATTGTTGCCAAGGGCGCACCCCGCATTGTCAATCCGCCGCATGGCCAGACTCGACCGACCGTCTTTCGAGCGCCGAAACATCCTCCTTTTGAATTTAACCTCCATGTTGTGCCGCTTTGTGCTCATCGGTTTGCTATCGTCGCTCTCGCTCACCGCCTCGGAATTGCCGGCCTATCTGAAGGAGGCTTTGATCAGTTTCCATCCTGAAATCCCCCCGGACTTTGCCTACACTCTCACGACCCGGCGTGGCAGTGAGATTTCGGTGGAGCGTTTCGATCCATCCCGGCCAACAGAGGAGCAATGGACCCTTCTCCTGCGCAACCAGCGCCCGGCGACTGCCGAGGATAATTCCCGCTATCGCAGTTACCGGATCACCATCGCCCCCAATGCCCGGGCTATCTTCAAGTACGGAGATATCGACCTCGCCTCGCTCCACCTCATTCGCGAAACCGAAAGTCATGCCGTATTCCAAGGCCGCTTTCGTGATGATCTCGTCGATCCCATGCTCCACCACCTTGAGATTTTTTTAACGGTGGCGAAATCCCCCCCGGCAATCGACCAATACATACTTCAACTGATCGAACCATTTTCGCCGGTTTTGACCGTTAAAATGCTGGATCTCCATGTCGAAACCATTCTGGTCGCCCCCACTGACCAAGCTCCTCTCTTGCCCCGGCGAACCAACTCGCACTTTCGCGGTCGGATCATGCTCTTCAAATCCATCGAAGAAGACGTGCAAACCTCCTACGCCGACTTTGTCCGGGTAACCCCGATCGTCCCACCCTCCTTGCCAAACCCGCCCTGATCAATCCGGCTTGGGGCTGAAGTCGATTGACACTCATGGAATTAAACAGGAAATAATCCCTAATCGCCCGCCCCTCCCTCGTGAAAGGCCTGCCATTTCGTTGGAAACTCACCCTGCTGATTACCCTGATCAGCGGCGTCACCCTCGCCCTCGCTTTCGTCGGGCTCTATGTGCACACGCTTTATGAGTTTCGCGGTGTGATCGAGCGACGACTGGAAAACACCCGTTCCGAAGTGTTGCAGCGCTTCCCGTCCCTGCTGGAGCAAAATTCACCCGAGATCGCTAGCTCGTTGCAGGATCTGCTCAACGACCCCTTGGTGGAAGGTGCCGCGCTCTACTCGCCCGACGGACACTTGCTCGCCCAATACCTCCGGCCGGGCAGCACGCCGATCCTACCCCGCAATTCCCAACTGGGCGACATGATCAATGCCGACAATGGCATCATCCGCAGCCCCCTGCGCAAAAACGGTCGCGAACTGGGCGACCTTTATCTCAAAGCCGAACTCACCGAAAACGAAAAGGATCGTCTCAAAAATCTGCTCCGGGGCGCCGGCATTATCTTCCTTATTTCCTCGCTGATCGCCATGATCGCGGGCTACCGCCTGCAGAGCACGATTTCCGAACCCATCACTCATCTGGTGGATGCGGCCCGCTACATCTCCGAAGAACGCGATTATTCCGTCCGCGTCCCGCAGGAGGCCACCGGTGAGATCGGCGAACTCATTGCGTCTTTCAACTTCATGCTGGGCACGATCGAGCAACGCACCAGCGAGATGGCCCAGGCCCGCGAAAATCTCCACAACAGCAATCTCAAGCTTGAGGACGCCAACCGCACCCTCGAAATTCGCGTCGAAGAACGCACCCGTGATTACAAGGAGGCGGTAAAGGCTGCGGATGAAGCCAACAAGGCGAAGAGCGGTTTCCTCGCCAAGATGAGCCACGAGCTCCGCACACCGCTGAACGCCATCATCGGTTACAGCGAGATCCTGCTCGAAGACGCCCAGGATGACGGCAACAAGAGCGCCGCCGCCGATCTCGACAAGATCCTCTCCGCCGCCCGCTACCTGCTCGGCCTCATCAACGATGTGCTCGACATCTCCAAAATCGAAGCCGGCAAGATGGAGCTCTATATCGAGACTTTCGATATTTCCAAACTCATCCAGGAAGTGGCCAGCACCGTCCAGCCGCTCGTCAGCAAAAAAAACAACACGCTCTACATCGAATGCGCGGCGGATATCGGCGATATGCAGGCCGACTCCACCAAGATCCGCCAGATGCTTTTCAACCTGTTGAGCAACGCCTGCAAATTCACCGAGAAAGGCGGCATCACACTCTCCGTCTCGCGCGATGCCGACGGCCATCATGTGCTCATGAAGGTCTCCGACACCGGCATCGGCATGACGCCCGAGCAGATGGGGAAACTCTTCGCCGCCTTCAGCCAGGCCGACGCTTCCACCGCCAGCAAGTTTGGCGGCACCGGCCTCGGCCTTGCCATCTCCCGCCAGTTTGCCCGCATGATGGGTGGTAATATCACTGTCGACAGCACGCCGGGGGTGGGCACCACCTTTACCGTCCGCATGCCATTGCAAGTGCAGGATCTCACCCACCGCCTGGTCGAGGTTGACCCGGCCAAAGTGTCTACGAGCACCATCCCGCCAATCGCCCCCAGCAAACCGCCGATGCCCCCCGATACTTCTCCGTGCGATGTCCTCCTCGTCGAGGATGATCCGCCCACCCGGGACATGATGGCCCGGATTCTTGAACGCCAGGGCTGGAAGGTCCGCACCGCCACCAACGGCCAGCACGCCATCGGCATCCTTGAACAGGTCCTCCCCGCCTCGGTCATACTCGACCTGAAAATGCCCATCATGAATGGATTTCAATTCATCGACCATGTGCAGACCAAGGCCGCATGGCGCCAGCTACCCATCTTTGTCTTCACGTCGATGGACATCACCCAGGATATCCGTGAGCGCCTCGCCGGCCGCACTGCGGGGATTTTCCAAAAGGGCGATCACTCGCGTGACGATATCATCCAGCACGTCCAAGATGCGGTGCAAGCCCACTTGACTGCCGAGAAGAACAAGCAAACCTGACCAACGCATCCCATGCCCAAGATACTCTTAGTTGAAGACAATGAAATGAACCGCGACATGCTTTCCCGTCGCCTGGAAAAACGCGGTTACACCGTCGTCTTGGCCGTGGATGGCGCCGCCGGCATCGCCCAGACCAAGGCGGAGAAGCCGGACCTCATTCTCATGGACATGAGCCTTCCTGTGATCGACGGCTGGGAGGCCACCAAACAGATCCGTTCCGACCCGGAAGTCGCCGGCACCCCCATCATCGCCCTCACCGCCCACGCCATGTCGAGCGATCGCGAAAAATGCCTCGAAGCCGGCTGCGATGATTTCGACACCAAGCCCGTCGAGCTCCCCCGCCTCCTCGCCAAGATTGAAGAAATGCTCAAAAAAGGCCGGACCCCGCCCGCCTGATGAGCGCCAGCGCAGACGCCCCCTCTCCTCCCGGTGTCGGCAGCTTGCAGCCGCAATCGCTCGGTCCATTTCTCAAGGCGATCCAGTCCCGCGATCTCGAGGCCCTCACCCGTCTGCGCCATTCCCTGCGCACCCCGCTCAACCAGATCATCGGCTATTGCGAGATGCTCATGGAATCCGCCGAGGAGACCGGCGACACGACCATCCTGCGCGACCTGAAACGCATCCACACCTCCGGCGGCCAGCTCGTCGCCCTCATCAACGACGCCCTCGCCCCGTGGAAAATCGAGACCGGAAAAATCGACGTCGATGCCATGCGCCTGGAAATGCGCACCCCGCTGAACGCCATCATTGGTTACGCCGAACTTTGCCTGGATGAGTCGACCAAACCCGGCCAGGACGAGCTCGTGGCCGACCTGAAAAAAATCCACCGGGCCGCCCTCAATCTCTTTCATCTCTTCGAGGACAAGGCCTTCCCCACCCAGCTAAATGTCGGCGCCCAGCATGGCGATGTCGGCATTTCCTCCCAAGCCACGCTCGGCACCACGACCGGCACGCCGGCGCCACCCGCGATCAGTCACGTCGTTGAGCTCACCTCCGCCAATATTCCCGCGGTTCCGGCCAGGCTCCTCGCCGTCGACGACGATCCGTCGAACCTCGAGATGCTCACCCGCCGGCTTCAGAAACTCGGCTACGATGTCACCAAGGCCGTCAATGGCCGCATCGCCCTGCAAAGACTCAAGGAGGACGATTTCGATCTCGTCCTCCTCGATATTTTGATGCCCGAGCTCGACGGTTTTCAAACCCTCGAATTCATCAAGGCCGACCCGCGCATCCGCCACCTGCCCGTCATCATGCTCACCGCGCTCGACGACGTGGAAAGCATCGTCCGCTGCCTCGAAGCCGGTGCCGAGGATTTCGTCCCCAAGCCTTTCAATCCCGTCATCCTTCGCGCCCGCATCGCCGCCTCGCTCGAGAAGAAACGCCTTCGCGACCAGGAACAGGCCAATCTCGCCCAGCTCCAAAACGAGCGCTCCAAATCCGAACGTCTCCTGCTCAACGTGCTGCCCCGGGCCGTCGCCGACCGCCTCAAGGCCGGTGAGCGCACCATTGTCGACAGCTTTCTCGACACCACCGTGCTCTTCGCCGACATCGTCGGCTTCACCCGCATCGCCACGCGCAATTCCCCCAACCGCACGGTCCAGCTCCTCAACGATCTTTTCTCCAACTTCGACCGCGTCGCCGAACTCTACCAACTGGAGAAGATCAAGACCATTGGGGATGCCTACATGATGGTCGGCGGCGTCCCGATCGCCAACCCCGACCACGCCGAAACCTGCGCCCACGCGGCGTTGGAATTTCTCGAGGCGCTGCGTGTGTTCAACCGCCGCCACCAGCTCGACTGGCAGATCCGCATCGGCATGAACAGCGGCCCCGTCGTCGCCGGCATCATTGGCACCAAAAAATTCTCCTACGATCTCTGGGGCGACACCGTCAACATCGCCGCCCGCATGGAATCCCACGGCCAGCCCGGCAAGATCCAGGTCAGTGCCAACGTCAAACAGATCCTCGAAGGCAAGTTCGATTTCGAACCCGTCGGCCGTCTGGAAATCAAGAGCGTCGGCCCCATGCAAACCTACCTCCTCTCCCGCAAGAAAGCCTGACTCGGGAAAGTGTCTGCAAGCGGCCTTGCACCCTGTGCCCCGTGATTCTCATGGCGCACAGGGCGGAAACGGAGATTCACACATTACGGCTCACTCCAGTCCCACGAAAAACACCCAAACGCAGATCGCTCCCATGATTCTCCCCCGCCACGCTCATTGCCGATGTTCATCAGGCCATTCATACCCGGTCCGGTGTGCGTTGCCTGAAGAGTTTGCCCAGTGAACAAGCGAACCAAAGTCAAACACCGGTCGCACGAGGCCTGGCATGTGGTGCAACAAAAACAGGGGCGCGTGCAGCCGACAACGCAAAGCCGTGGCACCCCCTTTAACAATGACCTCCTTCTGGAAAAAGAGGCGGATATCATGGGAGCCGCCGCTGTCCAAACCCAGAGGAAAAAAGGTCGTGCGTGACTCTTATGGTCATGCATGAAAGAAGCGATAACGGCGGGCCGGCCAGCATAAGGCAGCATGACCGTTGCCCTCAACTTTGTTTGCGCCCTCCGGTCACAGGCTCTGCTGTGAGGTTCTGCCAGGAACACCCATGAATCTACTTCGTGTTTTTCCAATTCTAGGCGCCAACGATCTGAAGACATCGCTCGCGTTCTATCGGGATGTTCTCGGTTTCAGCATCGCCTGGCAGTGGGGCGACCCACCCTCGCGCGCCGGGGTGGCCAGCGGAGATGTCGAGCTTCAGTTGCTGAGCGATCCACGCCTTCGTCCGCCAGCTCCGGGGCGAGTCTACATCCACATGACCGGCATTGATGCCTTCTATCGCGCTGTCCGTCGCCGTGGTGGACAGATCCATGAGCCGCTTGTTGAGCGTGATTGGGGCATGCGAGACTTTCGAATTCTCGATCCGTCCGACAATCAAATCGGCTTTGCGGAACAGATCCCCGGTGGCCGCTAAAATGGTCGCCTCGGCCGCTCGCGACCCGATGCGCAGAATTCAGACTGACCGGGTCGTTCGTTGACCGCGCGAAACGACGCCGTGGGCGAATACCGCACCCCGCGCTGCCGAATCCTGCCGCGCTATGACGTTGCGCTATCGGCCACAGTCGCTCAAAAGGACTGTACAAATGGAATCTTTCCCCCCTTTGCCGAGCGGTCTCGGCCCTGGACAACGCGCGCTGGCCGCCATCGTGTTTACCGATGTCGTCGGTTTCAGCGCCCGGATGCAGATGGAAGAGGAAACCGTGCTGGCCCTGTTGGAACGGGATTTTGCGGTGATGAAAAAGCTATGCCACCAGCATTCGGGCTCGGTCCTCAAGAGCACGGGGGATGGCCTGCTGCTCTATTTTTCCAGCGCGGTGCAGGCGGTGGCCTGTGCATTGCGCATGCAAAAATATTTCGCGCGCAAAGCCAAGCTGCTCCCGCCCCACGAAGTTCTCACCCACCGTGTCGGCATTCATCTCGGTGATGTCTTCCTCAATGAGCAGGATGTCATGGGGGACGGGGTGAACATCGCCGCGCGCCTGCCGGCGGAAGCCGAGCCCGGTGGCATCTGCATTTCGCAGACCGTCTACGATGTGGTGAAAAACAAACTGGCCCTGCAGGTGACCCTGCTCGGCCCGCGCGATCTGAAAAACATCGCCGAGGCCATTCCCATCTACCGCATTTTGCTGGAAGCCCAGACGCTTAAACCGGAAAAAGAAGAATCACCCGGAAAAGGGCCGACCACACGCACCAACCCGGCCACGCCTTCTGCCACGCCTCCGCCCGCAAAAACAAGAAGATGGGTCGTCGTGGGAGGCCTGGCCCTGATCGCCGTGTTGGTTTTCCTCGCTCTGCCCGGCTGGCGCGCAAGCTACCGGGTAAGACAGGAGCAGGCCCGCATCGAAGCCACCCGCACCGCGATCATCGCCATGCTCGACTCCGCCCAGAATACGGAGGGCGGCTATGACCGGCAGGAAATGGCCCGTGTCCTGGCCACCTGGCGGGATGAATTGCTCACCAGCCACTCACGCGCACCCGACGAATATGATTTTGCAAAACTGGGCGACGCCCTGCTCCCCGCCAACGCCGGACCCGCCGCGAAGGCGGATGCCGCGCTGCGCCTGCTGGCTTTGGAACGGATCACGGCGTTGTTCGCCTGGATGGACTCGGCGTTGAAATGCTACACCAAGGACGCTCCGCTGATCGTCTCGGAACTGTCCGGGGCGGAGCCGAGGAAAATCGAGGTCTTTGCCAGCAGAAACCGCGGTTTGTACATTGTTGAAGGAGGAGCGATCCGGTGGCGAAATTGGACAAGCCTGAAACCGGCGTACTTCGGCGCGATTGTGGTCGGCGTCATGCTGGGTACGAGCCGGTGATAGGTTACAAACGATCCGGGGTGATAGGTGACACTTTGG
>CAZIQP010000149.1:0-9360 GCA_964541315.1 uncultured Opitutaceae bacterium
GGCCGTGCCGATGGGGTCTGGCCGTGTTTTGTTAGTTTTAAAGTATACTGCAGTCCAAAACTTCCGGCCGGAAACGGAAGCTTGCGGGCGGGCGGGTTCAGGGTAGTTTCCCGTCATGACCCGCGAAGAACTTCTCCAACGTATCTGGATCGATCCGGCCCGTTGCGGGGGCAAACCTTGCATTCGCGGTCATCGCATCTGGGTTTCTCTGATCCTCGATCTGCTGGCTGCGGGCGACTCCACCGAGTCCATTCTGGCGGATTATCCCGGCCTGACCCGCGAGGACATCCAGGCCTGCATCGCTTACGGTTCTGAAATGTCGCGGGAGCGTTTCGTCGACATCCCGCTCGAACCGGCCGACGCGTGAAGCTGAAGCTGGATGAGAATCTCGGTGAGCGCGGCCGACTGGCCTTGGTCGTAGCCGGGCATGAGGTTTGCACCATGCCGATGCAGACTTTGCAGTCCGCCACCGACCAGGAGTTGTTGGCGCGGTGTGTGGCGGAAAGCCGCGCCCTCGTGACCCTCGATCTGGATTTTTCCAATCCCTTGGTTTTTCCTCCCGACAAACATGCCGGTGTCGCGGTGCTCCGCCTGCCCCGCAAAGCCACCACCCACGATTTGGATCTGGCCATCGGCACCTTGGTCGGTGCGTTGCGGAGCCAATCACTCAGCCAACAGCTCTGGATCGTGGAAATCGGCCGGGTGCGCGTGTATTCACCGTAAGCAGATCGGCACGACTCGACGACGGGGATTCCGGGTCGCCTGCAAGCAGGCTCCGACAAAAATACTACCGCAGCGGACAAGGCCGTGCACTTGTCCCGGCCAGCCCTACCAAAATCGACCGCCCTCATTTCAACCCGAGCTGTTTCGTCACCCAGTTGTTGATTACTTCCCACTGCTCCTGGGGATAATTGTGCCCTTGCTCCGGCTGGATGGCCAAAGTTTTTGGCGCGGTGATCACGTTGAATGCGGCATAGGTCGACGTCGGCGGGCAGACATCGTCGTTGTAGCCCCACGTGTAGAAACCCGGGACTTTGATCCGACGGGCGAAGTTCACGGAATCGTAGTACTGGGCGGTCGCGATTTTGGCGGGAGTGGCGTGAGACGAAGGACTGCCATCGTCGTTTGGCTTGAAGGGATGCGGCCAGCCGCCGGCACGACCGTGCAGTTCGGCGGCGACGTCGCACATCGCGGGATGCGTGGCGGAAAGTGCCGTCACCCGCGAATCGAGCGCAGCCGTCACGAGTGAAAGCTGGCCGCCCTGACTGGCGCCCATCACGAGCAGGTTCTTGCCGTCCCACATCGGACGCGACGTGAGAAAATCATTCGAGCGCACACAGCCGAGATAGATGCGGTGGTAGTAATAGGTTTCCCGGTTATCGAGCTGGTTGACCCAATAGCTGTGCAGCGCGCCACTGTACATCGCGTCGTAAATCTCCTTGGTCAGGTTTACCGGAATGCCGTGGACGCCGATCTCCAGCACGATCGCCCCGCGCGCCGCCAGATCGGGATCGCCCGCGTAGGAACGCACGCCGGCACCGGGCACCTTGAGCACGGCGGGGTATTTTCCGGGAGCCTTGGGTTCGCACAGGATGCCATAGATGCGCGGAGGTGAAGGGTTCCAGTTCTGCCCCAACGTACGGAAGCTCACGTGATAGACATTCACCAAATCGGTACAGGCCTCGGGCAATAAAACGAGTTTCGCCTCCAGCGGAATCTTCGCCAGCGCTTCCCGACCCTGTTGCCAGAATGCATCAAAATCCGCCGGCTCGGTCTGGAACGGGACGATTTTCTCCGGCGAGAACGCCGCGGTCGCCAAGCCTTTGTAGTTCCGACCCGCCACCTCGATGTTCGCAATACAACGGATGAAACCCGGCTCCTTCATCGTGCCGCCCTCGATCACCAAACCTTCCAGCGGCACCGCGGCCGTCTTGGTTTCGGCGGGCATCATCTCCGGCCCGACGGAGTATTTCACCGTGGCGTTGTCGATCGGCTCGTTGTCAGCCGTCACCATGACCTTAAATTTCACCGGCTCGCCGACTTTATACGACCAGTCGCGATGGTCGGGCGCGACTCGCACCTGAATGGTGGCGACCCGCAGATTGGCCGACGGCGGCACCGGAGAAATATCCAGAGCGGAAAGACGAAGGGCGATCAAGGCCAGCCCGGCCGCGAGTGAAACAAGATGAATGCGCATGAAATGAAAGGGGTGGGCATTGATTCCTGTTCAACGCCCGACCCGAGTCAATTCCCGCTCTTGTGGCAACCCAATCAATTCAGACGGACTCAACCCGAATGGTTCACACACCACCGATGAAAATTATTGAGACGTCCAAACCAGAACCACACCCGGGAGCCTTCGGGCATGATCCCCACGGGAAGGTGCGAAGAACCACAAGCTCCCAAAGTTCAAGTTGCGTACCAAAGAAATGGAACTATTTGTAGCTTCTTGGCGTCATCATTGCCACCAGCTCACTCTGGCCCAACCCATGAAACTTCGTACCTTTCTCGTCCTCGGTTGTTTGGTTTCCTGCTCGCTTTTTGCCTCGACGGGCCGGGCCGATGATCGGCGCTTCTCCTCCACCCTCAACCCGACTGAAACGGCCCAGGCTGGTTTGCCCCGGTTGTCGTCAGATCAAGTCGCGGTCCTTGATGCGCTCGTCCGCAAAGACTTCACGATCATCGATGCCGATCCAACCCCTTCAATTCCCCGCGCCGCCCAGTTCTCGCAAAGAATCTCCTCCGATGAACGTCGCGCGGCTGGTTTTGCGCTGCTCAGCGAGGCTGAAATCGCCCAGATCGACGCCGGAGTGGAACGATTCGTCCATCCGGCCGCACCAGCATCCGTGTCGTTGACCGACCAGTCAGCCAAAAGCACCAGTCTCACCTCCGTCATGCTGCGGCGTGACCCGGAAATCCACGGTTCCGTCACCCTGATGGTGGCCGCAGGCAGTCACGGCTACAGTGCGTATGGCGGCGCTCTCGACTTGGGCTACTACGATCCGGCAAATCACTTTTCGATCGAGGCGGGATATTCCGAGGTCCATTCTAGCGGTGGTTACGGTTACTTCGGCCGTGGTTGCCGCATCCGTTAGTTGTAAACACAGATTTCCAAACACGCCGCGCCCTGCGACTGTTGCCGCTCCATGTTCATCGCAAACATGGGCAGGATTACAGAAGCGGAACTTTGCGGCCGCCGAGGCCGGAAAACTTGATGGCCTAAGCGACTTGTCCTTGGCGGTTTAGCAATTGCGTCGGGTCAAAAGATTGCCCGACCGTCCTTGCCGGGTACCTTGCGGGCTCTGTTCATGGACACTTTTTTCGACATCGCCATTGAGACCATCGTCATCGCCGCCTTGGTGATGGCCAATGGCTTCTTTGTGGCGGCTGAATTTGCTCTGGTCAAAGTTCGCGCGAGCCAACTGCAACCCTTGGCCAAAACCGGCGGCTGGAGGGTGGGATTTGCCCTCCGGGCGACTAAAAATCTCGGCGCGATGCTTTCGGCCACGCAGTTGGGCGTGACGCTGGCCAGCCTGGGACTTGGGTGGGTGGGTGAACCCTTTCTGGCCCATCGGCTGACACCGTTGCTCAGCCGGCTGGGGGTGCTGGATCCCCACATCATCTCGTCCATCGCCTTCGTGGGCGCCTTCACCGTCATCACCTTTGTGCACATTATTTTTGGCGAACTTGGCCCCAAGGCCATCGCCATCCAACGGGCCACCTATGTTTCACTTTGGGCTTCGGCGCCGCTGACCGTTTTCTACTACTGCTTCTATCCCTTCATCCGCATCCTCAATGGCGCCGCCGATCTGCTGCTGCGCTGGGCGGGCTTGGAACCGGCCGGCGAAGGCGATCACGCCATCAGCTCGGAGGAACTGGAATATGTTTTCAGTCACGCCCGGCACACCCATCCGGGAGACGCCCTTATCAACAAACTGATGGTCCAGTCGCTGCGCGCCCGCGGAACCCGCGCCCAGCAGATCATGCGCCCGCGCGACCAGGTCGTTGCGCTCTGGCTCGACAAATCCGTCACGGAAAACATCCGCATCGCACAGAGGAGCGGCCACAGCCGCTTCCCCGTCTGCCGCGGTTCCCTCGACCGGGTCGAGGGCTTGCTGCTCGTGCGCGAATGGCTCTGGCAGATTCAGGCCCTCGGTTCCGACACCCCCTTTGAACCCCTCGTGCGCCCGGTGGTGGAATTCGAGCTGACCACGCCGCTGCACACCATGATCGAACGTTTCCGCACCGCGCGCAGCCACCTCGCGGTCGTGCTCGATGATAAGAAAGCCCTCGCCGGCATCGTCACCTTTGAGGACGTGCTGGAGGAAATCGTCGGCGATATCCGTGACGAATTCGACATCGAAAACGGGCCCATCTTCAAGCGCACCGCCAACGCCATTGTCGTCAGCGGCTCCTTCACCATGCGCGAACTGCAGGCCGAGACCGGCTGGCCGGTCGAGTTGCAACCGCGCGAAACCGTGGCTGCCTGGGCGATCCGGCTTTTTGGGCATGTGCCCAAGCGCGACGAAACGCTTGTCACCGGGGAATACCAACTCACCATCATCGAGGCCAATGCCGAACGCCCCCGCCGCGTGCGGATCGAGCGCCTGGTCACAGAAGAATCGAATTTGCCCACCTGACATCCAACCCGGCCGGAACAGCAAATCATTGATCCAATTCAGTTAGTTTTTGGACAAATGAGCCGATGATAGGCTGAGTATGTCCCGTCTCATCGCCCTTTCATTGTTTTTCATCGCCTGGTGCGCGCCAGCCTTTGCCGCCAGCCCCAAGGATTGGGCCAAAATCAAAACCGACATGACGCCCGACGAGGCCCTGGAATTGCTGGGCCAGCCGCTGTTCAAAAATATCAACCGGGGCTACGAAGTCTGGATCTATGACAGCAAAGCGGAGGTCGTTTTTCATCAAGGGCCGGTCATGGCCTGGACCATTCCGACCCCCAATCCGGCCTCGGAAGCCCGACCGATTGAAATGGATTTGCCGCTGAATCCGCCCAAACGCCTGCCGCATTATGCAGCGCCCAAGGCCGGCCCTAATACCGCACCCGGAGAGCTGGCCCCGCCTCCCTCCACCCATTTCAGATACAAGCAGCGCGCCTGATCCGAGCCCCGGGGCGGTCGATGACCGCGCTGTGGGAGCACGGTGTTTCACCACACTACATCAGCACCGAGCGCAACGCCATGACCGACGGCGTGGCCCCTTGCGTCCAGACGATGAGCAGATCATTCGCATCATCCACGATCACGGTTTCCACGTTTCCGGCGGTATAAACCTTGCCCCGCAATGTATATTTTTCCCCGGGTTTGGCGGTATGGACCGTCTGAGAATTCCGATAGGGAGCCAATTGTATCTCGATAAATGCATTCACCGTTTCCTGGGTAAACTTGGCGTACCGCACCGGCTTCATGCCTTCGCCTATCGATTTTCCCTGCGCATCAAACGTGGCCGTATAAATCAACTGGCCGTCCTCTCCCTCCAAAAACCACGTCGCCGCGTTTTTGTTGTTCTTCGCCTGCGGCTCCGGCTTGCCGTAACGTTTCTGCAGATCGGCCAGTGTCTCGCCCAAACGGGCCTGCGCCGGTACAACCCAAAGGCCGGCAAGCAAAACAAGGATCAGGCAGCGCTTCATAGGGCGGATTATCCTATCAGATTCCTCAACGCTGCGAGATATTTTTCCTGCGTCCGGGAAATAACCTCGGCGGGCAAACGCGGCGCCGGGGGCGACTGGTTCCACTTGATCGCGACCAGATGGTCGCGCACGAACTGCTTGTCATAACTCGGCGGCGACTGATTTGGCGCATAACTGTCGGCCGGCCAGTAACGCGAGGAGTCGGGCGTCAGCACCTCGTCGATGAGGAAGAGTTTGCCTGAAGCATCGGTGCCGAATTCGAACTTGGTGTCGGCGAGAATCATACCGGCTTTTTTTGCCCGGTCGTGGCCAAACTGATAGAGTGCCAGACTAAGTTTCTTCACCTGATCGTAGAGAGCCTGGCCGATGGTCGCGGCGCCCTGGGCATCGTTGATCGGCTCGTCGTGCTGACCCTTCGGCGCCTTGGTGGTAGGAGTGAAAATGGGCGCCGCAAGACGGTCGGCCTGCCGCAGCCCGGCAGGGAGCTTGATCCCGCAGACATCGCCGGTTTTTTGGTACGAGCTCCAGCCGCTGCCGATCAGGTAGCCGCGCGCCACGCATTCGATGGTGAGCGGCTTGAGTTTGCGCACGACCATGCTGCGCAACTGCAGGTCACGATCCTTGATGCCGCGACGGGCAAATTCGCCCGCTTGATCCGGGAGGAGATGATTGGCGATGAGACCTTGGGTCTGGGCAAACCACCAATTGCTGATCTGGGTCAGGACAATGCCCTTGCCCGGGATGCCATCCGGCAAAATCACATCGAACGCCGAAAGCCGGTCGCTGGCGGTGAGGAGAAGCGCATCGCCCAGATCGAAAATCTCGCGCACTTTCCCCGAGGCGATCTTGGGAAAAGGGAGGTTGTCGATGGCGGTAACGGCGTTTTTCGGCAGGGCGGCGGCAATTTCATGATAAGTCATCCCCCCACTCCTAGAGGTCATCACGCTTTCGTCAAAAAAAGAATATAACAAATGCAACCAATCTTAACATTTCCGGGCTGCATTTGTCCCCGGAGTTGTTCTTAGTGCCGAGTCACCCCTCGCCGGCGCCCCTCGTGGCACCGGCTTCTCCTTCACTACCCCACTACATTTATGTCCACGTCCCAGTCCGATAAACTAAGCATGAAGGAAAAGGTCTCCTACGGCTTTGGCGACTTCGCTTCGTGCCTCTATTGGAAAGCGATCTCCGACTATCTGAACATTTTCTATACCGACATATTCGGGATCACGGCCCTCGCCGCCGGTGCCATGCTCGGCGTCAGCCGATCGTTGGATGCGATCTTCGATGTAGTTATCGGCATGCTTGCCGACCGGACCAAGAGTCGCTGGGGCAAATTTCGCCCGTTCCTGCTCTACACCTGCGTGCCGATGGCGATCATCGGCCTGCTGACATTCACCGTTCCGGACTTCGGCGCCAAGGGAAAGTTGATCTGGGCGTATGTGACCTTCAACACGTTCATGCTGATCTACACGACGATCAATATTCCCTACACAGCAATGCTTGGTGTGATTACGCCCAATCCAGTGGAACGCACCACGCTCTCCTCGATCAAATTTGTGGGCGCGTTTGCAGGTGGTATCGTCGTCGCGGTATGCCTGATGAAGATGACCCAGGTCGGAGGTTGGCTTAATGCGACCACGCCGAAACAGGGCTGGCAGATGTCGTTCGCAATCCTCGGCGTTGTGGCCGTCATCTCGTTCCTTGTAGTGTTCTTCAATACGAAGGAACGAGTCCTTCCCCCGGCGGCACAAAAGACCTCGGTACTCAAGGACCTCGGGGACCTCGTTACCAACCGCCCGTGGCTCGTCCTGCTTGCGACCACCATCACCTTTATCTTCTTCTGTTCGCTGCGCGGCAGCGTCGAGGCGCACTACTTCAAATACTACGTCGGCTCCCGCACCATTACCCTTCCGTCGTGGCTACCGAAAATCGGCGGCACCCAGACTTGGGAATGGGAAGGCTTGGTCTCCGTCTTCAAGGCGAGCAACCAAGCCCTCTCACTGGTCGGAGCATTGTTGGTCCCGTTCTTCGCCCGAAGGCTGGGCAGCAAGCCGACCTTCGTACTGCTCTTTGTTGTCGCGATCATCTCCACCGCGTCATTCTACCTGCTTAAGCCTGATCAACTCTGGCTGATTTTTGGTATCAATGCTATAGGCTCCATCACGGGAGGTCCCTTGAGCGCCCTCATTGCCGCCATGTATGCGGATACAGCGGACTACGCGGAGTGGAAGACTGGCCGGCGCGCCACCGGGTTGATCTTCTCCGCCTCAATCTTCGCCCAGAAATTTGGGTGGGGCTGGGGCGGCGGGCTCGGACTGATCTTGCTTAACAGTGCAGGCTTCGTAGCCAACCAGGCCCAGACACCCGAATCCCTGCAGGGGCTGGTCAAACTAATGAGCATCTTGCCTGCGGCTTGCGGCATTCTGGCAATTTTGATCCTCGTGATCTTCTATCCGCTCAATGAAACCAAAATGGCCCAGATCGCAGGCGATCTAAAAGCGCGTCGCGAGGCCGAGGGCAAAGCGCTAGCCTGATCTGCGGAACTTTTTCCCTTCAGAGCGGGTGAAAATCCACCCGCTCTTTTTTGTGTCCGGCAACATGGCGGAACCCGTCCGGAGGCCGGCTTCCACCTATTCAATCGACCGCCTTCTCCAGCCGGTCGTACCAGTTGAATTTCATGTAGACTGAGGTGACGAGCAGCAGCATGGCGATTCCGCCGACCCAGTTCCATTGGCGGAGCACGATATAGATCGGCAAAGTCACCAGGCAAAGCTGCCACACGATGCCGACGGCGACGTTCGTCAGATCATGCACCGCGTTATGATTGGGGACGAAGGCTGGATCAGCCGCCATCACCTTCGCGCGGATCGGGCCCCACCAGCCCCAGGGATTCACGGTTTTGTAGAATTTCATCAGCACCGCGTCGTCTTCCGGCTGGGTCAGCAGCGTGCCGACAATGCAGCCGATCACCGAGATGATAAACAGCACCGGGAACGTATAGATCATGTTGAAACCGTCCTTGAACAGATCGTACATAGTCGCGTTGTGAGCGATGAGATAATTGGCGATCCCGGGCACCACCATGGCACCCCCGATGCCGGCCACCATGCCGTAGAAATAGCCAAAGCCGTTGAATCGCCACCAATACCACTTCAGTACATTCGCGACTACAAAGCCGCTATAGAGTGAACCGACCAGCCACATCATCACATCGGTGATACGGTTGGTGAGCAGACCAAAGGTGATCCCGATGGCGAGAAACACGAGCGAGACAATGCGGCTGAGCGCGACTTCCTTTTTCCCGCCGGCATTGGGGTTGATGAAGCGCTTGTAGATATCGTTCACCACATAGGCCGGCGCGGCATTGAGCGTGGCGGCGAAGTTCGACATGAAGGCCGCCGCCAGACCGGCTAGCAAAAAGCCGAGCACACCGGTCGGCACGTGCTCGCTCAGGACGAGCGGCAAAATTTTCTCAAAATCGGGTTTCTCCATCGACTGCAACTGCGGCATCGTGAAGGCGAGAGCGAGGACGGTGATACCGGCGATCATCATGTAGCGGGGAAACATGAGTACGACTGTCACCATGCCGTTCATCAGCGAGGCCTCGCGCGGATTCCGCGTGGCGAGGATGCGCTGCATGTCGTAGTTCGGCGCCGGACCGGCGAGGCTGGCCAGCACGCCCTTGAAAAACATCAGGCCGATGATGATCGAAA
>CAZIQP010000150.1:0-9206 GCA_964541315.1 uncultured Opitutaceae bacterium
CGGACGGGCCGCCGCTCTGGCCGATGAGACAGTTTCCTACGAGTTCTGCCATTGGATGTGTGGTGTTAAAGTTGGTAAAGCAAACAACGTGAGGGGTCAAAAAAGGCGTCCACTCGAACTCTGGCAAACCAAATCTCCTTTCCCCTTAAAAACATAAATTTTGGCCCGGCTTTGGACTGAACACCAAGCGAGGTGGAATACGGCCCCCTGCCGGGTTCCACCGGATCAGCGACTCAAAGCAGCTTGCCCGGCCGGTAGTGCGCGGCACCCTTGTGCTTACCAAGCAACGGGCGGACAGTGGCGGCAAACGCATCCACCTGATGGGGAGCTGCGCCGACAAAGCGTTCACTTTGGGTCAAAATCTCGGTGAGCTTCTTCTTGCCGAGCGCGATACGCTGGTCGCCCGCCAGCCGCCCAAGCAGGTCAGCATCGCCTCCTGTACGCAAAGCCTTGGCTGCGGCCAGCGCATGTTGCTTGATCGCTTCGTGCGCAGTCTCGCGACCGGCACCGCCTTTTACAGCCTCCATCAAGATCGTGGTCGTGGCCAGGAAAGGCAGATTGCGCTCATTCTCCGCCGCGACCGCCGCCGGGAAAACCTCCATCTGTCGGAGCACGGTGAGATAGGTTTCGAGGAGCCCATCGATCGCGTAAAACGCATCGGGCAAGGCCACGCGGCGCACGACCGAACAGGACACATCGCCCTCGTTCCATTGATGGCCGGACAACGCGGCCGCCATGGTCACATAGCCGGAAATAATCGTCGAAAAGCCGCAGATGCGTTCACAATTCCGCGCGTTGACCTTGTGCGGCATGGCGGACGAACCCACCTGCCCGGCCTGAAAACCCTCGGTCATCAATCCCGCCCCCGCCATCAACCGGAGCGTGGTCGCAAAACTCGCCGCCGCCGCGCCGACCTGATGCAGCGCGCTCACGACATCAAAATCGAGACTGCGCGGATAAACCTGGCCGACGGCGAAAAGCGATTGTTTGAAACCCAGATGTTTCACAATGCGCGCTTCGAGCTGCGCCACCTTCTTCGGGTCGCTCCCGAGCAGAGTAAGCTGGTCGAGCTGTGTGCCGACCGCGCCCTTGAGTCCGCGCACCGGATAACGCGCGATCAATTCGTCGATCCGCTGCTGCGCGATGAGCAATTCCTGACCGAACATCGCGAACCGTTTGCCGAGCGTGGTGGGCTGCGCCGGCACATTGTGCGTGCGACCGGTCAGCATCAGATCCCGAAACTCCGTGGCGCGTTGCGCCAGCACGCCAAGGGCCGCCACGACCTTGAAACGCACGAGCTGCAGCGCGCGGGCGACCTGGAGCTGCTCGACGTTTTCCGTCAGATCACGGCTCGTCAGCCCGAGGTGGATGAACTGCCGGTTCGCCAGCTCGGAAAATTCCTCAATCCGCGCCTTCACATCGTGCAAGGTGGTGCGTTCACGATCGGCGATGTGCGCGAGATCCACCTTATCACGGACCCGCTCGTAGTCCTTGATCGCCTCGGCCGGGATGGCAACGCCCAGATCGCGCTGCGCCTTCATGACGGCGATCCAGTAGTCTCGCTCCAGCAAAATGCGCCCGTGCGCCGACCACGTCGCCTTCATGGCGGCCGAGGCGTAGCGCTCGGCCAGGACGTTGGGAATGGGTTCGGGAGCGGTGTCGTTTTGTTTCAAGAAGCGTAACGGTTAAGGACGGTCGCAGGACTTGCCAGCGCAAACCCCGGCCGGCTTTTTATAGGAACGAACAGATGTATTCGCAGATGCCGCTGCCAACCTCAATCGTGAAACCAGATTTGCCGGGAACGTCGAAGGAGGTGCCGGCAGCGTAGCTTTTCACCGCGGTCTGACCATCGAGCGTCACCTTGCAGGCGCCGGCGACGATCTCCATGCGCTCAGGTGCGCCGGTGCCGAAATGGTACGAGCCCGGGTAGATCAGCCCGAGGGTTTTCTTGGAGCTGTCGGCGAACAGCACGGTGTGGCTGACGACCTTGCCGTCGAAATACACATTGGCCTTGGTGTGCACAGTGACGCCGGAGAACTGGGTGGGAAGTGCGCTCATAGGTAGGAGGAGGCTCAGCGTGCAAGTCGGAGCGCACTCGGCAAGCCTGGGATTTAACCAATATGGCTATTCCATCTCCTTCGCCGCTGCACATGATTAAGCGCTGTCATCTTGGCATGTGCTTCGTGCATCTGGATGGACAAACAATACACAGCCCATCAATAAACCATAACATGCGGTCGATTGCCCAACTGATATTGTCACTTGGAATTTTGTTTGTTGCCGGCTGTGCAACACCCGCCGCCCCCAAGGTCACCCCGAATGCAAACCAGACCCCAGCCGCTTCCGCCACCGTTGAAGAATCGGACCGAGTCATTACTTTGAACGGAATTACCATTCTTACTCCTGAGCAACCAGGATATCTGCGGGAAAAGTTGGCGTATTTTGGTCTGACCCCCTTGGCCGAAACACCCAAAACAGGAATCATTGAGCGCTATCGTTTTCTATATTGCCGTTGGATCGCGCCAGCCGGTTTGTTTGAAATTGAATTCCATCAGGACGGCAGCGGAACCTACCGCTCCTTGATCTGGACCGATAAGAGCAATGATCCAAGAAGCAGTTTTCATACAACGATCTGGAGTGGCAAAACAATCGGCACGGGCCATTGGACGGAGGTGAAAACCCGTGGTTTCAGCCGTAAGGAGTTGGATTTTTTGCGTGTGCTGGTGTCGCGTTGGAAGCTATACGAGCTACCTTGGCATGATGGCAGAGGTGCATTTGATGGCTCATCTTGGTTTATCGAACTGGTCAGCGGGGAAAAGCATCATGAGATATTCCGAGAATCGCCAGAGGACGGTCCTGTAAGATGGTTCGGAACCAAAATTATCGAGCTCTCCATCGATAGTCCTTTCATTCCAATACAGTAATTTTCCACAACAAATTCGGGCTCCCTCCTCCAGCATCACCGGTGGGATGGCTTGGCTGCGGTGCCGGCCGTAGCGGCGGAAATCATCGTCCACGGTGATCAGCTTCGCGCGGGGAATCGGCTCCGACAGTACCACCCGTGTGGCTGGCATCCACGGCGTCCATCTCGGGATATTTTGCCAGCAGCTCATCCACCCGGCGGGGTTGCTCGGATAACACCGGCATCGCCGTCAACCGACCATCGACGAGCATGGCGGTTACTTCCAACCATGCCGGCCGATAGCTGTTCCACCGAATGACAAACTTCCGCCAAGGCCGTTTCCGTTGTCATCAATGGTTCGTCGCGCGCTTCGAGTGCGCGTTGACTCCAAACATGCCACTGGTCGGTCTGGCTCAGCAAGCCAACCAAAGGTCCCGCATCAACCAGATAGCTGATCGCCGAAACCTTCACGGGTGGAAGGATCGGGTGGTGCGTCCTTAATCATCCCGGCAACGCGCCGTGCCCATTCTCCAAAAGAAGGCCCTTTGTTCACCGCCCGCCCCTTGGCCCGGGCGCGAGGTTTGCGCCGGGCCAATTTTCGGGAGCGGATCGAAGCGGTGGACATGTCGGCAACCTTGCCCAGCCGGTTGACTGCGTCAAATCCGCCTAAGCCCGTCACTCCCGGTTAACCAAAGTTGGTCAGGCGTATTTATGTGACTCCGCCTGTTCCTGATACCGCAGTGCCCGCAGTGAGCTGACGATGGATGCCGGCGGCGGCTTTGCGCGCGTCGCGCACGGCATGCACGACCAGGCTGGGGCCGCGCGTCGAATCACCTCCGGAATAAACTCCCGGCACGCTGGTCATCTGGTTTTGATCGACAATGATCCCGCCCCACTCATTGGTGGCGATCCGGCGAAAATCGCTCTCGGCGGGAAAAGGCATCGGATCAAAACCGTAGGCGACGAGCACGATGTCAGCCGGCGCAAGAAACTCGGAATTCGGCACGGGACGAGGTTTGCGCCGGCCGGAAGCATCCGGCTCACCGAGCTCCATCTGCACACAACGCACTGCAGTAACAGCACCGTCCGCATTGCCGATGAGCTCGACCGGATTGACGAGAAACTGAAACTGCGCGCCTTCTTCGAGAGCGTTCGCGTATTCCTTGCGACTGCCGGGCATGTTGGCGAGATCGCGACGATACAGACAGGTAGCGGACGATGCACCCGAGCGGACAGCCGTCCGCAGACAATCCATCGCCGTGTCGCCACCGCCGAGCACGACCACGCGCTTGCCGGTGACGTCGATGGGGTCGCCGGGACCAAGCCAGGGATCGACGTTTTTTTGGACAAGAAACGGCAGCGCCTGAACCACGCCGACAAGTTGAGCGCCCGGCACGTCGAGTTTCTTCGTTTGCTGCGCACCGACCCCAAGAAACACCGCATCATAGTTGCTCAACAAGCTGTCGAGCGAAATATCCCAACCCACGCGGACACCGAGGCGAAACTCCACGCCACGCTTCGCGAGCAGATCCACCCGGCGCGCGACAATATGTTTCTCGAGCTTGAAGGCGGGGATGCCGTTGACGAGCAGGCCGCCGGGAATAAGCAGCGATTCGAAAACGGTGATTTGATAGCCGAGTTGTACGAGCTGGTCCGCGCAAGCCAATCCGCCCGGGCCGGAACCGATCACGGCAATCTTGTGCCCATTGGACGGGACTTGCACCGGAGTAACGCCGCCATGGGCAAAGGCGTACTCGTTGACGAAGCGCTCGAGCGCGCCGATGGCGATCGGGTCGGTGCGGGCATTGAGGATGCACGCGCCTTCGCACAACCGTTCCTGGGGACACACCCGGGAGCAAATCTCGGGCATATTGCTCGTCGAACGCGAGAGCTCGGCCGCTTCGATAAAACGTCCCTGAGCCGTCAGGGCGAGCCACTCAGGGATGCGATTGTTCAACGGACAGGATTGGACGCAGGACGGATTGGGGCAGTTGATGCAGCGGCTGGCCTGCTCCTGAGCCGTCGCCTCGTCAAAGTTGGCGTAGATCTCGAAAAAATCCGCCACACGTTCCTTGGCCGCCCGTTTGGGCGGGGCGGCCCGGTCGATCATCGACCAGTCATACTTGTGATTCCAATTGCCGGTGGCGTTCATGGAAATAATGATTGCCTGACGTCGAGAGCCTAGCTGTCTCCGCACACATCGGAAGGGCAGAACCAAGGCTTGGCGACTCTAGAAGCCGAAGGTCTGGGGGAATGCAGTTGAGCTAATCGGCCGATCGCGCCCGGACGAAAAGCATTTAAGCCCATGCCCACCCGATCGTTTCGCCTATCCCGCCATGCAACGCACCGTCATCTCACGCAGCACGGTTTCCTGTTCGTTCGGACGCTGGACAATGCCCTCGAAGGCGCGGACAAATTCCTGCTGGTTGTCGATCAGCCGGCGCAGCGGCGGAAGTTTGCCCGTGCCGACCAATTTGCCGACGTACCACTGGTTTTGCGTGAAGAGATTGTACGAACTTTTTTCGGCATCACCCGCGAAAAGGCCCGCGTGGGTGGCTTGCGCGCGCGCCCAAGCCGCCTTGTCGAAGCCGTAAGGACCGGGCGCCCGCAACTCGCCGGCGTCCATCAGCACCCGGGCTTGGATCAAAATGCGATTGCGATTCTGGAGTGAAATCAGGAGCGGGCGCGCATCGCCGCCGGCAAAGAAATGCCGCTGCAAGGCGGAGAGCGAACCGTGCAGATCGCCGGCAAAAAAACGGTCGGCCGCCTCGAAGAAATCCCCCTCGGCCACGTTCGCGGTGAGCTCCATGACGTGCGCCTCTTCGATCACCGACTCCTCGCCGGCATACGTCGCCAGTTTGCGCACTTCCTCGGTGAGCAGGCGCGTGTTGGCCCCGACCTTCGTGAGCAGCAGCTCCACCGCGCTCTCGCCAAAAGTCACCCCCATCGTTTTCGCCTCGGCCAGAGCGACCGCCGCGAGCGCTTCGCCGGCATTCTCGCTGTCACCGCCCGCCAGCGTGAAATCGGCATTCGTCTCGCACCATTTCGGAAAACTCCGGCGCCGGTCCACCGGAGCCGCGGTGATCACCACAATGACTTCCTCGGGATTCACTTTCTCCAACAACTCCTGCAGGGCCTCGACTTGGCGGAGCGTGCCCTCGGCGCGTCCGGTCACATTGTCGGCCAGAAAACTCACATCCTTGAACCACACGATGCGCTTGCCGCCAAACATCGGGACCGTCTGCACGGCATCGCGAAAACGATTCACCGCCGTTTCCACCTCGTCGACCTTGTTGGCAAAACCGCTGACCACATCGCGGGCGTATTCATCCGCATCGGCCTCGGCTGCGAGCGTATCAAAACGTTCCTTGCCCACGCGGTTGACGAGAAAATCGTCCGGACCGCAGATGAACGTGAAAGCTTTGGAGGCGGCGGGCATGGCGGATAATTTGCCCATGAAACGGGCCAAAGCGCACGAAAAATTTTCGGCGCTCAATTTACCTGTGAGTGCGCGGCCTTGCGGGCTTCCTTCATCGCTTCGCGCCGCAGCCAGTCGATGGCGTCGTTCAACACCCGTTTTTTCACCGTTTCTCGGGGACCGGGGTAATTGAGCTGTTTCGACCAGTCGCCGCCCGGCGCATGCAGACCGATAAAAACCGTGCCCACAGGATTTTCGCCGCACCCGCCGGCCGGACCGGCAAAGCCCGTGATCGCCAGCCCGTAGTCGGCGCCGAGCTGTTCCGCCACGCCCGTCGCCATCGCGACCGCGCATTCGGCGCTGACCGCACCGTGCTGGGTGAGGAGACATTCGGGACAGTCCAGCAGGAGCATCTTGGCCTCGTTGCTGTAACCCACAATGCCGCCCTGAAAAAACTTACAGGCCCCGCACAGGTCGGCGAAACTGGCGGCGAGCATCCCTCCGGTGCAGGATTCCGCCACGGCGAGTGTGCGTCCCTGCGATTTGAGCTGGTTGGCCACGACCCGCGCCAGACTGTCGTGCCCAAAGCAGAGCAGATTGTCGCCGAGCAGCGCGGCGCATTCATCGGCGATGGCATGCAGTTTTTCCCGGCTGTAACGGCCGTCGGGCGAACTGATGCGGCAATCGACCTGCCCTTGATGCGCGCAAAACGCGATGCCGAGCCCGGGATTCCGACTGAAAGTGGATTCAAACAACGTCTCCAAGGACGATTCCCCGACTCCCACCGTACGGATCTGGAGGTAAGCCTCGCCATCGGTGAGCATGCCGCGTTTCTCCAGCCGCGGAATCACCTGCTCCGTGAACATCGGCTGCATCTCGTTCGGCGGACCGGGCAGCATGATGAGCAGTTTTCCGCCTTCCTCGACCAGCAGACCCGGAGCCGTGCCATTCGCATTGGGCAGCACTTCGCCGCGCTCGAACTTGTAGGCCTGCTTCAGATTGTTGGGCGTGGGAACGCGGTTGTATTTGGCGAATCTCGAGCGGATGGCCGCTTCGATCGCGGGATCAAAAACGAGTTTCTGCCCCAGGCATGCCGCGAGCGCTTCCCGGGTCCGGTCGTCACAGGTCGGCCCGAGCCCGCCGGTGGTGATCACCACATCGGCCCGGGCCCAGCTTTCGCGAAATTGCGCGGCGATGGCGTCGGCCTCGTCGGTGATGGTCACATTGCGCTCCAACAGCACGCCGCGCCGGCCCAGCTCGGCACCAATCCAGGTCAGATGGGTGTTCGCCGTGAGTCCAAGCAGCAGCTCATCGCCCAGCGTGATCAGCTCGATGCGCGACGAAGGTTTGCCCGTGCCGTTGCGGGCGAATTCATTGGTGTGTGTGGATGCCATGCAGTGACCGACAAATCGCAAGGTAGCTTTATTTTTGCAAAATGCCAGCTCCTCAACGCATACGTCCATGGATCGGTGCAAATAAATTTTGCTTAAATCACCGAATTCATTTCACGCGTGAAAAATCTGTGTTTATCCGGGTCCATCTGTGGTTCAATGGTCTGATCCCGGCTCTACCGCCCACGCCCTGACCTCACGATGCCCACCGGCCCCCACTCTGATGCCCTGAAGGCCAAAGTCCGCGCCTTGCCGGATACACCGGGCGTGTACCTGATGAAGGACCGGCTCGGCCGCATCATCTACGTCGGCAAGGCCAAGAGCCTAAAGAAGCGCGTCTCCACCTATTTTCATGCCGGCCGGGCTCGTGCCCTGCGTCATCAGCCCAAGATCCGCACCCTGATCGAGCTCATAACCGACCTCGAGATAATCGAGGTGAAATCCGAGCCCGAGGCCCTGCTCCTTGAGGGCAAGCTGATCAAGCAGTGGCGCCCGAAGTACAACACCGACTTCACCGACGACAAGCGCTTCCTCCTCGTCCGCGTCAATCCCGAGGATGAAATGCCGCGCTTCACCCTCACGCGATTCCGCAAGGAGGACCGCTCGCGCTACTTCGGTCCTTTCGCCCACTCCGGCCTGCTCCGCCGCACGCTCGCTTCCATGCGGAAACAGTTCGGCGTCCTCCTCGCCGACACCCATCCGACGAAACTCCCCGATGGCCGCTACCGGCTCTATGATGATGTGCGCGCCGAACTTTCCGGCTGGCCCAACGTGGTCGAACCTGCCGCCTACCGCTCGCGGGTCGAAGAAGCCTGCGAATTCCTCGACGGCAAATCCCGCGAATGGCTGGAGGAGCTCCGCGCCGAGATGAAAGTCCGCGCCGGCAAACAGGAATACGAAAAAGCCGCCGAACTGCGCGACGTCGTGCTCGCCCTCGAAAAAACCCTCGAACGCACCCGGAAGTTCACCCGCGATCTCACCAAGCTCCGGCCCAACGACGAGGCGCTGCGCTCCCTGCAGGAAGCCCTCGGCCTCGAATCGCCACCAGTGAACATGGAGTGCTTCGACATCTCCCACATCAGCGGCACCTTCGTCGTCGCCTCGATGGTGCACTTCACGAACGGCCGGCCCGACAAGGATCACTACCGCCGCTTCTCGATAAAGAGTTTCATCGGCAACGACGATTTCAAGGCGATGGAGGAGGTCGTCGGCCGCCGCTATCGCCGGCTTATCGAGGAGAAAAAACTGTTCCCCGATCTCGTCGTGATCGATGGCGGCCGCGGGCAGATAGCCGCCGCCCTCAAATCCTTCGTCGCCCTTGACTGTCCGCCGCCGGCGATCATCGGCCTCGCGAAGAAGCACGAAACGATCATTTTTCCCGATGCCCGCGCCCCGCTCAATCTTCCGCTCGATCATCCCGGACTGAATTTGCTCCAACGCCTCCGCGACGAGGCCCATCGCTTTGCCAACACCTACAACGCCGATCTGCGCTCGC
>CAZIQP010000151.1:0-9194 GCA_964541315.1 uncultured Opitutaceae bacterium
GATCGAGCGCACGGAGAAGACCCGCATCAACCACCCCGGCGGCCGCGACAGCGCCGTCGATTGATTTTCAGACCGACCGCTACCTGCGGAGGCGACCTAACCACGACATCAGACCAAGAGACTTACCCGACTACGGAAGTTTCACATCAAGACTAATCCCATCCATACCATGAGGACATCCTCGATTCAGAAATTCGCGCCCGCGCTCGCCGCATTGCTGGCGCTTGCTCCCGTCGTCCGTGCCGACGACCTCTCACAGCTTCGCGACCAGCTGCACGCGCTGGAGCAGAAAATTGCGGTGCTCGAACGCAAACAGGAGATCAAGGACGAGGCCGCCGCCGCCGCCGCGCCCACGACGCCAAAGATCACCATCAACGACAAGGGCTTCACGCTCGCGTCGGCCGACGGGGCCAACTGGATCAAGCTGCGCGGTCTCGCCCAGCTCGATAACCGGCTTTTTTCCGGCGACAACGGCGTCACGAACAATTCCTTCGTGCTGCGCCGGGCCCGCCTCATCACCGAGGGGGCCTTCGCCAAGAATTACTCCTTCCAGCTCGTGACCGAGTTTGGCGGTGGCAGCGCTACCGGTGCCACGACACCGAGCATCTTGGATGCGAATTTTGGCGTTTCGGTCAGCAAGGAATTGCAGTTCAAATTTGGCAAATTCAAATCCCCGGTCGGGCTTGAGCTGCTTCAGTCCGATTCATGGACGTTTTTCAATGAGCGCTCCCTCGTGACCAATCTGGTGCCGAACCGCGATCTGGGCGTCCAGGCTGGTGGCGATCTCTTCAATGGTACTGTCAATTATGCGGTGGGGATATTTGGTGGCGTGGCTGATGGCGCGACCAGCACCAATGCCGACTTTGACAACGACAAGGATGTCGTCGGCCGGGTGTTTGTTTCGCCCTTCAAGAACAATGCCGACTCCGTGGTCCAAGGACTTTCCTTCGGTGTATCCGCCAGCCAGGGTCATGAAAAGACGGCTGCGGCCCACACGGCGGGTTACAAGACGGATGGCCAGCAGACGTTCTTCTCCTATTTGGCCACCACCATCGGCGACGGCCAAAACTGGCGGGTCTCCCCCCAACTCGACTTCCGCAAAGGTTCCTTTGGCTTGCAGGGCGAATACGTGCTCTCGACGGTCAATGTCCGACCCAGCGCGACGGGCACGAAGGCCGAATTGCAAAACAAAGCCTGGCAGGCTGCCGCAGGCTATGTGCTCACCGGGGAGGACTCCTCCTATAACGGCGTCGTGCCGAAGACCAACTTTGATTTTGCCAACGGCACTTGGGGGGCCTTCGAGGTCGTGGCGCGTTATTCCGATCTGAAGATCGATGACGCCGCCTTCCCGCTCTACGCCTCGCGCACCACGAATGCCGATCAGGCGACCGCCCTCGGGCTGGGTTTGAACTGGTATCTGAGCAAGACGGTCGCCTTCAAGATCGACTATTACCAGACCAAGTTTGGTTTCTCCCCCGGTTCGCCGGCCGTTTCGAGCACGCCGATTTTGAAGCAGGACGAAAAGGCCTTCATCACCCGCTTCCAAGTTTCCTTTTAACCTGAACGGTCCGAACCATGAAATTAAAATCCGCTCTTCTTTCTGTCCTAGCCCTTGCCCTTGCGGCCGGGGCATCGGCCAAAACCATCGAGCTGCTCAACGTGTCTTATGATCCGACGCGCGAGCTCTATGTCGAATATAACAAGGCCTTCGCCGCCCATTGGAAGGCTAAGACCGGTGACGACGTCATCATCAACCAGTCGCATGGCGGCTCGGGCAAGCAGGCCCGCGGTGTCATCGACGGTTTGCCTGCTGACGTGGTCACGCTCGCGCTCGCGGCCGACGTGGATGCACTCTACGATGTCGCCAAGATCATTCCGCAGAACTGGCAGAAACGCCTGCCTGACAATTCCGCTCCATACACGAGCACGATTGTCTTTCTGGTTCGCAAAGGCAACCCGCAGGGCATCAAGGATTGGAATGACCTCGTGAGACCCGGCGTCGCGGTGATCACCCCCAACCCGAAGACCTCCGGCGGAGCCCGTTGGAATTATCTCGCCGCCTGGGAATTTGCAAAGCGCAAGTACGGCAGCGACGACGCGGCGAAGGACTTTATCACGAAGCTCTACAAAAATGTGCCGGTGCTGGACTCCGGTGCGCGCGGTTCGACCACCACCTTTGTGCAGCGCGGCATCGGTGATGTCGCCATATCGTGGGAAAACGAGGCCTTCCTCGCCCTCAAGGAATTCGGAGCCGACAAATACGAGATTGTCGTGCCGTCGATCAGCATTCTGGCTGAGCCGTCGGTCAGCATCGTTGACAAAGTGGTGAAAAAGAAAGGCACCACCGAAGTGGCCAAGGCCTACCTTGAGTATCTCTATTCTGACGAAGGTCAGGAGATCGCGGCGCGGAATTACTACCGTCCGCGCAACCAGGCGATTGCCGCGAAATATCCCGACAACTTCGCCAAGCTCCAGCTCTTTACCATCGATGAAGCTTTTGGTGGCTGGACCAAGGCGCAGAAGACTCACTTCGCCGACGGCGGAGTATTCGACCAGATCATCACCAAATAACGATTAACGCACTCCACCGCGCTGCGTCCGCCACCGGGCGACGGCGCGCCGCACGCGGTGGATTTCCCAACCAGGCCGGTCATCATGAGCACCAATAAAAACTTCCTGCGCGCGTCGGTCGCCCCGTCGCTTTCCGTCCCGCCGTTCCCGGCCGCGCCTTCCCTTTCGCTGACCGCCGCCCTGGGCGATCAGCTTTCCCGGCTCTACACTCTCGTGCAAAAATCGGCCCACGTCTTCGGTTCGCCGTTGGGGCCGGTGGCGCATGAAGGCAGAGACTATCAACTCCCTCGCTTCGTCTATTTTGGTCCGCACACTTCCGAAGAATCGGTCCGGCTGGCCTTTCTCGGCAGTTTTGAGAGCCGGGATCTGCGACCGACGTTGGCCTTGTTGCATTTGGTCGAGGGACTGGCGCTTGAGCCCAGCCTCGGGCAGAGTCTGCACCTGGCTTTTTATCCGCTGATCGATCTGCTGGGGCACCTCCACGTGGTGCAGGATCGCGCATTGCGCTCGGCCGCCTGGACCTATCCGGCGCCACCGGAAATAAACTTGCTGGCCCAAGACGCCAAGCACCGGGCTTACCACGGTTTTGTCCGGATTGAGACGGCCCCGGCCGACGAAGTGATCACGCTTCGGCTGCGCGGACCGCATATCAATAAGGACGAGACCGAGTTCATCTCATCGGAAGAAACCGATCCCTATCCCGTGCGCTTCGAAAGCTGGCCTGATCAGAAGGTGCTTGATGGTCCGCTGTCACTGGGCGACGATCTGCTTTTCCGGCCCTTCGAAATCACCCTGCGGGTGCCGGGTAACTGGCCGCTCGAGAACTACAGCCGGGCGGTGTCGTCGGTCCTGAAACGCTTTATTGTCCGCTACCGCAGTTTCCTCGCGTACGGCCAGCACCTTTGAATTTCTCCGTCCCCATGGTTCTCCTCCGCAAAATTGCACTCGTGCTCACGCTGGCCTTGGCCGGCGCGGCACCGCTCGGTGCCGCCGAGACGGTGTTGCTCAACGCTTCATACGACGTCACCCGTGAATTCTACAAGGAATTCAATGCCGCCTTCATTGCCCATTGGAAGGCAACCACGGGCGAAACGCTCACCGTCAATCAGTCGCACGGCGGATCTTCCAAGCAGGTCCGTTCCGTCATCGACGGGCTCGCTGCCGATGTCGTGACGATGAACGGCGTGCCGGATGTGGATCAACTGGCCAAATCGTCGCTCATTCCCGCCGATTGGGCCAAGCGTCTGCCGAACGGGAGCGTGCCCTACACCTCCACGGTTTTGTTTGTCGTGCGCAAGGGCAACCCGAAGGGAATCAAGGACTGGTCCGACCTCGTGCGCGAAGGCGTGTCGGTGGTGATTCCCAATCCCAAGACCTCGGGCAACGGCCGCTACAGCTATCTTGCGGCGTGGATCTATGCGCTTCACCAGCCCGGTGGCAGCGAGGCCACCGCCCGCGAGTTCGTGAAAAAACTTTTCGGCAATGTGCCCGTGCTCGACACCGGCGGCCGGGGCGCGACCACGACGTTCGCCCAGCGCGGCATTGGCGATGTGCTGCTGACCTTTGAAAATGAAGCGGCCCTCCTCGTGCAGGAATTGGGCCGGGATGCCGTTGAGACTGTGGTGCCCAGCGCCAGCATTCTGGCGGAGAACCCTGTCGTCTGGGTCGACAAGGTCGTGAAGAGAAAAGGCACCGAAAAAGAGGCGAAAGCCTACTTGGAATATCTCTACAGCCCGGAAGCCCAGGAAATCGCGGTTAAACATTACTTCCGTCCCTTTGATCAAAATGCCCTGGCGAAATATCCCGGCCGTTTTCCTTCCCTCCCGCTCTACTCGGTGCCCGAGATTTTCGGCAGTTGGGAAAAAGCCCAGAAAGCCCACTTTGCCGACGGCGGCACCTTCGACCAAATCTATCAGAAATAAAAACCATTCAGGACTGCCTCCGACCACGTTCTCGAGAGCGACGCCCGGTTGAAGCCCTGGTACAAATCATGATCACCATGAAATCAAAATCACCCGCTCTCGCGCGGCCCGCCCGGCCCGTTGTTGCCCCTCCTGCCGGGGGTTTGACCCAACGGCTGGCCTCACTTCAAGCACTGGCCCAGGAATCCGATTATGTGTTCGGCTCTTCGCTCGGCCCCTTTTCCGACGGCGCGAACCTTCATTACCTGCCGCATTTTATCTACATCGGACCCTCCAGCACCCAGGAGACGTTGCGACTGGCCGTGTTGGCCGGCTTCGGCCGGCACGATCTTCCGGCGACGCGCGCGCTGCTCGCCTATATTGAAGGCCTCATCACGCACCCGGACATTGGCCAGGGGCTGAACCTCTCGCTGTTTCCGCTTGTCAATGTGCTTGGGCTCACGGGTGGCGCGGAGGATCGCGACCTCACTTCGACCAACTGGGTCGGTTCCAACGAACCGGAAATAAAATTGCTTAAACAAGACAGCACCTTGCGCGGCTATCAGGGTTTCGTGCGGGTGGTGACCACGGTTGATGACGAGCCGTCGGCGTGGTTTCGTTCCATGCCGTCACTCTTGTCGCAGTCAGCCGGGGTCGAAGTCTTTTCTGCGAGCGATTTTCATCCATGGGCGGTTCGCTTTGAGACGGCACTGCTTGGCAAGGTCACGAGCGGACCGTTGAGCATGGCCGCAGATTTGCCGTTCAGTCCGTTTGAGATCGAGCTGGCGCTCCCGGCTGAATGGCCGCAGAGCCGGAAAGACAAGGAACTCGCTGTGATCCTAAAGCGTCTGTTTCTCAGTTACCGCGCCTTCCAAGGCTACGGTCAGCACCTCTAACAGAATGGTCATGTCGAACATTTCCAGGGTGACCGACCCGCACAAGCTGCAGCGGCTGTACTGGCCGTTCCTTGCGCTCGCGGGGGCATGCACCGAGGTGGTGGGGGAGGTGGCCGGCTCGTTCGAAAGAGAGAGCCGGCATTATCCTGTTCTGCGTTTTGTTTTTCGCGGACCCGCCACCAGCACGCCTCCGATCCGTTTGGGTTTGTTCGCTCTCCTCCATGGTGACGAGCCCGCCGGGGCCCTGGGGCTTCAGCGCCTGCTCACGGCTTTGGTGGCAGATCCGGCTCCGGCCCGGGGCTACGAGCTCACTCTCTATCCGGTGTGCAATCCGACCGGTTACGAGGATGACACGCGGCACAACCGCGCCGGTTATGATTTGAACCGCGAATTCTGGCGCGACTCGACACAACCCGAGATCAAAATTCTTGAGCAAGAACTGCGGTCGCAAAAGTTCGATGGCATCATCGCGTTGCATGCGGATGACACCAGCGACGGTCTCTACGGCTACACCCAGGGCCGAATCCTGAACGAAAATCTGCTTGTGCCTGCGCTGCGCGCTTCGGCGCATGTCCTGCCCATCAACCGGAAGGCCGTCATTGACGGGTTTCCAGCCGAGGAGGGAATCGTCGAAGACTGCTATGAGGGCATACTGGCTCCGCCGCCCGGGCAACGCCCTCGCCCGTTTGAGATCATCTTTGAGACCCCCGCCGCCGTGCCATTGACACAACAGGCTGAAGCAATGAGTTGCGCCTTGCGCTCCGTTTTGAATGAGTACCGGGAATTTATCGCCCAAGGAGCCAATCTGTGAGCACCACCGCCAGCACCCTGCCTCGTTTTCGCCGCCGCATTCTGCCCGGCTTCGGGATTTCATTGGGTTTCACGCTGGTCTACCTCAGCATCATCGTGCTGATCCCGTTGGCGGCGACGTTTGCCAAGACCGCAGGAATGACGTGGACGGAATTCTTCGCCGCCGTTTGGTCGCCTCGGGTGGTGGCTTCCTACCGGCTGACGTTTGGCGCGTCGTTTCTCGCCGCCCTGTTCAACGTCCCCTGTGGAGTCACCCTGGCTTGGGTGCTCGTGCGCTATGAATTTCCCGGCCGACGGCTCATCGACGGATTGGTGGATCTGCCCTTTGCGCTACCCACCGCGGTTGCCGGCATCGCGTTGACCGCGATCTATGCGAAGAACGGGTGGATTGGCCGCTGGCTCGATCCGCTGGGCATCCAGGTTGCGTATACGCCGTTGGGCATCTGGATTGCGCTCACATTCATCGGACTGCCGTTTGTCGTGCGTACGGTGCAGCCGATTCTGGAGGAACTGGAGCCGGAGCTGGAGGAGGCGGCCGCCACGCTCGGGGCGACCCGCGGCCAGACATTCCGCCAGGTTATTTTGCCCGCGCTACGACCGGCCATCATCACGGGTTTCGCCCTGGCCTTTGCGCGTGCCGTGGGTGAGTATGGGTCGGTGGTGTTCATTGCCGGCAACCGGCCTATGCACACCGAGATCACGCCACTGCTTATCATCACCAAGTTGGAGCAGTATGACTACCGGGGTGCGACGGCCCTCGCCATCGTGATGTTGCTCGGTTCCTTCGCCATTTTACTTGGCATCCAACTCATCCAGCGGCGCACCCGGCGCGCGCAAACCTGACCCCATTTTCCATGGCCGGCAATATTTCAACCCTCGCCTATGTCGCCAAGCACCGCCAGCGCCGCTCGCTGAGCGATCCGGCTTGGGTGCGCTACTCGCTGATTGCGGTGGCGCTGCTGTTTGTCGGCTTGTTTTTGATTGTGCCGCTCGCATCGGTGTTTGCCGAGGCGTTGAAGAAGGGCATCGGTCCTTATTTCGCGGCCTTCGCTGACAAGGATGCTCAGGCCGCCATCCGTCTGACGTTGGTGGCGGCGGCCATTGCCGTCCCGCTCAATCTCGTCTTCGGCGTGGCGGCTTCATGGGCCATCACTAAATTTGAATTTCGCGGCAAGGCGCTGCTGATCTCGCTGATCGAACTGCCGTTCGCCGTGTCACCGGTTATTTCCGGCCTCATCTATGTGCTGCTCTTCGGTGCGCAGGGCTGGCTCGGCCCCTACCTCGGTTCCGGCGACCACCCGTGGTTCGGCGAATGGTTCAACTCGCTGGATATTCAGGTCATCTTCGCCGTGCCAGGCATCGTACTCGCGACCATCTTCGTGACTTTTCCCTTTGTGGCGCGCGAGTTGATCCCGCTCATGCAGGTGCAGGGCAAGGAGGAGGAAATGGCCGCGATCACGCTGGGTGCGACCGGCTGGCAGATTTTCTGGCGCGTCACCGTGCCCAATATCAAATGGGGTCTCTTCTACGGCGTCGTCCTCTGCAATGCGCGGGCGATGGGCGAGTTCGGCGCGGTCTCGGTCGTTTCCGGCCACATTCGCGGCCAGACCAACACGATTCCGCTGCATGTGGAAATTCTCTACAACGAATATAACACCCAGGCGGCCTTCGCCGTCGCGTCACTGCTTACTCTGCTTGCGCTCATCACGCTCGTTTTGAAAAACATCGTCGAGTGGCGCCATCGCCGCGCGGTCGAGGCCGCCTCCGCCGCCGACATCCGTCAATTTACCACATGAGTATCGAAGCCCGCAATATCTCCAAGCATTTCGGTTCCTACACCGCGCTCAACAACGTGAGCCTGAAGGTTGAAACCGGCCGGCTGACGGCTCTCCTCGGGCCGTCGGGTTCCGGCAAGACGACGCTCCTGCGTATCATCGCCGGGCTGGAATTCCCCGATGCCAGTGCGGAACCGGGTGGCGGGCGCGTGCTGTTTCACGGCGAGGATGTGTCCCATAAGCCTGCGGGCAAACGCGGGGTCGGTTTTGTTTTCCAGCATTACGCGCTCTTCAAGCACATGTCGGTGTTCGACAACATCGCCTTCGGCCTGACCGTGCGCCCGGGGAAAACCCGTCCGGCGCGTGCGGAGATTGCCAGTCGCGTCAATGAGCTGCTCCGGCTTATCCAGCTCGAGAATTACGGCAGCCGTCTCCCCGACCAACTCTCCGGCGGTCAGCGTCAGCGGGTGGCGCTCGCGCGCGCGCTCGCGATGCAACCCAAAGTGTTGCTCCTCGACGAACCCTTTGGCGCCCTCGACGCACAGGTGCGCAAGGAGCTGCGCCGTTGGCTGCGCCAATTGCACGAAAAACTTCATGTCACCACCGTGTTTGTCACGCACGACCAGGAAGAGGCGCTGGAGTTGGCCGACGAGGTCGTCGTGATGAACCAGGCCCGCATCGAACAAGTGGGCGGTCCGCAGATGGTCTATGACCAGCCGGTCTCGCCCTTCGTCATCGAGTTTCTGGGCAACGTGAACCGGCTCGCCGCGGCCGACGGTCGTTTGCACGGATCGGGCAAGGATGTGCTCTATGTCCGGCCGCATGATGTCGATATCCAGCGCAATCATTCGGATGAACACGCTTTGCGCGCCCGGGTATTGCACGTTTTCTCAGCCAGCAACTACGGCCGGGTTTCGCTGGAACGCGTCGACACCGGCGAACCGATCGAAGCTGAGATCGCGCGCGATCGGCTGCACGATCTCGACCTCAAACAAGGTGAGGAAGTTTCCGTGGTCTTCCGGCACGTGCGCCTTTTTCCCCGGGGCAAATTCACCGAGGCGGATCTCCGCAACGGCCAGCTTTCCGAAACGCGCCCCGGTTACCTTCCCGCCCATGGGGCGGGCGAGAATATCTGACCATCCACCTGCTGTATTTCCCTTGATACACCGCCCTGCAATTTCTCTTCCAACCTCAATCGTAATCCACCATGGCTAACATCAAAAAAGACATTACCGAAACCA
>CAZIQP010000152.1:0-9186 GCA_964541315.1 uncultured Opitutaceae bacterium
CGCACCTTGCAGCCGTCAACCCCAAACCCCAAGGCCTGACCCTTTCGGATCGTTTCAAGGCCTTTTTCGGATCGTTTCTTGCTGGCGCGCAGCGTGCCGCTGGTTCATTGCGATTCAAAGATCAGTGTCCGCAGCCTGGGCCACTTTCAGATTTTTATTTCGGCCCACGAATTAGTATTTAAATCAAAACGAAAAAGCGCCATGCCAGCTTTTGTCTCAAAGACCAAGAACTGCCCCGACTCCACTTTAAGTTTCCCAATAAGCGGGTAAAAAAGCGCCTCTCTTGGCTTGGTTTCGGCAATTTGCTTTTTCATGAGAGGGTGTTCGTTCCGGAAAATATGCTGCTCCAATACAAGCTTCTCCGTCGTCAAATCAGCTTGTATGACGCTCCTACAATCATACCTCTTCCAAGATTTGTCTTCATGAATCCACGAATTCCGGAATCCTCCTTGTTTAAATTCCTTTAAGACATCCACACAGTATTCGTAGGGAATTGGCATTGCTCTATTCGCAGCCTGCAAACCTAACAAGAGAATCTGCGAATAGTGCCCCTGAAGAGATTCCTGATCTAAATTCGCCACGAGAGGGATCGTGTAACTCACCCTATCTGCGGCCCGATCGTTGCGCGATTGCGACGCAAGCAGGGCCTAACGCAGTCGGAACTTCAGCAGCGATGCAAAATGGCGGGCTGGCCGGTTGCGAGGTCGGTGCTGGCTACCCGGGTGATCCGAGAATCATCCAAGATTCTCGAATTTGAAATGCTCGACCACGTCATCGTCGGCGACCCGAAGTCCGACCCCCTTTCTCGTGGCTTTTTCTCGTTCAGGGAGGCGGGGCTTCTATAATATCAGGGTCCGGTAAAGGACTTCTTTTCCTTCTGAATCCTGTTCGTGAAAATACTCCACGACGTCCCCAAACATCCCCGAATCTCCCCGTATTTATTCTTACTGGCATTCTTACTTTGACCATTCCAGAAACAACAAGGCCCGTAACTCATTTAAGATACGGGCCTTACTAGATGGCGTCCCCACGGGGATTCGAACCGAATCGACGCCTTGAAGCTAAGTCGCTCGAAAACGCGGACTTAGTTAATGGTTAATGTTTTAGAACGAGCAACACGATGCACAGACATGCGAAAAAGTGAAGTCAAAAACAGGTTTTTTGGCAACCTTAGGACAACCTGTTTATTCGCCTAATATCGGTGAAACACGAATTAGTTTCAGTCCAGCAGAACGAGGACGTGGTGAGCTGGCCAGCGAAGATCGTCCTTGGCCAAGGTCCTGTGATGCACACCGGCGGCCTGGGAAAAGCCTGCTTGTTTGCTCTTATTGAGCTTTCTAAGGAAGTGTTATCTGTCTTGAAATCGCAATTTACGCAAAAAATAGACGATTATTATATTTTGGGAACTATTTCTAATTGCGAAAAACGATATTCTGCTTAAAATACGCATGTAGTGTAGTATCAGAGTCGAACCCAACCGCGCCATGCTCCTAGAATTTAGCACTGCCAATTTCCGGTCGTTTCGCGACCGGGTCACCCTCTCGTTCGTCGCGTCCAGCGACGATTGGCTGGAGGACGACAATGTCGCCATTTCCGGCGCATTTCGCGTCGTCAAGGCGGCAGCCATTTACGGCCCGAACGCCGGCGGTAAATCCAATTTGCTGTTTGCGTTGCAGACCATGCGGAACTTCGTGCTCAACTCGTCCAAGGATAGCCAAAAGGACGAAAAAATTCCCGTCACGCCGTTCCGGCTCGACACCCAGACCGAGAATGCGCCGTCCCTCTTCGAGGTGGTCTTTGCCCTTAAGGGGGCACGTTATCGCTATGGCTTCGAGGCGGACGCGCAGCTCGTGCGAAACGAGTGGCTGTTCGTTCAGCGGGACTCGACCCGCGATACCACCTTGTTCACTCGCGAGGGCGATCAGATCAAACCGGGGCCGGACTTCCGCGAAGGAAAGGGGCTGGAGGAACGCACGCGGCCCAACGCGTTGTTCCTTTCTGTCGTGGCCCAGTTCAACGGCGCCATCGCAGGCGAACTGCTGACTTGGTTCAACCAGTTCCGTTACATCACAGGCATTCGGGACGGCAACTACCTCATGGTCACCTCAAACATGTTGCGCGACGTGCGCTTCAGCGGACAGGTTCTCGACTTGGTTCGGCAGGCAGATTTCGGAATCGAGCAGATCCTCTCCCGTGACGTCCCCGCGGACAAGCTGCGCGCGTCGTTGTCGCCAGATTTGCCGGAGGCCGTGCGGGAGCAATTCCTCAAGCGACCGCCTTTCGAGATGAAAACCTTGCACCGAAAGTTTTCCGGAGAGCAGTCGCTGGAGGAACTGGTCGAGTTCGACCTGGCCCGCGATGAGTCCGCTGGCACAGCAAAGTTCGTCGGCTTCATGGGGCCTTTTCTGCACACGTTGTCGACCGGTTCGATCCTCGTGGTCGATGAACTGGAGGCGCGATTGCACCCGCACCTGACCAAGGCGCTCGTCCGCCTGTTCAATAGTTCCGCGAACCGGCAGAACGCCCAGATTATCTTCGCCACCCATGATGTGGGCCTCCTCGATGCGTCCAGCATCCGGCGCGACCAACTCTGGTTCGTCGAGAAAACCGACCGGGGCGCGTCCACGCTCTATCCTCTTACCGATTTCAGCGTGCGCAAGGAGGGCAAGTTCCAACGGGAATACCTACTCGGGCAGTTTGGGGCCGTGCCCCGCGTGGGTGATTTCCGGGAGACCCTCCTCCATGGCGAACGCTAATCAGAAAGCCTGGGAGCGCGGGAACCGCGACCTCGACCGCCACGGCCCTTCGCGGGAGCGGCGGCGAGTGCTCATCTTGTGCGAGGACGAGAAGAGTTCTCGGCTTTACCTCAAGGCCTTTCCGTACGATCCCCGGCGGGTGGAGGTCCGCACCGAGGGAACCGGACACAACACCGACTCGTTGGTCGAACTCGCCATGCGTCTGAAACGTGATGCCGATCGCGCCGGGCGACCTTACAACCGTGTCTACTGCGTTTTCGACCGGGATTCCTTTCCGGCCCAGAATTTCAACCGCGCGTTCCAATTGGCCCGCAATAATGCCATCTATCCGATTTGGGTGAATGAGGCATTCGAGCTCTGGTACCTGCTGCATTTCGACTACATCAACACCGGCATTGGCCGCGCCCAGTATAAAGGAATGCTTGACCAACCCAACCGGCTGAACGGCAGCTACCAGAAAAACGACGACACGATCTACGCGCGGTTGAAGGAACACCAGCCCAAGGCATTCAAGTTTGCGCGCAAACTTGCCAAACACTGGATCGACCAAGGCGGTTGTAATCCAGAGGTGTGCAATCCCTCCACCAACGTGGACGATCTGGTGGCGTTCCTCAATCAGCTCGCCGAACTTGGCGTGACTGATGACCCGGCGTAACCACGGCACCATGCCCCATGCAAATCTCGCGACTGGTCATTCGGAATTTCAGGAATTTTCAGTCATTCGACGTCCCCGTCCAGGCGGGCGTGAGTTGCATCCTCGGAGAGAACAATACAGGGAAATCCAATCTGTTTCACGCCCTGCGCCTCGTCCTTGACGTCAATCTCCCGTCAACCTTTCGCCACCTCACGGAAAACGACACCCACGCTTGCGCGGAGCTCAAGCATGCCCAGCAGGTGCTGGTTGCCGTCGAATTCACCGGCTACACGGACACCCCGGAGCAATGCGCGCTGTGCGGATTGTGGGAGGTCGCGCCGGACCGCGCGCGGATTGTTTATCGCTTTCGGCCGCGCCAATCGGTGCGTGAGGCCATCGAGCGGGAAGAGAAAGCGAACGACTCCTTGACCGACGACGATTACGTATGGGAATTGACCGGCGGCACGGCCGGCGATGACAATGACCCGGCTACCGTGGATTGGGACGAATCTTGCGGTCAGGCCATTCGGTTTCAAGAACTCCAAGCATTCAAGGTCGATTTTCTGCCGGCATTGCGCGACGTGGAAAACGACCTACGCCATTCGCGGCTTTCGCCGCTCAGCCGTCTCTTGGCCGTGCTCGACATCCCACAGGCGGAGAAGGACGCATTGGTGGGAATCATCCGCGCTGCCAATAACGATGTCGAAGCTAGCCCGACCATTCATGCGGCCGGCACGGCGGCGGCGGCGTCTTTTGCGGACACGGCGGGAGAGGCTTTCGCCATGCCCCTCCGCCTCGGCATGATTGCGCCGACCTTTTATTCGGTCAGCCGGAATCTTACCGTGCTGCTCACCAACGGCCCGGTGGTGGACTTTGAACCGTCACGCAATGGGCTGGGTTTGAATAATGTGCTATATGTCAGCATGCTGCTGGAGTATTTCCGGCGCCGCATCGCCCGGCCCGAGACCGCCGGACAACTCCTCTTGATTGAGGAACCCGAAGCGCACCTCCATCCACAGCTTCAGCATGTGCTTTTCACAAAACTGCGCGAAAGTGTGTTTCAAACTTTCGTCACCACCCACAGCACGCACATCAGCTCAGCCGCCCCGCTGAGTGCGTTCATTATCCTGACCAACGCTGGCGGCCTGGCGGTAGCCGGAATGGTGGCTTCATCCATTCCTGACCTGAGCCCATCCGACCAAGCGGACCTAGAACGGTATCTCGATGCCACCCGGTCAACCTTGCTGTTCGCGAGGAAAGTCATGCTAGTCGAGGGGCCGGCGGAGCTGTTCCTCATTCCCAAACTGGTCAAACGGGTCATGAATGTGGATCTTGAGCGCCTGGGCATCTCCGTGGTCCCGATTCACGGCGTGCATTTTGCGGCCTATGCCAAGCTTTTCCGTCAGGAAGGAATGCGCAAGAAATGCGCCGTGGTCACCGATGGCGACTTGGCGCCAAGTGATGCCGCCGAAATCGACCCGGCCACGGACGCAGAGGCGGACGACACGCCGCCGGGTGTCCGAAGCGACGAACTGGCTGTGTTTGAAAACGAATACCTGAAAGTTTTTGCCTGCCTGACCACGTTTGAACGCACCCTCGCGTTGCCCGGTCTCCTGGCGATGCTGGAGAAAACTTGCGAGGAATTGGGCGCACCGCGAATTCGCGCACGTATCCATAGCGCAATCGAATCCCTCGAACTTGCCTTCAATGATGAGGACGTACATGCGATACTGGACGGACTGGATTCGGCAGTGCTGAACACCGCCAAACGCTTCGGCAAGGCCCGCTTTGCCCAGGTGGCGTCCAAACACGCGGACCTCGCCACCGAACTGCCGCAGTATATTCGCGACGCGGTCAACTGGCTGACCGACCATGAATCTGACGAATGAGCAGCGCAGCGCCGTCTGCTGCGATGACAATACCCTGTTGGAGGCCTGTCCCGGTAGTGGCAAGACCCGCGCCATCGTCGCCAAGATCCTCCGCTGTCTCGACGAGGTTCGCGACACCCCGAGGAAAATTGCCGTCATCACCTACACCAACGCGGCAGTGTACGAAATCGAATCTCGCCTTCGCATCTATGGCACCACCGGCGACCTCGATTCCTGCGAGGTTTCGACCATTCATTCATTCTGCCTCAACAACATTCTGAAACGGTTCTGCTGGCGTTGCCCGGAATATGCCGCGGGCTTCGTTCTCCTGCCCTCTGACTCCGACGAATACAAGGTCATCGTCCAAGACGTCTGCGCCGAGCACCGCTTGCCGCGCCAGGCACTCGACGAATTTCCCATGTTGAACCGGGACGCAGCTGGGGAACCCGTTCTGCGGGCCTCGTCCACCATCACCGTAGCGGCAGCGCACGCTTTCTGGCAGAAGCTCCGCGAGGCCGGCGCCATCGACTTCGCCACGATCATCTACCTGACGAACCGGGTACTGGCCGAATTCCCGAGTCTCGCCCGCGCGTTGTCGTGCCGGTTTCGCTGGATTCTGGTCGATGAGTTTCAAGACACCACCGACTTGCAGGTGGAGATCTTGAAGAAGGTCCACGATGCCACCGAGAGCGGATTCTTTCTCGTGGGAGACCCCCACCAGTCCATCTTCGGTTTTGCTGGCGCACGGCCGGAGTTGAGCGAGGACTTTGCCGCTCATGTCGGTGCTCGGCGAGATTTCCAGCTTTCTCGAAATTGGCGCTCGAATCCCCAGATTATCGTCCAAGCCGAGCGCCTCCGGCCCCGGGCCGCTCCGATGCAATCAGCCGGCGAAATAGCCAATGATACGGTCCAGCCTGTTTATGTGAACACTGCAACGGCCATCGAGGCCATCGAGATCCATTTCCTGCCCACCTTGGAAGCGCTGGGTATTGAATTTGGGCGGGCTGCCATCCTGGCACCACGGTGGACAACGCTGATTGACGTCGGCCGGCAGCTCCGAGCCCATGGCGTTCCGGTCATCGGCCCCGGTGCGCGGCCTTACCGTGGGTCACATTTGTTCGCCCGCCTGGCCGAGTATTGCTGTGAATATATCGAAAGGCGTGATCCGGTGCTGATCCGCAACCTTCAACGGGAGCTGCAGCGATTAATTTCCGAGGTCTCCGAACACGAAGCTCTCGGTGTATTCACGCATTCAGGGCGCACCACCATTTACCGGCTGCTGCAAATCGGCACGGCTCTGCGCCAGCAAAGCCCTTCGGCCGAGCGCTGGCTGACTCTGGCCGCCGAGCAGTTTGCGGGGCAGCTCGTCGCCGACGGTTTCCTCCCTTCGTCGGCTGCACATTTGCTTACCGAATCCGCGGCCGCGATTTGCGACCAGATGCGGCGCAACCGGGTGGACGTTGCCAACCTCACGGTCTCCGATCTTGGTCTATTCGCCGCGACTGACCGCAGCATCCGCCTCCTAACCATGCACGGCGCAAAAGGTCTCGAATGGGATGCGGTCGCCATCATCGGCCTCCATGATGGCCACATCCCGGATTTCCGCGCCACGACGGACGAGGAAATCGACGAAAGTTCGCGCCTGCTCTATGTTGGAATCACTCGTGCGCGGCGCTTCCTGCTATATGTGACCGATACAGGGCATTTTCGCAATGTACCGACGAGATTCCTTGGACCAGACGGCCTCAACCTGATTCCCGTGTAGGCCGGAACCGGACGCGAGGCGCCAAACCGTCTATGTGAAAAAGAAGCTTGTTATACTCCTCGGAGCCGGTAGCTCAGGCCGCGATAGTAACACTCGTCATGGCTCTGTCGCATGCTTTTCCCTTCGGCATGGCGACGCTTGTCTGGCGCGGCATGATGTCAAAAACTGCTTGGCCTCTGGCGAAGGTATTCCTAATACATCCGGGCGACCGGAGTTTTGTTTTGAACGAGAAAATTGAGGCGATAGCGGTCCGGGATCTGCCAGCGCGGCGTTGGCTCTGGCGACTTCGATATGGGCTTAAGTTGTGGCAAGAACTACATAATTGGCTCCAAGCCGAATTACCCCACGTGATTCCATTTTATCGAGAGTTGAACGGATTTGGCGTCGTCCAAAATCATCCAGTCCATGATTCCGAGAGATTTCAATGACCAGCGCCTCCGTGTCGGATCGACCCCGAGCCCGTAAGGCGGCAACAATTTCCTGCTCAAATCGCCCTATCGGCTTGAGAATACCGCTAGCCGGCGAGGATATATCGCCGAGATTTGCGAGGACACTTTGAGCCGGAGCAGGAACGGGCGGAGCGACTGGCTCGGGGCGTGCAGGTGCAAGTGAAGTTGTCGTTGTACTATGTGGCCGCGTCGTCTCCGCTGCCAAAGCAGGTGCATGCCAATGCGTATTGACCATAGGTTCTGTTTCATCTGTGGGTCTTTCAGTCCGCCAGGTGGCTCGCAATGACTCTGCCTCTCGCGTTACCCGCTCGATTAGCTCATTTGTTGCTACGGGTGACTCAGTCACGTTCGTCTTCAACTCGGGCGAAACCCCGAGTTCCTCTAGGCGGCGGAAGACTGGGGCCAGTGCGCGGTCCTCATCGCGGAAGAAAATGCTGCCTCGAATGCGAACAAACCTCCATCCAAGACGTTCCAATACCGCCTGCCGCGAAATATCGTCTTGTAACCGTTCCGGCCCGTGGAACTGTTCGCCGTCGCACTCGATGGCCAAGCGCCGTCCGCCACCAATGACCACGAGATCAATGGAAAACGCCCCTGCTTGATATTGCGGAACAACATGGTAGCTGCGTTCCATAAGACGCCGCAACACCACGCCCTCAAAAACCTTAGAACGCTGATCAATTTGAGTCAGGCGCTGTTGCAATTCCCTCTCCCATGAGTGCGGATCAATGGAATGCTCAATCAGCCTGCGCCGGTAGTCGCCAACCTGTAGGTCGGTTTCGTGATTTAAGCTGTGGACTACCCACATCTGATTGCGGGCGCGGCTTGCCGCCACGTTGAAGCGTTTCTTGAAAATCTTTTTCGAACCTTCCTGCCGCATAGGCAATGGCGGTCTTTCTGGAGACGAATCCACCACGGAAAGAAACATAACGTCTCGTTCGTCGCCCTGAAACTGCGCCGCATCACCGCAAAGAATCTGTCTCTTCCTGTATTCAATTGGCGACAATCTCTGCCGCAAAATGGTATCGATCTTAAGGGCCTGCTTATCGCCCACGAGAGAGATTGCACCGAAAGACGTTAGTCCACCACCACTATCACTTTTGCCGTATTCAGGTTGCTGAATCGCCGCGCATACAAGGGAGGCGACGACTTCTGCCTCGTTGTTATTAACCCCATCGATGCGCTCATGCCCGTCGCGCACGCGAAAGGGCACTACGTGTGGTTGAAGAGGAATCGATGAAGCTTCGCGCAGAGGCTTAACCTCTCCCTTGTATGAAAGCGCGTTGCTAAACGCAATAATGCTGGGCGCGCACCGGAAATGCTCAGTCAGTCGGATCACGCCGCCGAACGCGATCTGCGCCAACTCATATACGGATGTTTCCCCATCGTAGAGTTCCTTATGCGGGACTCCTTGAAGGAATACCCTGATCAGCTTGGACACTTCCTCGGCTTGCACTCCCACAGCCACAGGTGTGACCTGCTCGTCATCACCGACAATAATCGTCTGATTGCCGAGGTAGAGAGCGAATAGAGATGTGGGATCGCATTGGCTTGCTTCATCAACAATCACCACGTCGAATCGAGTTTTACGGGGGTCGAATGACTCTGCGACTTCAGCCAGCGGCATGATCCAAACCGGTACGGCATCTTTTGCGGCCGCCATCTCGCGTCGTGCGGCGGCTGAGGTGTTCCATTCCAGCTTCATTATCGATCA
>CAZIQP010000153.1:0-9085 GCA_964541315.1 uncultured Opitutaceae bacterium
GCCTCTCGCCCCGCCGCATCGAGTACTACAGCAATTACCGCTACTACCGCAGCTATAAAAAATACTACGGCTCACAATCGTGAGCGCCGGAACCTCCTTTTAATTTGTCGGAGCCTGCTTGCCGGCAGGCCATCGGCACGGCATTCACCCTTATCAAAATGCTTTCCGCCCACTTGCCTGCCAATTTTGATCCCCACCGCCCCGTTGCCCTGATCGCCGGTCGCGGGCAGTATCCGGCCATCACCGCCGCCGCCATCCGCCAAGCCGGCGTGCCGCTGCGACTGATCGCGATGGATGACGAGACCAGTCCCGAGCTGCTCGCCTCTTTCCCCGCCCCCGAGCGAATCTCCCTTAACGTTGGCCAGATCGGCAAGATGCTCACGGCCCTCAAGGATTTCGGCGCGGGCTACGCTTTGATGGCCGGGCAGGTAAAACCCAGGAAGCTCTTTCACGGCCTCACCCCCGACCTCAAGGCCGCTTCGATCCTCTTCTCCCTGAAACGGCGCAACGCCGAAACCATCTTCGGGGCCATTGCCGTCGAAATTGAAAAACTCGGCGTCAGCCTCCTCGACGCCCGCGCCTTCATCGACGACCAGATGGCCGGCGCCGGCCCCATGACCGGAAAGAAATTCCCCATCGAACAGGAGTACCTCGACCATGGCATCCACATCGCCCGCGAGATCGCCCGGCTCGATATCGGCCAGGGTTGTGTCGTGCGCAAAGGCACCGTTCTCGCTGTCGAGGCGTTCGAGGGCACCGACGCCATGCTCCTGCGCGCCGGCACCTTCAAGACCGACGAAACGCTCTTCGTGAAAACCGTGAAAAGCGCCCAAGATTACCGCTTTGACGTGCCCGTTTTCGGCCTCCGCACCTTGGAGACGATGGTGACCGCCGGCATCACTGCGGCGGCCCTGGAAGCCGGCAAGGTCATTATGCTGGAAAAGCCGGCGGTCATTGCCGGGGCCAAGGCGCAGGGCATAGCGCTCTTCGGTTTCTGAAATTGTATCGACAGAGTGCTGCCTCCACTTGCACTTTCCCGCGCCTCATCCACCTTTTAATCATGCATGATGTCATCGAAGTCACCATCAAGGGCCTGATGCCCACAGCCAATGGCTGCGCCGTGTTCCTCGGCAATGAGCAGAAGACTTTCGTCATCTACGTCGACCCCAGCGTTGGCAGCGCGATTTCGATGACCATCAACGGTGTCAAAAAGGAGCGCCCGCTGACCCACGACCTCATTGGCCATATCTTTCTCGGCTTCGGCATCGCCCTCGAGCGCATCATCATCAATGACGTCAACGACGGCACCTACTTTGCCCGCGTCATCCTGCAGATGAAAAACGAACTCGGCCTGAAAATCCTCGAGCTCGATGCGCGGCCCAGCGATTCCATCGTGCTCGCCCTCCAGCAAAAGCGTCCCATTTTTGTCGCCCGCTCTGTCTTCGACATCGTGGAAGACATGAGCGAAATCCTTGAGCGTGTGCTCAAGCAGCAGAAAGAGGAAAACAAGGACGAGGGGGATCAGTAGTTTCCTGTGGGAGCTTGCTTGCCAGTGGCCCACCCCTCGCCTGTAAACAGGCTCCTGCCAATGACACCCTCTGTCTCACGCACGCTTCCTGCACGCATTGCGTCCGGCCTGCCCCTGACCGCGCTTGCGCCCATGCAGGATGTCACCGACCTGTCCTTCATGCGGGTGATCGCCCACTATGGCGCGCCCGATTATTTCTTTACCGAATTCTTTCGCGTCCATTCCCAGTCGCGCCCGGAAAAGCACATCTTGCGCTCCATCGTGGAGAACAAGACGGGCCGCCCCGTCTTCGCCCAGTTGATCGGCGAGCACATCTCCGACATGGTCCGTACCGTCAAGGAGCTGCTGCATTATCCCATCGCCGGCATCGACCTCAACATGGGTTGTCCGGCGCCGAAAATCTACAAGAAGAACGTCGGCGGCGGCCTGCTGCGCGATCCGGCCAAGATCGATTCGCTGCTCGGTGCCCTGCGCGACGCCGCGCCCGGCCTCTTCACGGTCAAGATGCGCATCGGTTTCGACTCGACCGCCAATTACTCCACGGTCCTTGAACTGATCAACAAGCACAGCGTCGATCTGCTCAGCGTCCACGGACGTTCGGTCAAGGAAGGCTATCACAGCGAAGTGCATTACGATTTCATCGGCCAGGCGGCACGCACCGTCCGTTGTCCGGTCCTCGCCAACGGCAACATCACTTCCGCCGCCAAGGCCGCCGCCGTGCTCACCGCAACGGGCGCCGCCGGCGTGATGATGGGCCGGCACGCGATCCGCAATCCCTGGATTTTCCGTCAAACCCGCGAATTACAGGCCCGGCAGGCCGTTACTCCGGTCACTCTCGCCGATGTCCGGGAATACGTCGCCCGGCTCTACGGCGAGACGCAACAACGCGACGTGCCCGAGAAAGCCCACGTCGCCAAGATGAAGAAATACCTGAACTTCGTCGGCCAAAGCGTGGACCCCCAAGGTTCATTTCTCCACGACATGCGCCGCGCCATGACCGAGTCTGAACTCTTCGCGGTCTGCGACCGGCACCTGCTTGCCGAGCCGACACGCAGGTTCGCCGCGGAACCCTTCCCCGGCATCATCGCCCGTCCCAACTGCGAGACCCCGGTCGAAAGCTGTTCATTTGATACGATCACAGCGTAATCCTTCCTTTCCCGCACGAAGCCGGCAAGCGGCACTGATTACGAGCTGCTGCAGCCCAAGCATTCTTGCAGCGCCTTCAGCGAGTCGTCCGTCACCACGACATAGTGGTTGTTTTCATCCGACCACGCCGCCGTCGCATGGCCCTTGCGCACCAAAAATTGCGGCACGGCACTCGCCGGCATCATGGGAAAGTCCGCCCGGCTGGCCACGAACAGATGGTATTCCTTGCCGGCGCCAAAGCAGATCAGGGACACTTCCTTGCCGCGATAGTCGATCGTCTTGCAACCGAGACCGCGCAACTGGGCAAATCCCACGGGCAGAGTCTTTGGCAAGGGTGCGTGCTGCTTGCTCAACCAGTTGCGCAGTTCATCCACATTGGCATTGTGCTGACTGAGAAAAAAGCCGCCGGAAACATAATCCGTCGCAAAAACCGGCAGTTCATCCTCCTGGTGCGCACGGGTTCTTAGAACCCCGGCCAGGCCCACGGTGAGGAGCAAAAGCACACTGGCGGCCATCGCCAGCCAAGCCGGCCGCTGCCACCAGACGCGGGCCTTGGCGAGGCTGACCCGCCCACCGGTGAGGATCGCCGCGCGCAGCCCGGCCGGTGGTTCGACCGCGTGCAGTTTTGCCGCCACCGACCGGTCGAACTTTTGTTGCCCTTCAAACCACCGGCCCAGCGTGGCATCCTGTCGCGCCTGCTCCAACGAAGGTTTAAACGTGGGATCGCCCGCATCCGCCCCGTTGGGTCGGTAAGCCTGCAAAATAAACTTTGCCTCTTCGTTGGTCATGAAAGTTTTCGTCCCAAATGAGAGCCTATGGGGACAACTTTATTCCTTGTGCTGGCTTCCTTTTGTTCCAGCAAGGACCGCAACTGGCTCTTCCCCCGGGAAAGCCGCGACATGACTGTGCCAATCGGGACCTCCAGCGTCTCGGCGATTTCTTTGTACGAGAGATCTTCCAGGTAAAACAAAGTCAGCGGCACCCGGTAAACTTCTTCAACCTCCTGCAGCGCTTCGACCACCAGCCCCGCATCCATGCCCGTCACCATATCGACTTCCGGCGCGGCCGGATCGGCTTCCGATGGCGGCAAATCCTCAAGCGCCGTGACATGCCCCGCCCGCCGGCGGTTGCGGAGAAATTCCCGGTAGAGCGTGGTAAACAGCCACGACTTGGCTTTGTTCGTGTCGCGCAACTGCTCCCCCTTGCGGGCCCAGATGTAGAAAGTCTGTTGCGCAAGATCACATGCCTCGGACGAATTTTTCGTCAGGCTCAGGGCAAACCGGTAAAGCGGCGCATACTGCGCATTCACCAAAGCTGTGAAAGTCTCACTGGACATGTGGGGATAAGAGACCATCACCCGAAGCATTATTCCACATAAGGCAAATTTTCCGTTTCGAAACACTCGAATCGTGTAAAACACGGAAAGGGAATTTGATTTACAGGAGGAAGCAGAGGGAGCGGAGGAAGGCACGCAAAGCCACGAAACACACGAGAATGGGAACACACGAAAATGGGACGACTGGAATGGGTGAGCGTTGGGGCGCTGGATTGAATCTCTCTTTGGTGTGCTTGGTGGTGCCCAATTCGGCGGGATTGCTCTGTTTCCTCCGTTACCTCCTGTGAAAATGGATCGGTTTGGTTTCTGTGTTTTCCGTGTGTTGTTCCTGCGCCGCCCTAAGAGCACCTGCTCCAGTCCCCCTGCGGGGCCATGCCTTACGGCACGACCATCTCCGCGCTCCCGCGCTTCGTCCGTGGTTAACCCATCCGTCAGTTACTCAGGCCCGCAGGATCTTCTCCAACGACTTCCCTTTGGCCAATTCGTCTACCAATTTGTCCAGATAGCGGATCTCCCGCATCGTGGGCTCCTCGATATCCTCCACGCGTACGCCGCAGATGACACCGGTAATCAGTTTTCGCGCCGGATTCATTTTGGGCGCTTTCGCAAAGAAGGTTTCGAAGTCCGTCTGTTGCTTCAGCTGCTTTTCCAACTGCTTTGCCGTGTAGCCCGTCAGCCAGCAAATCACGGCATCGACCTCCGCCTTCTTTCGACCCTTCTTCTCTGCCTTGGCGACATAGTAGGGATAGACGTTCGCGACAGGTACCGAGAAAATACGATGCTTGGTGGTCATGGGATCAGTTCACTTCCTCGCCAATAGCGGTCTGCTTGGGTGCCAGCACAGTTTTAACCAGCTCTCCTTCCCCGCAGATCGTGAAAGTATCGAACCGCTTGAACCAATCGCCCTCCGGAACGTTCGGTTCCTTATCCATCCAAGCGGCCATGAGACCGAGATCTTCCGGCGTGATTCCTCGTTGCCGAATGCGGTGCAGAATATGATCAAACAGTGCTTTGGGCAACCCGCTGCGTTTGATCCGGGGCATGGCGAATCACGCCTGACCGTAGAACCCGGCAACGAGGCTCTTTTTCAACCGGGCCGCCTTGGCCGGAGATTTGGTGCCGGCAAGCTGCCGGGCAAGATCGGTCAGTTCGACCGGAGATTTTTGTCGCACAGTGAACGATATTTCCAAGCCGGCAATTTCGGCCGCCCGGGCCAGAGTGTGGATGGTGATGGCGGTATTTTTTTCATCGAGCAACCGGCGCACGGCCGACCGGCTTGTCTGCATCTGTTTGGCAAAGCTGGAGACGTCGAGATTGCTGCTCGCCATGCGCTGCTTCAGTGCTCCAGCCAACTCCGATTTCAGGGTACGGGCGGTAGAATGCTTGGACATGCTGCTAGTGGACCAAATTAGAGCCACAGGGCAAGGCCAATCCCCGCCGTAACAACATTCGCCGCAAACCCAGCCGCTGAGGCTGCAGCAATCGTCGCGGTCACACCCTACCCGCTGACAAGTCCCGTCGTCGGTTGTCTCGTTGTCTGCTGCTACCGCTATCCCAGTCTGCGATTAGCAGACTCCCCGGAACCCACACCGAAGACGATCAGTCGAAGGGGTGTTCTAAAGTTTCGCCCATTGCCTGCCCTGAGCTCTGCCGATGGGGCGAAACTCATTAGCGGTTAACCCCCTGGCCTTGGCTCGAGTCGCATGGTTGGGCGACGTTGGGTTCAGGTCCGGGTTAGCACGATGTGCGTGGCTCTCGGCGACGCGACATGTCGGGTGCAGGTGTAGCCCAATGCCGCGAGGTTGATGCCGTCGAATAACCGCTCACCCGCGCCAAGTATGACGGGGGAGATGGCGATATGGAGTTCATCGATCAGTCGCTCCCGCAGGTATTGCCTGATGGTCGCCGCTCCACCGCCGATGCGTACATCCTTGCCGTTGGCGGCAGCGCGGGCCCGTTCCAGCGCGGCGCGAATCCCGTCAGTCACGAAATGAAAGGTCGTGCCTCCCTCCATGACGAGCGGCGCACGCGGATGATGCGTGAGCACGAAAACCTGCGTATGATAAACCGGGTTCTCGCCCCACCATCCCCGCCAGCTCTCGTCCGGCCAGGAACCGCGCACCGGCCCGAACATGTTTCTGCCCATGATCCAGGCACCCACATTGTGGAAGCCGCGCGCGGCAAAGTCTTCGTCGATCCCGGTCTCTCCGTCTTTGCCTCCGAAAACTTTCGTCTGAAACGTACGGGTAGGCATCGCCCAGCCATGCAGGGCGGGTCCGCCGACGCCCAGCGGGTTCTCGAGGCTCTGATCCGGGCCGGCGCCAAAGCCGTCAATTGAAATGGTGAAGCTTTCTACACGAAGTTTAGTCATTGGGTGGTTCTTTCTGTTGCAGTGTTGGGCAGTGTCTTCATTTCAGTCCCACCAGAGATGAACGCCTTGGTTTTTTTGAATGTAGTCGTCCACGGATTTGTAACCGTCATCCATCATTGCCTCAACGCTGTAGAGACTGTCTTCCAGAATCGCGAGTAGCGCCTTTGTCACAGGTTTTGAGAACCGTGCCTTCAACCCTGCTTCATCAGCGAAGAACGGAACCATCGGATTCTTTGCATCAGCAGCGGCGATTTCTTCGTATACGCTGGCGGGCTCACTGCCCGCATGCGATCCGACGCCAAACTTCTCGATAACGTACCGGACGCCATTTGCCGGTACGAGGAACATGTGGTACTCTCCATCTTCGTAGTTACTGCAGATGCAATAGAAACCCTTGCTGAGCGCGGCCTCTTGCAACGCCAAAGCTTTCTTTTCGATGGGGGTGCAGTCGCTGTCGCTCACCTGTGAGACCCACCAACCGTCGTCGTCATCGATCGGGTCATAAGACGTGCTCTTGATTTTCATTTTTTTTATTTGCTGAACAGTGTTCACCGCAACTGGGTTGAGCTTTTGTGCGGTAGGTCGTTTGCGCAAAACAACGCAACAAACCTTTGGGGATCAATCCTCGAGTTCGCGAGCACCAGCCGGTCAGGCTCGCAGGATTGTTACAGGAGGAAGCAGAGGGAACGGAGGAAGGCAGGAAAATAACAGGGACCCTGCTGAGTTGAATTAGCTCTGCGCCCTCTGCGTGCTCCTATGAAAAGGATTACGGCGCGACCGCCAGCACGCATAGCTTTTCCAACGCCCGAGCCGCCGACGCCGGCGACTACGCTGTCGTCATCAAAAATCCCCTCGGCAGCACCACCAGCAACAAAGCCAAGCTCACCGTCAACGCAGCCACGACCCCCACTCCCACGCCGACACCCAGCAGCGGTGGCGGCGGATCGATCTCCGCCCGGTTTGCGCTCACCCTGCTCGCGCTCGCGGGAATGCGGCGTTTCCACAGCCAGCCCGAAGGAAACTTTTGATCAAACCTTAGCTTGTGCAGATCTTCCGCGGTGCCACATCACCACGCCCGAGCGCAGCACGGTGTCGCCGAACAAGGTGATCACCACGGCCCTGGTCTCAACTCCGATTTATCCGCTGCATTTTCTGATCATCGCTATTTCCGTCGGCTTGCTGGTGAAGTTGCGTTTGTCCGCGTTCCGCGCCGAGTTCGCCCGCGGACGCGAGAGATTATAACAATGGAACCCCGCCGCATTTTTTAGCCCTCTTTTGGTCTGTTCCAATTAATGCAGTCCCATTTCATCCGCTTTTGTCCACCCATAGATCACAAGATCTCCAAATACGGAGGCGTTGAAGAGCGACTTCTTTTTATGCCGGGCAAAAATAGCGGGAAGTGCCCTTTGCATCGCTTTGCAGAGCCGAATCACCTCGGTCGCATTGATCGCTGAGCCCGGTGAGCGCAGCATTTCCAGCACAACCGATACTGCTCCCTGAAGTCGGCCATTGTGAATTTTCGGATCCCAACCCGCCAGATCGCTTAAGGCTTTCCCCAGTCTGTGTCTTTTGGATTCCAAAATAAAATAGCGGTGCTTCCCGCCCATCTCCCTGATGGCGCAGGCCAAGCCGAGTTCGAATGGCATGTTGAGCCTCGGCTCGTCAGCCACGATGGAGAGATCATGCAGCGACACAGGGCATTCCTTCAGCAGTCGAAATATCCTCTGCATCCGTCCAACGCCATCGTCAGCTTCCTCAAAAGTAAGACGAGGGATACATTTCAAAGCGACCAAGGCACCGGTCAACCCGAGCAGGACATTTTCGCAGCTGCCCTCATAAGGCAGGTTGAGAAAAACTTCCGTCCCCTTGAGCCGCTTACTTGGTTTTGGCATTGGCGCGGCGCCGCAGGCTCTTATCGATCTCCCGCTTGATCTTCCAGATATCTCCCCGCGTAAAATTGTACGCTTTGGCCATCTGGTCAATCCGTGCCGGTTTAACAGTGTAAGGCTGGTTATACCCTTTTTTGGTGCTGGCGATAGCTTCTGCCATGATGAGAAAATGTCTGACCACAACGTAGGGTTTGCAAGTCGGAATTCCGGGCGCCTCGCGCGGGTTAAAAAAGTGTCCGCCCGCGACGCTGATATCCGGAATCGGACTGCTCCGGCGGCGGCAGTGGGCCTACGGTTATGCGCTGGCCGTGCTCGGGTGATTGCCACTTACAGCCTGGTGCGAATCTTCCTCGGTGCCACGCCCGAGCGTACCATGCCAACTGCCGCCGAACGGGGTGATCACCACGGCCCTGGGTTCAACTCCGATTTATCCACTGCATTTTCCGATCATCGCGATTTCTGTCGGCTTGCTGGTGAAGTTGCACTCGCCCGCGATCCGCGCCGAGTTTGCCCGTCGGGCAGTCACTCCGGAGCCACGTCACGAATAATCAAGATAAGGTATGGGAGGAGATCGGGCTACGGTTCACCTGAATTGACGGACAGTGGACTGGGCGGCCTGAACGGTCAGTCAAGAGTCAAGACGTGACGTCTTCAGAGTTTCCAGATAGGATATGAAATTGCCGTGGCCGAATATAGCCGTCCCGTGGGTCCCATTGCGCTCGAACACCTGTTGCTTCGAGCAACTGACGCCGATGTTGAGTTCGGCGTCGGTGAAATAGCGGAGACGAATTTTGGGAATGGCATCGCGGCGGAGC
>CAZIQP010000154.1:0-3946 GCA_964541315.1 uncultured Opitutaceae bacterium
AGATGCCGCGTGGCGATCTGGTCGTTGACCCGGTGGTCGAGCACGATGACGCAGTCGGACACGTATTCCTCCAGTCCATGGCGCGTCAGGTTCTCGCGCCCGCGCTCCGCCGTGATGACGGCGGTGACGCCCCTGTCCTTCAGCCAGCGAAAGAGCCGGCGCAATTCGCTGCGCAAAATGGCCTCGTTGGGCAGGCTGGCGAACAGCACCTCCAGCGTATCGAGCACCACGCGCTTGGCCCCGATGGAATCGATCGCATGGCCGAGGCGGACGAACAAGCCCTCCAAGTCGTACTCGCCGCTCTCGCGGGCTTCGCTGCGTTCGATGTGCACGCAGTCCACCACAATTTTTTTGCGCTGGACCAAGCCCGCCAGATCAAAGCCAAGTGAGGCGACATTGGCCTTCAATTCCTTTTCCGTTTCCTCGAAGGCCATCAACACGCCCGGCTCGTGAAACTGCGCCGCGCCACGCACGAGAAATTCCGCCGCCAGCAGCGTTTTGCCGCAACCCGCTCCGCCGCAAACCAAGGTGGGACGCCCGCGGGGCAATCCGCCGCCGGTGATTTCGTCGAGACCTTGGATACCGGTCGGACACTTCGGCAAAAGGGTGGCCGTGGTGATGGATTTGGCGCGGGCTTTTTTCATTTAGTATCGGGCTGTTATTAAGTCGAGGAAGGCAAAGACCAAGTGGACCGGAGACATGGGGTGTACACCCACTATACAGGCTGAGCAGTGCGGGCGAGTGTCGGTGTGCCCTGCGATTCGACGCCTGGACCGGCCGGACCAAAAGCGAAGGGAAACCGGAACGCCGCGTAGGACATAAAGACATTCCGCACCCGTTTGGGCGCGGAGCGGGAGAGGTTCCGGAGCAATTCCAGTTTCACGCCTCCAAAACGCTCGCTGAGCCTGACCTCCGACTGAAGGCTGATAGGAAACTGGAGCCCCAGCAGACAGTGTTGATCCCATCTCGCCGGCGGATGGGTTGAGAGTGTTTTGGCATGTGGTAACATAAAATATTCCTGGCTCGCGGTTGTCAGACCCTGACCCGAGATTGGCGGAGGTATGCGCCCATCTTACCCTGCTTCATTGCTACACCCGCGAACATAAACCGGAACGCCGACCGTGACCATGGGGTGATACCCGACATTGATTCGCGATTGGCAGGGCGGTCGGGTGACTTTCTTCCGGGCTGTAGGAGGGGCTTTATGCCCCGATAAGAAACCGGCACGGCACTCGTGCGAAAGCCATCGGGGCATAAAGCCCCTCTCCTACAGCTCCCTTACCTTGCCGCCCGGTCGAGGACTTCCCGGATCATCCTCAGCAAAGTCTGCGCGGTGTACGGCTTGGCGAGGAAATCCTGCACCTGGACCTTGGTGGCACTGGCGAGATTCTCCTGGGAGTCGATGCCACTGGCCGCGATGATTTTGACCGCCGGATTGATGCTCTTGAACACCTCGACAATGGCCGCGCCGCCCATGACGGGCATCATCATGTCGGTAAGCACGAGGGCAATCTGCTGCGGCTGCTTGGCGTAGAGCGCAACCGCCTCCGCCCCGTTGCTGGCGGTGAGCACCCGGTACCCGAAAGCCTCCAGCGTCTGCTGGGTGATGAGACGGATCGAAGATTCGTCGTCCACCACCAGGACCAATTCGTCCCGGCCAAGTGCCAGCCCGGCTTCGAACGGCTGCTTGGATTCGGCAGCCGGGAGGGCGGGACTGGCGGGGAAAAAAATCTTGAACGTGGTGCCCTGGCCAACCTCGCTCTCAACCTCGATAAAGCCGCCGTGACTTCTGACAATGGCGTGCACGGTCGAGAGACCGAGGCCCGTGCCCTGACCCGCCTCCTTCGTGGTGTAGAACCGCTCGAAGATCTGCTGCCGCACCGCAAATGGGATACCAACGCCGGTATCGGTCACCCGCAGCAACACATAAGGCCCGGGTTTGACGTTCCTGCTCGTGCCCGCATATTGGGCGTCGAGCGTGATATTGTTGGCCGCCACAGTGAGGGTGCCACCCTGAAACATCGCATCGCGGGCATTAACCGCCAGGTTGAGCAGCACCTGATGACACTGGGAAGGGTCGCCCTTGATGGGCCAAAGCCCATCAGACACCTGAACCACAATCTTGATATTTCGGGGAAAGGTTTCGCAGATGATGCCCTGCAGGTCGGAGATCAACTGTCCCAGCCGGGTGGAGACCCGTTCGCCGTTCAGTCCCCGGGCGAAAGAAAGCACCTGGCGCAGCAGGTCAGCCCCTCGACGGCAACTGACATGAATGACCTCGAGGATTTTGCTGCTCTCCGGATCATCATGCAGGCCGGCTTTAAGCAGCTCGATCGACATCATGATTGGCGTGAGCACATTGTTCAGGTCGTGGGCGATGCCGCCGGAGAGTGTCCCAATGCTTTCCAAGCGCTGGGCGCGCAGCAAGTCTGTCTCCAATAATTTCTGTTCGGTGAGATCACGCATGCCACCCACCATGCGGATGGCCTTGCCGGCCGGATTGCGAAGAATGAAGCCGCGATCCTGCACGGTGGCATAACCCCCATCCTTGCGCTGAAAGCGGTAGTCGTCCGACCAGGATTCCTTGCCCGAATCCAGCGCCTGGTAAATGCCATCGACCACGCGGCTGCGCTCGTCGGCGTGAATCCGACTGGTCCAGGACTCGATGCCGGCTTCGATCTCGATGGGGACGTACCCAAACGTGACGGTGAAGCCGTCGCTCCACCAGAGACTGTCGTTAGCGAGATTCCAGTCCCAGACCACATCGCTCACGGCGCGGGCGACGAGTTTGAAACGCTCCTCACTCTCGCGCAGCGCGATTCCGGCACGCTTGCGCGCGGAAATATCCCGGATGTTGCACTGGATGACCTGCTGGTCGCCCTCCTGGTAAATGTTGCTGACAAATTCCACATCGACCCTCCGTCCGTCTTTACCCTCAAGTGGCAGATCCTCGTAACGGATATAGCCGGTCTCCTGCAATTCGCGAAAAGCAGCCTGACTCGCCTCCTCATCCTTCAGCAGCCCAATTTCGAAAAGTTCGCGGCCAATAAAATCCTCAAAAGGATAACCCGTGATTTTCGACATATACGGATTTACATCGATGATCTTGCGCGTGCCCGGATCGACAATCAAAACCCCGTCCTGGGCTGCCTCGAAGACGCGGCGATAGCGCAACTCCGAATGGGAAATTTCGGCGGAGATCATGAAGTTTTTGGTTGCTGTGCTAATTCTCCGGCCTGCAGCAAGCACGCTATCCTGATGCGCGCGCGGTCTCTATTGGGTGTTCACCCCATTATGCTGAAATTTAACCGTAACCAAATATTCACGGGTCACCGGGAAAATGTGGATTAACAACGGATCAGGAAGCAGTGGCAGGCGTCCCTGCCTGCCAGGGTTCGGACTGTTTGTTCGCCTCTCCTCCCGATCCCACAGGTACGGAAGCCTGTGGCCACCCCGTTCACGCCGTCGCCATTTCCGCGTCGGCCGAATATTTTCCCGACACCGCCAGTCCGTTGCACTGCGCGCGATGGAGCAGCGCCGCCTGCGCCGCCGCCACGTTCGCCGGAAAACCCTGCCAGGTTTTCAGCGCCGCATCCTGCAGCGCACGGCCGAAGGAAAAACTCAGGCGCCACGGTGCGTCGTCCACCCGGCAAATCGCATTAAGCCGCTCCGTCGCCGCCACGTCTTTTTGTCCACCGGAGAGAAACACGATCCCGGGAACCGCTGCCGGCACCGTCCGGCGCAGGCAACGGAGCGTGGCCGCGGCCACCTCCTCAACCCCGGCCTGTTGCGGACAATCCTTGCCCGGAAGCACCATGCCCGTCTTGAGCAGCATCGTTTCCAGCCCGACCCGTTGCTCGATGAGCGTGGCGAACACGGTTCTTAGAGTCGCGCCTGTGACTTCCTCGCACTGCGCCAGCGAGTGGCTGCCGTCCATCAACACTTC
>CAZIQP010000154.1:4046-8907 GCA_964541315.1 uncultured Opitutaceae bacterium
GTATCCACCTTGATGCCGGGAACCATCCGGTTGCCGGCCAGAGCTTCCGGCAGCGATGCGCCGCTGGCGCATCTCTGGCGCGTCGTTTCGTCGAACAAAATCACGCCGCTGATGGAATCGCCCAAGCCGGGAGTCATGAACAGCAACTGGCGATAGAGCCGCCGGTTCTCTCCGGTGGACGGAATGGTGAAAGCGGCGAATCTTTTTCCGATCGTCGGGAAACTTTCGTCCGCCGCCAAGATGCCCTTGCCCGGAGCAAGGAGCGCGGCGACCGTTGATTCAAGGGTGGTGGGCAGGCTCATAGTGAGATCAGCATACGACGAAAATCGACGGGACGCTATGGAGTGTTACCCGACAGGGAAGGATGCGCGCGGCCGAGCCGTAATGTCGAAGCAGGTGGCACGGCCGCAAAGGCTGTAGGGCTGGCCCTTGCGGCCATGCCGAATTGTGACGGGCAAAGTCTCGTGGTAGGTGGCTGAGCTTGCCCGGGTCCGCCTGCACCGGGTTACGGCGCGACAAGGGCCTGCGGCTACGCGCACTTCCCTCACGCCACGGCGGAAATGTGACTGAGCCTGAGCCAGGCGAGGAGACAGTTGGCCTGATTCATGAGGCCTTCCAGATTGCCGGGTTTGACCAGATAGGAATTGGCGCCCAGATCATAGCAGCGCCGGATGTCTTCGGGCTGGCTCGACGCACTCAGGACGTAGACGTGCAGTCTTTTCAGGCGTGGCTGCTGCCGCAGCCACGCCAGCACCTCGAAGCCGTTTTTCCGCGGCATGTTCAGGTCAAGCAGTATCACGGTGGGCAACGGATACTGCGTGCGGTCGGCAAAAGCGCCCTCGCCGCTCAGGTAGGCGATCGCTTCCGCCCCATCGCGGGCAAACTGGAGGGGCAGCACGAGCCCGGCGCGTTCAAAAACGGTGCTCACGAGCGTCGCGGCACAATCGTCGTCATCAACGACCAAAATAATGGGATTATCTACGATCATAAAAAATGTTGTGGAACTACCGGGTGAGCGCTGCGGGAGAGGCCTTGGGCAGTTCGATCCAGAACCGGCTGCCTTCGCCGGGCGCGGAGGTCAGGCCCACCCGGCCGCTCATTCGCTCCACTCCCTTTTGCACGATGGCGAGCCCGATGCCCGTGCCGGCATACGACGTGGCATGCAGGCGTTGGAAAACCTGAAATATCCGCTCGTGATATTCCGCGGGAATGCCAATGCCGTTGTCCTCCACCCAGATTCGCACCACGCCGCCCGGACGTTCTTCCGTGTGCAAGCGCACCTTCGGTTCCTTGCCGACGACGAACTTCAGGGCGTTGCCGATCAAATTCACCAGCACCTGCCGCAAGGTCGTCGCATGGGCGACGACGGCAGGCCACGGTGAATTGCTGTCGACCGTGGCTTCGCTTTCAATGATCGCCGTCTCGCAACCGGACAACGCGCTCTCCACGACCTTGTCCAGGGCCACGGGCACGAGCTCGATCTTCTGCTGGCTGATCTGGCTGAGGGCGAGGAGATCGTTGAGCAGGCGGTCCATCATCACCGCGGCCGTGTTGATGTAATTTGCGTATTCCCGGCCCTGCTGATCCAGCTTGGCCGCACGGTCCTGCACCAAGAGCTGGGAAAAGCCCTGCATGCTTCGCAGAGGAGCCCGCAGATCGCGGGCGATGGAAGCAACCAACGTTTCCAACTGTTGATTGCTGAGCCGGAGTTCATTTGTGCGCCGGCTGACCAGCATCTCCAGTTCAGCCGCGTGCAACGACAGCTTCAAATCGGCCTCGCGCAGCAATCGTTCGTTATTCTTCCGGGCCGTGATGTCGCGGATGTTGCACTGGATGACCTTCCGGTCTCCTTCCTGGTAAACGTTGCTGACAAACTCCACCTCCACCCGCCGCCCGTCCTTGGTCTCCAGCGGCAAATCATCGTAGCGGATACGACCATTGGTCAGGAGCTCACGAAACGCGGCCTGGCTGGCGGCCTCGTCCTTCAGCAGGCCGATTTCAAACAGTTCCCTGCCGAGAAATTCTTCCCGCGCATAACCGAGAAACCCCATCAGAAACGGATTCACGTCAATGATCCGGCGGGTCGCCGGATCCAGCATAAGGATGCCGTCGCGCGCCGCCTCGAAGAGCCGGCGGTAACGCAGTTCGGAAGCGGGGAGAGCATCCGTGATCATGGATTTTTCTGTTCGGCAGAGTGAGAATTCACGGGGTGACCCTACGCCCATTGTGCGTAAAATGGCAGTGGGTATCCACCCCATGGCGCAATGCCCCGGCGACGGTGAATCCAATATTCCTCTTCCGGTGGGAGCGGCTTTATGCCGCGATTGTTTGTCGAATCGCGGCATAAAGCCGCTCGTGCAATAAACCAAACCGAAGGATCCATCACGCAGTGGTGATCGACGGATTATCCTCGGGGACATAAAAATGGCCGAGCCTCAACCAGGCGAGCAGACATTGGGTCATGGCCGCTAATTCATCCAGCGTGCCTGGCTTCACCAGATAGGAGTTGGCCCCGAGGTCATAGGCTTGCTGGATGTCGTCTGCCTGGCTCGACGCGCTCAGGATGTATACGCACAGCCGTTTGTGCTCGGGCTGTTGGCGAATCCAGGCCAGCACCGCAAAACCGTTTTTCCGAGGGAGATTCAAATCAAGCAGCACCACGGTGGGCAAGGGAAACTTTGCGCGATCACCGAAGGCGCCAGCTCCGTTCAGATAGGCGATCACCTCTTCGCCATCGCCGACGATCCGGAGCGGAGCGGCAAATCCGACGCGTTCGAAAACCCGGCGCACGAGCAGCGCGTCATCTTCGCTGTCGTCCACCAGCAGGACAATGGGGTCTTCAATCAACATGGTGCGCTCCTCTCTCCGCGGGCACGGCTTTGGGCAGTTCGATCCAGAACCGGCTGCCCTGCCCGGGCGTCGATTCCACCCCCACGCGTCCGCCCATGCGCTCAATGCCTTTTTGCACAATGGCCAGGCCGGCGCCGGTGCCCGGATATTTTCCCCGGTCCAGGCGGATAAACAGCCGGAAGATTTGTTGCTGATAGTCGGGCGAGATGCCGAGGCCGTTATCCTCCACCCAGACCCGGATCGATACGGCTCGCTCTTCCGCCCGGATGCGCACCAGCGGGGGCACACCGGGCCGGACAAACTTCAGGGCATTGGCGGTCAGATTGGACAGCACCTGGATCAGAGTGGGCTCGTGCGCCCTCACCTCCGGCCACGGCCCGGAACATTCCACGCACGCGTTCCCGTTCGCGATTTCTTTTTGCATGCGGGAAAGCACGGTCCCGACAACTTTTTCGAGACTCAATGTCGTCAGCTCGATGTGTTGCTGGCTGGTGCGGGTGTAGGCGAGCAGGTCGCTTAACAAGGCGTCCATGAATTGCGCCGATTGGTCGATCCGGTGGGCACAATCCCGGCCGTTTTCGCTCAACGCCGTGCTGGCTTCATCGACCAGCAATGCGGCAAAGCCCTGCATGGATCGCAACGGTGCCCGCAAGTCATGCGCCATGGAATAAACAATCGCCTCCAGTTGCTGATTGCTGGCGGTCAGCTCCGCCGTGCGCTTGGTCACCAGGCCTTCCAATTGTCCGGCATGTTCCGCCAAACGGGTTCGCGCGTCGCGTAATGCCGCCTCCGCCTTCGTCCGTTCGGTGATATCGGTCATGCTTTCCAGGATCGCCACCGGTTTCCCTTGGTTGTCGCGGTCCAGCACCTTGCGAACCAGCATTGAAATGCGCTGCCCATCGCGTTTGGTATGCGTCATCACACCGGTCCAGTGATTGGTCCGATGGAGTTCCTCTGTGATCTGATCGATCGGCTGTGTGAAACTGGTACGAAGCAGTTCGTAACTGAGTTTTCCGAGTGCCTCCGGACCCGACCAGCCATAAAGTTCCTCGGCCCCACGATTCCAGTAACGGATCCGGTGCTCACAATCGAGCACGACAATAGCGTCGGTGCTCAGGTCGAGCAGCCGGGCTTTTTCGGCCAGGGCCTGCTGCATCGTCAGGCGCCCGGCGATTTCCTCGCGCAATTGCGTGTTCAGCCTCTCGCTCGCCTCGGTGAGTTCATGCTGATGCACCGAGCCCAACACCAACGCCTCATTCATCGCTACCGTTTGCTGCTGCTGCCGGGTGGTTACGACCACCTGGATCATGACCCCGAGCGGCTGATCCTGCGCCATCACGGGCCACATCGTATACGTCCAAAAGACGGTCGGTCGCGTAAAAGCCTGTTCTTCCGTATGACATTCGGGCTGGCCCGTGCGGTAAACACGGTCGAGCGCTCCGACCCAGTGGATTTGTTCCGGCCACAGATCGCCCAATGTTTTGCCGGTGGATTCGACCGGCGTCTTTTCCAGCAGTTGGCAACAGGCGGCATTCATCTGACGAACAGTATGAGTCGGCCCTTCCACCATGAACGTGGGCAAAGGCGAATGCTCGACCGTGGCCAGCCAGCTTCTTGACAGGTCGAGTGTCTGATACGCCGGAATCGAGAGAATTTTTGTCGTCATGGCCGAGGCTTTTTTTCGCCCATCACCGCGTCGCCTTCGGTTCCGGCGCGGCCTCATCCGCCTGCGCGGAACGCGGACCCGCGCGCGTGGGAATGCCGGTGATCAATCCGTTGTAATCCGTTCGGCGCGGCAAAATGACAACCACGCCCTTGTCGGTGATGACATATTCGCGGATGTCCTTGCTGTGATTGCCCCCGCGCATTTTAATCACGACCATCACTTTTCGGAGCTGACCGTCGATCTCCACATAACGCAGCCGGATGATGTCATCCGTGAGAAACGAAATCGCGTAGTGGCTGAACTGCAGCGCGGTGAAGTTGTCCTCCACCTCGACCGTGGTGAGAA
>CAZIQP010000155.1:0-8739 GCA_964541315.1 uncultured Opitutaceae bacterium
ATCCCCCAGCACAGCGGCAATCCCCAGACGCAGTTTGAAGACGCGGGCGGCGCCGCCTACATGGGTGGCAAGCTGCTGCAGCTCACGGCCGCCCAGCCGGACGCCTTGGTGCTGGACGGCGGCGACATCTCCGAAGGCAATCCGGTCGGCGACTGGAACGGCCCCGGCAATCCCGTGGGCTCGTTTGGCAACGGGACCAACGTGGCTTTTTATCAGTTGCTCGACACCAAGCTCCGGGCGATCGCCGGTCGTGACGGACGAGGTCTTGATGCCATGGTTGTCGGCAACCACGACATTCGCGACATCAGCTACATCAACAATCTGAAGAATCAGACGAACTTTCCCGTCATCTCGATCAACATCTGCGCGAAAGGGACGAAGACGCCCTACTTCCTGCCCTATGTCATCGTGAACGTGAACGGCAGCAAGATCGGCATCGTTGGCTACACGACCGAAACGGCCGATTCACTGGAAAGCATCGTGAACAGCACCCTCGATGTCGTGAAATGCGACTGGTCGAGCACGGATACGACCAAGATCCATTTCGCCGACTACGTGAACGATCTGCGCAACAACCAAGGCTGTAATCTGGTCATTTTGCTTACGCACGACGGGCACAGCGACCTGAGCACTGCGAGCACCAGCGGTTCCACGCCCATTCTCGTGGACAACAGCGTGGCCAAGCTGCCCGAAATCGCCATCACCGGCCATTGGCACACTTATGCGGACTCGGTCTGGCAACCCACCTCGCTGAACTACAAGACGATTTTCACCGAAGAGGGGAGTTTCATGCACTACGTCGGCGAACTGCGTGTGAATGGAGCGGGCAAATATCTGAGCAACGCCAACTATCCGTTGCGCAATGCCGACATCACCCCGGATCCCGACATCGCCGCGTTGATCCAGACGCGCAAGGACCAGTACGCCGCGACGAATCCCACCTACGGCCTGGATCAGGTCATCGGTTATTCGTCTGACGATCTGCTGCTCGACAACAAGATGAAGTGGTGGTCGAGCGACGAGTATCCGTGGAGTGGCAACAACACGGCGGGCAATTGGATTTGCGATGCGCTCCAGTGGAAAGCCGTGCAGTTGTTCGGCCAGTGTGATCTTTCGATCGAATCCGGCGGCGGGGTTCGCTCCGATATTCCGGCCGGACCGATCACCTACACCCAGATCTACGAAACCTATCCGTGGGCGGACGACACGCTCTATCTGGTCAAGATGACCGGCCAGGAAATCCTCAATTATTTCAAGGGGCACGGCTGCGACGTGGCTCTTTCGCGCGGCTGGTTTGTCACGGCATTCGACGGCCTGCCGACGAGCATCACCTACAACGGCCAGCCGATCGACCTGAGCCATACTTACAATGTCGCCATCAGCAATTACATGTACGTCCACGACTCCGTGCCTTTCAGTGATCCAAGTCCGACTACCTCGACTTACCTGAACCGGACTGCCTTGGTCGAATACACGGCGCAATTTCCCCAGGGCAATCCCTACGACGCCGGTAATTCGCGCTACAGCCTGAACACGGAATTCGCCGGCGGCTACCGGGCGGTGGTGACGATGCTGAACGACGCCGACTCCTCGACCGCGTTTGACGACGCCTTCATCCGGTTCCTCGACGCCACGCCGGAAACCCTGCAACATCGCGGGACCCCGCAGGTGCCCGCGAGCCTTGTGAATGTCGACGGCTCCTTCAATCCTACCAATCGCCTGGGGGAAATCGAGGCCTATCGCAGCTATCTGGGCTTCAGGACTGGCGTGCTCCATCGGGGCGACATCATTGAAACCTGGGGCAAGGGCAGCTTCTACCAAGGCGACCCGGAGTTTGTTGATCAGGAAGGCATCCAGTCCGATGGCGTCGAATTCAAGATCGTGGGCCATGACGACAGCCTGGCCAAGCCGGTGGTGGTACCCGACATTCCCACGGCCCTGGATGACTGGCACAAGAATCACTATATCAAATTCCTCGCCAAGAAAACGGGCACTTCCACCGTGGCGGATCAGAACGGCAATGCACTCACGGTCGAGGATGTCACGGCGTTTTCCAGCAAGACCCTGCCGGGCGCGGTGAATGACCTCCTCGTGCTGACCGGCGTGCCTACCAGCGAGAGTTTCGCCATGCGCTTCCGCTGCGACACGGCGGTGCTCGCCTCGACGCTGGGCATCTCTTCGTTTCCGCCCGCGTCGGCCGCGACCTCGCACGTCGATCCTGTTCCGGCCGGCACGACCAACGGTTCGCTCACCCTCACGGCCACGACCGCCGTGAATCCCGGCAACGTCTTCTCGCTGGCGCCGCTCGCGGACGCGCAGGTGGAGAGTGGCAACCCCGCAAACAACTACAACACGACCAACCTCTTTGTCGAAAGCGCCGCCTCCGGGAGTTTCCAAGATGAACGCGCCTGGTTGCGCTTCGATCTCAGCAGCATCCCCGCTGGGGCCACGATCACCAGCGCCAAGCTGAATATGTGGTGCTGGTCGGCCGCAGGCGCATCTTTGCCAGCCGAAATTCACGGGGGAGACAGCGACAGTTGGGGCGAGACGACGATCACCTGGAATAATCAGCCCACGTTTGGTGCGGTCTTGGACACCCAAACCCTCGCTGCCGGTGTCACCAATACTTTCTACACCTGGGATGCGACGTCCTTTGCCCAGACCAAGTTTGGCGGTAACAAACTGGTCTCGCTGCTGGTCAAGCCAGTCACCGAAAGTTCCACCGATGCCACAGCTCCGGCCTACGGCTTCGACTCAAAAGAATACGCCTCCAATCATCCCTATTTGCAGGTGACGACGGCTGTCACCAGCCAGACGACGATCACGCAGGTGCAATATTTTTACCGCTACTCGGGCGACAATATCTCGTGGGGTGCATGGACCGCCACGGGCACCGCGACCTCCGCACCCTACTCCGCGAACTTTGCCTTCCCGCAAGGCTACGGTTATTATGAATTCTACAGCATCGCGACCGATAGCAACGGCGTCGTCGAGTCCGCGCCGGTCGCGGCTCAAGCGGCCACCCACTACACGGCGGTGCCGCCGTACACGACCGCCGCCGTCGTGACGCTCAGCAACCTCACGCAGGCTTACGACGGATCGCCAAAATCTGCGACGGTGACGACGGTTCCTTCGGGACTGGCGGTCACGGTCACGTACGACGGGTCCTCCACGCCACCGATCCTGACGACCAGCTACGCGGTGGTCGCGACCGTGACTTCTCCCGGGTTTACCGGCACAGCCAGCGGCACGCTGACGATCACGCCAGCCAGCCAGACGATCAACTTCCCTGCGCTGCCCGCGAAAAATGTCGGTGATCCCGCCTTTAGTCCGGGAGCAACGGCCACGTCCGGTCTCGCGGTGACCTATCAGAGTGATAACCTTGCGGTCGCCACCGTCTCGGGCGGCACGATCACCATTGTGGGTGCCGGCACGGCGAACATCACTGCCTCGCAGGCCGGCAATGGCAGCTATCTGCCGGCCGCTTCTGTGAGCCAGACCCTCACGGTGAATCCGCCCGCAAGCGGCGGCACCGGTTCCGATGTTCCCCTGATGCCATGGTGGGCGCTCGCGCTGCTGGCCGGTCTGTTGTTCGTCGTGGCCACGCCGCTTTTGTCCAGGAAGCGGCAAACCGGTGTTTGAAATTCCCATCGAAACGGCGCATCAAATCGGGCGGCATAACTCGCGGAGCTTAGGCATAGGGCTTAGGCTTCGCAGTGCGTTGTTGGCCGCGTTTTTCTTCTGTACGATCCTGGCGCCCGCCGAAGCGGTCATCTTTTACTCCACCGGCGATCCAAACTACAATACCACCGCGCCGACCGGTTCGTTGGCGGGCAGCGGCTGGCAGTGGACCGGTTATTGGGGTGGGTTTCAAGGCGCGGCGATCGGCCCGCACCATTTCATCGCGGCGCGCCATGTGGGTGGGACCGTCGGTGATCCCTTTGTCCTCAACGGCGTCAGCTACACCACCATCGCCTCGTTTGACGATACGGTGAGCGATCTGCGCGTCTGGCAAATCAGCGAAACTTTTCCAGATTGGGCGCCGCTCTATCGTGCCAGCAACGAGGTTGGCCGATCGCTCATCGTCTTTGGCCGGGGGCTGACCCGGGGCGTGGAGGTGCGCGACGTCGCGACCAACACTCTGCGCGGCTGGCAATGGGGCACCGGTGACGGCCGGTTGCGCTGGGGCCAGAACGCCGTCGCGTCGTCGGTCAACGGCGGTTCATATTGGGGGGAGCTGCTCTATGCGACCTTCGACGCGACGGGCGGTACGAACGAGGCGCACCTGGCCGTGGGTGATTCGAGCGGCCCGGTTTTTATCAATGACGGCACGGGCTGGAAACTCGCCGGGGTCGCTGCCGCGGTGGACGCGTATTTCAACACCACAAACTCCGGCTCCGGTTTCAATGCCGCGATTTTCGATGCGCGCGGACTTTACTACGGAAACACCGGCAGTTGGAGTCTGGTCGGCGGAACCTCTCCGGCACCCAGTGGATTCTACGCCACGCGGATCTCGGCGCGCACAACGTGGATCGACAGCGTCGTGCCCCCGACGGACAATTCTTCGGACGCACCGTTGCTCGAACCAACGGAAACTGTGGTGTTCGCGGCCTTGCTATTTTTGGCCGGCGCATTTTTTCTCCGCCGACAAAACCCGACGGACGCAAACGCCGAATGAAAGACCACCAACGCAACTCCCGGCGTCCGTCCTCGTCCGGACCGGCGCGCAGCAAAATGATTCCTGGCCGGGAGCCGATTCCGTCAGGGTTGACGTGGGGCTCAATCCGATCGCGCTGGTCGGCGTGGAATGCGAACACCGGCCCGGTCTGGCGCTTCGGGCTGAAGTTCGCTGCGCTGATGATTCTTTTCTACGGTCTGATCCTGACGCCCTGTTTCGATCACCTGCTCTATTCCTACCTGACCGTGAACGCGTGGGCGGCGAACGGCATCTTGAACGTATTTGGTCAGGACAGCCACGTGTCGGAAATCACGATCCGGTCGGCCCGCTTCGCCATCACGGTGCGCCGGGGCTGCGACGCCATCGAGCCCTCGTGGTTTTTTTGTGCGGCGCTGCTGGCTTTTCCTGCGTCCCTCACAAAAAAAATCATGGGCATTCTGGCCGGAGCGGCGCTGCTGCAGGTGCTGAATCTGGTCCGCATCGTGACTTTGTATTTCATCGGCCTGCACTACCCCCGTTTTTTTGGCCCGGCCCATGTGGAGATCTGGCCGGTGGTGTTTATCCTGGTGGCGATTGCGCTTTGGATCGGCTGGATCGGATGGACGAAGCGCCCGGCCAGTACCCTCCCGCATGCCGCCGCGTAAGCTGATCGTGGGTTTTCTCTGGCGCGTCGCCCTGTTGTACGGACTGTTGATCGCACCCTGGCCGGGCTTCAATGCCGCGTACGGAAAGTACTTTCGGACTCTGGGCCAGACGGTTTTTGCGCGGGAAGGGGAGCGGCGCATGCTGCGCTTTGAAGCCGTGCCCGCCGAGCTGCATCATGGGCTCGACACGCGGATCGCTCTGGCGAATCGCGATCAGGCAGATCGCGATGGGAAGGGACCGGTGCACTACTTGGAACTCGACACCCGCGGTGTCGGCTGGGTGCCGACGGCGTTGTTGCTTGCACTGATTCTGGCCACACCCGTGCCCTGGCGCCGGCGTGGCTGGGCGTTGCTCTGGGGCCTGCTCGTGGTGCATGGCTACATTCTGTTTTCGGTGGGAGTCTACATCTGGAACAACTCGGCGGATCTTGCGTTGCTCACGCTCACTCCGTTTTGGCAACAGGTGCTGGGCGGGCTCGAGGAAACGCTGATCACGCAAATGGGCGCGAGCTTTGTCGTGCCAGTGCTGATCTGGATCCTCGTAACCCTTCGCAAGCAGGATATAATCGTTTTCCAACGTGCCGGTGAAAAATAGCCATTCTGCGGCCGAGTGGGCTCTCTTCAGGGAGTCTGGATTTTCACGATCTTGAAATCGTGTTTCTGGAGGACGATCCGCACTTTGCCGTCAGCGGTCACTTCAACGGGCAGATTGCTTTCCATGTCCGTCGCGGACACGCTGGCGCCCAGGCCCAGCCGGCCTCGGTCGAGCGTGAGCAACACGTCGCCGCCTTCGCCAAAATCGCTGACCACGACCATCGCACTGCCCGGCTTCGTCACGATGAGGTGCGAGGCATCCGCCCGCGAGAGGGTGACAGGCAGATTTTCCTCCCAGTAGTTGAAAGTCTGGGTCTCGCTCCCGCCATAGCCGTAGTCATACAGCATTTTCAGGATCGAATCCGCCAGGCAGGGATTGATGTAGCGGATTTCGTGAACCAGAATGGTGGCGGCAAACGTGCGATCGATCCAATCGTATTTCGCCTTGCCCTCCGGCGTGGTGGGATCGGGCATGTTGCTCAAGAGATCCAGGACAAATGAAGGGTTGCCGAACTGGCGGCCGATGCTTTCCGCCCGGATATAGTCGCGGGGGAAGCGATCCTGATAATCCGTGTTTCCGCCCCGGTCCTCCCAGGTCAGACCGGATCGGGCGAACGCAAGGATCGGGGCAATGGCGGTATTGGTGAAGTGCGCCTGATTCACGGAGTCGGTGAGTCCCAATTCCTGATCGAGAACTGCCGTGCGGCGGATCAGCTCCCGCATATCGAAAAGTCCGGACGAAGGCTGGATTTTTCCATCCGGCATTTCATAGGCATCGCTGCAGACCACATTGAAATCCGGCTGCAAAAAAATATCGTCCCAATAGATGGAGTCGGCAAACGCGACTTTCATCTTTTTGTAATACCACATCGCGTAGTCCCGGAAACTCTCTCCAGGGTTGAGGTCGTACGCCGGACCGTTGGGTGGCGACCAAATCCGGCTGCTGAAGGCCTGACGGTTCCATTCGTCAAGAAAAGTCTGGCCTTCGCGGGTGTCGAAGCGCACGCCTCGGGCATTGGTGTAAAGCAAAAGATTGTGGGGGCGGGTACTCGCCAAATGCACGCCGTAATGGACTTCGTTAAGAACCGTTTGTTGGAGTGTCGGTGCATCCAGATCGGGATGCAGCTTGGCAAAGAGCGGCGCATAGCGGGCCACCCAGTTGGTGAAGTACGCCTCGTCAATCACTCCCGTCTGCCGCGCTTCGCCATATTTCTCGAAGAGTTTATAATCCTCGTTGATCGGGTAGAGATCGAGACAGGGCGTCCAGGCTCCCCAACTCAAGCACGAGCCGGCGAACCGGATGAGCCGGCCGTCGGCCGGCAATGGCATGGAATAACTCTCGGCCCATCTCCGCCAGCCTTGAGGCATCGGCTTGATGGGAGTCGCTTCGAAACCGAGCCGGATTTCCCGCGAGGCATTGAGCACGGTGGGCTGAGCGACCAGATTGAGACGCAACTCTAGCACCTCGCCATGGCGCACCAACTCCTGGCACGGAACATCTTTGGCATTGATCCATCCCCGGTCATTTTCGCCGAACACACTGAGGCCGCGTTCCTCGGCCCCGAGCCAGATATAGGGCACGTAGTTCCCGCTGATCGTTTCTCCGGGTTGGAAGTAGGTGTGTGTTTGGGTGCCGTTCCAAACGCTGTTTTGGCCTGCGGGTGTGAAACCCGCATCGTTTATGCGTATGCCAGGGACGCAGGCATGGAAGAGAGGCATCTCTCTGTTCCGAAGCGGGACAACCAACACGAGCGAATCCACCGTGGTCGCAACCATCGGATTCAGATGGAGGGTCCATTTCATCATGCCGTCATAGTCCCACTCTGCGGTCGTCTGGAGCTGAAGCTTGCCGTTGGTCCACTGGGATTCCGTCACCACGCGCGTATTGCTTTGGCTGGCGATTTTCAGGCTGGCCCCGGTGAGATCAATGGTCTGGCCGCCGCTGGTGAGTTCGAGGCGCATCGGGCTGTCGAGCAGCGGACGCCCCAGGCTTTGCACCTGGTCCCACAGACCCAGCGGACCCACGGTGTGGTCCCTCAAGATGGTGCTGACAACGGATCCATTGATCTGGATCGGAGTGAAGGGTGGCACCACAATGTCCGATTTGCCCAAGGTGTTGTGTTCCCATGCCATCGTGTAACGCACAAAGGGAATCACCACCTCGGCCGAACCGATCCCGTTAAAGGTCATGCCCAATTCATACTCACCGTCGGACAGGGAAGGAACGTCCCACAGCAGCCGCGCGCTAAGATTCCTGAAGGGGCCGATGGTGGTGCTCGCGAGGCTGGTGGGGTTTCCCTTGCGACGTAGCACCACGGAGGCGTCGCGGACCTTGTCCCCGCCATCCTTGGCGCTAAGCCCCACAATTAACTGCACTTTATTGAATGAAGGATAGTAGGCGAAAGAGGTTTGGAGCGGAGACGCCCCGTAGCTGAATAATACCGTTGCCTGCTGGGGCTTGAACTGCAGATCCACCACGACGCCGTTGTCGAGTTGCACGGCGCAATCGGAATACTTCAGGGTTTCCTGATTGGGGGAATCTGACGTGCTTTGTGGCAGGCCGAGATACGCAATGACCTCCTGCTTGGTCGCGCCAAGCGGAACCTGGGCACAGACACCTCCGGCGAGAACCAGAGTGAGGAACAAATTGCGGAACATATGATGGATTGGCGCGATGCGAGCGGTGTTGTGCCTGCGGGTTATTTTCCGGTCCAAGAACGGACGGGATCGGGTGTTTAAACTGGCCGCCCCTTTCGTCTGGCGATTGAAGCGGCACGATGAAAGAGCTGGTCCTTCATGGCCTTAGAGATCGGTTGATCACCA
>CAZIQP010000156.1:0-2412 GCA_964541315.1 uncultured Opitutaceae bacterium
CTGCACCGGCTTCGCGAGTCCGCTGACGAGAACCTCGAAATCGGTCCCAAGACCTTTCTTCACCAGCTCGAGATCTTCGAAGATTTTGGCGAGGAGTTCCTTTCGCATTTCGTTCGGCCGTTTGATGAACAAACCCACGGGGCCGTCGATGGTTTTGGTGTTGCCGATCAGCTTGGCGGCGGAGACCAGTCCACGCACTTGCTTCACCCGTTCATAGAGCCGCGTTTCAGCATTAATATCCGCAAACACGGCGAAATTGGCGAACGAAGTGACGACTCCGCCCTTGCCGATGATCGAACGAGAACGGTTCCCGCTCATGAGCTGGACTTCCCTGTTTTCAAAACGGAGCCCCGGGATGGTTTTGATTTCCTTGGCGAGAGCATCCACGGAATCGGTGAGCTCCTTGTTTCGCAGGTCCTGTTTGTCCGCTGAATTGGAGAGCGCGAATTCGATGACGACCGCATCGGCCCGACGGATCAGCGTAATCGGGACGCTCGGTACACCGCCATTGTTGTCGGAGCCAAAACGAGGCTGGGCGATGCGGGTGCCTGCCAGTGTATTCATCACATAGCCACGGTCCTCGCTAGAGCTGACGCAAAACGGGCTGAGACAAACGACGTCCTCCGAGTCTTCGCTCGTGGCGTCCGCCTGTGCCTGAAGTCCGCCCGGCGCAGACATCAGTACCATGGGGAGAAGCAGACATTTGATCGCGCCCGCTTGAAAGCGTGAGACGGTGCGCGGGATTTTGGGCTGGGGAGAAACAGGGAATATTTTCATGGTGAGGGTGGGTTGTGGATGAATGTTTGATTGAACCGTCCACAGCTTACCCGTGCCGCCCGAAAATGTCGTCATGACCACGTAAGACTTTGTCAGGAGTTTATCGGAAATTGTCAGGTGACGCGGATTCATCCGGCCGGGACCAAAAACAAAAGCGGGCCGCGCCCGAAGGCGCGGCCCGCGCGGCCCACCCATTATGAAGGTCCGGTGACTATGGGGTGATCTTGCTGTCACCGGCCTCCAAATTTTCTTTCTTCCCGCCCACTCGCTTCGTTGGCAAAACGAGATCGACCGTCGTGCCTGCCATTCGAACGGAGACCTCGGGATTGCTCTTTACTGACGCAGCGCCGACTGTGTGGGGATGATGTTGGCTGGCATCCGGTGCATGCCACGCCTTGGCCGCTTTGGTGCCCAAGAAGAACATGCCCGGAAGCATTCGGCCAAGGGGACCGGAGAATTTGAGCGGATTCATCGGCGTCGGGCGGATCATGTGGATTATACGATTGAACGCCTTCGATCTTAGCCCTCCGTGGCGGAAATGTCGTCAGGGCCACGTAAGACTTTGTCAGAAGTTCGTCATGAGATGTCATGGGAAGTGGCGAGTAGCGGGCCGCGAGTTGACTCTGCGCGGTTCGCCCTTGTGGCGGTGATGGTGGATCGCGGGGTAAACCCGCTCCCACAACCGACCCCGAGAACGAAACAATCGCGCCAGAATCCCAAGCTTCCAAACCCAAGAGCCTGGACCCCGCGTCGGCGCTCAGCCGATGTATTGGTAGCCGGTGCCGTGGACGGTTTTGATCAGACGGGCTTTGCTGTCGCCGACTTTCTTGCGGACTTGCGCGATGTGCTGGTCGAGCGTACGGGTGGTGCCCTGATAATTGATGCCCCAGACTTCGTTGAGCAACTGGTCGCGGGAAAGTACCTCGCCCTTGCAGCGGTGGAAAACTTCGAGCAGATGCAGCTCGCGGGGCGTGAGCTCCTCGCTGGCGTCCTCGCGTGTGGCGGTGAAGCGTTTCCGGTTGATCAGCGTCTCGCCAAAATAAAATGTGTCGGTGGCGGCGACTGCGGGCGGCGCTTCCATATGCCCCTGCCGGCGGAAGGCGGCATGCACACGGGCGAGGATTTCACGCAGGCCGAAGGGCTTGGTGACGTAGTCGTCGGCGCCGAGCTCGAGCCCGAGCACCTTGTCGATCTCCTCGCCCTTGGCGGTGAGCATGAGGATGGGCACGGTACGGTTTTTCTCGCGGATTTTCCGGCAGACATCGTAGCCGCTAAGCACGGGCAGCATAAGATCGAGCAGCACGAGGTCGAAACCGCCTTCACCAAAAAGCCGCACGGCCTGACCACCATCCGCGGCGCAGATGGCGGCATGGCCATCGGCGGTGATCGCCTCGCGCAACGCTTCGCGGATGGCGTCGTCATCCTCTACGATCAGAACTTTATGTTGGTGGGTGGTCATGGGGAATGGGAAAAGTTTAACCGCGAATGGACGCAAATGAACGCGAATAGAAAAGAACAAGGCAAAGGGGCATGATTTGTTTTATCCGTCATTCGCGAGTATTGGTATCCATTCGCGTTTAAATTTTAGGATTGTTGTACTTTCGGCAGACAGATTTCGAAGGTGGCACCGGGGGC
>CAZIQP010000156.1:2512-8654 GCA_964541315.1 uncultured Opitutaceae bacterium
TTCGCGGGCGTACTTGATCGCGTTGTCGAGCAGATTGAGCAGGGCTTGCTTGAGCGTCATGGGATCGCTGAGAACGAGGACCGGCGTGTCCGGCAGATTCAGCTCGGGACTCAGACCGGCGGCGCCCAGAGTGACCGCCATTTCGTCAACGGTTTCGCGGACGAGGGCGGCCACGTCGAGCGGGGCGCAGGTGATTTTTTTGCCATTCTTCCCGAGGGCGTTGAAGGCGAGGAGGCGTTCGATGAGAGCGCCGAGCCGGCTGCTTTCGGTGCTGATAGTGCCGGCGAATTTGAGGCGCTTGGTCTCGGGCAGGTTGGGTTCGCCAAGCATGTCGGCGAACATGCGGATGGAGGTCAGGGGGGTGCGGAGTTCGTGGGAGACCTGGGTGACAAAGGTGATTTTGCGTTCGGCGTCGCGGGCTTCGTGGCGGGTGTAGAGCGTGAGCGAGGCGGCGCCGACGAGGAAAACGCCGAAGAGCAGTGCGGCGATGACGGCGGTGAGGCGCGTGCGGCTTTCTTTCTGGCGAAAAATGTCGCCCTGATCCGCGGTCAGCCGGTACGCGGGAAATCCGGGAAGGCTGTCGGCAGTGGTGTTCGCCGCCGCAACGAAATCGAGGCGGGCGTAGGCGGTGTCGGAGATTTCGCCGCGCAGTTGTTTCATGATGAGCCGCGTGTCGACAAAGCAGCCGCGCACGGGGGCGTCGGGACCGGCCTGATACCAGATAATCCACGGGGCCTCGGGCTCGCTATCGCTTGCCGCCCAGCCGGCCCAGGGGTCGGCGCGGAGACCCGCATGGGTGAGGATATCGAGATTCTCGCCCTGATAGCCGAGGTCGCTGATCGGGAACGCGGCATTGTCCAGGGTGTGATAAGCGAGTGTGTGGCGGGTGCCGGTTTTGACCGGGTCCCGGCTCGTGGCCGCGGGGTGTTGCGCGCGCCATTCGCGAAACTCCTGCCAGAGCCGGACAAGTTCATCCGGCCCGGGGCTGCCGGTGGGGGTGGCAAAGCCGGCGGAAAATCCGCGGGCGGGTTCCCATTGAAACGTGCCGAGGATGATATCGTTGGCCTCGTCCCACTGGCGCAGGGCGTGGCTGAGCCCGTCGATGTGAAAGGCGGCGAGTTCCGTGATGATCGAGCGACGCACTTCCTCGGTGTACGATTGCACTCGGGTGATGATGCGGGTGCGCTCCTGCCAGAGCGCCCGATCGCTCTGCGTGGTGATTTCCTGCCGGGCGGTTTGGTAAAGCCGGTGCACGGCCAGGCCGGTGGCGCAGGCGGCCAGGATGAACAGGCCCCAGAAGAAAAGTGTGCGGGTACGCCGGCGCGGGAGCATGGTGGCTTACTTCCGGTCCTTCGGCTCTTCGGTGGGTGTCTCGAACTGGTTGAACAAACCGGAGCGCAGGATTTTGCGGTCGAGCTGGTTCAGACCGCGGGCCTGCACTTCGGCCAGATAGGTCTCGAGCTGGCCGATCCGGGCCTTGGCCTGGGCATCATCGAGATCGTAGTTCAGGCTTTGCGCATCGTCCCGGGCATGGCGCAGCGCGCGCAACGCGCGTTTGAAATCCCCCTTGTCGATCAGTTCGATGGCGCGCTGCATGCCTTCGCTGATCAGGGTGCCCACCGAGGCGCGGATGACCGCGGGGTTTTCCGATTCGCGGACCACGGATTCGTTCGCCTCAAACTGGATCGAAACCTTCCGGATGATTTCGCGCGGGCTGCCCTCGGCCAGGTCATTCCATCGGAGGCGGACGGTGGCCACGTCGTAGCCGAAGTGGCGGGGCCGGACGACGGCTGAAGCGAGCAGGCTCAGCTCCTGGTCGGCAAACAGATAGGGGAAACGATAGGTCACGGTGTCGTGTTCGATGGCCGCCAGTTTCCAGCCGTAGGACGAAACATCGTCGCACTGTGAAGCGAATTCCACGGTCAGCACCGCATCGCGGGCCACCAGCGTGCGCAGGGGGGCGATCTCGGCCTGCAGGGTCTCCGCGAGTTTCGGCGGTTGGGCGGCGAAGCGAAAGTGGCCGTTGCCGATGCGGGCCATCGTGGCGAGCAGGTCCTCGTTGAAATCCTCGCCTAGGCCGATGGCCGAGAGGGTGAATCCTTCGCGCACGAATACTTCGGTGAGCTTGGTGAAGTCGGCCAGTTCGCGCGGTCCCTTGGTGGGGCGGCCGTCGGTGACAAGTATGAGGTGATTGACGGTGTTCGGCCCGGCATTGCGACGAAGTTGGGCGGCACCCTGGTTGAGCGCGTCATAAAGTGCCGCGCCGCCGGCCGGCTCGATTTGCGCGAGCAAGGTGTCGAGATTGCCGAGTTGATCACGAGGTTTCGCCTCGACCAAGGTTTCCACTTCCGAACCGAAGAGAATGACCGAGACGACATCATGCGCAGACAAAGAGTTCAGGGCGGTTGCCATGGCTTCGCGCAAAGCCTGGAGGGGGGCCCCGGCCATCGAACCGGAGCGGTCGAGGACGAAGGCGAGGTTGTGGTGGGCGACGGAAGGGGTGGCGGCCGTGGAGGCTGTGGTGCCAAGCCGCGTCTCGACATAGACCTTATTGATCATGTCGATGTGATAGAACTCCTGGTTGGTGGCGACCTGGAGGACGGGGACCGGTTGGGCGCGGACCGGGCTGCCAACGAGCAGCGTCCAAAATAGAAAAATTAACAGGATTCGCATGGGGAGAGCTTACACTAAACTCGGCCCCAAGGTGTCATGGTGGCGTAAAACTTTGTCAACCAGACGTCAGGTGCGGGGAGTTCCGCGCCTTGGCCGGTGCAGGTAGGGCAACGCCCCATAGTGGGAGCGATGGCGAGAGTGTATGGTTCATCTGTCGCCCATGAACAAATCCCTCTCACTCGCCCTGTGTTTCGCCGGCTTTGTGCTGTTCGTTTATGGGGTGAGCGCCTCGGACTCGATTGGCACCGATCTTAGCCGGTTTTTCACCGGATCACCCACAGAAAAAACCATGTGGATACTGATCGGCGGTTTCGCTGCCGGTATGATCGGCGCTTCCGGTCTGATACGCAGTTCACCATCACTCTAACTTTTTCCCATGCTCAGCTACACCCTCACTTTTATCCTCATCGCCCTGATCGCGGGCATCCTCGGCTTTGGGGTCATCGCCGGCACCGCCGCCACGATCGCCAAAATCTGTTTCGTTTTCTTTCTCGTGCTCTTTCTCGCCTCCTTGTTGCGGGGCAAACAAGCCTGATCGTCCTGTTTCAGTCTTACACCAACCCAAACCAATCAACCCAATATGAAAAATAATCACGAAACGACCGCCCAGACACCCAAGGAACTGCTCAACGACCTGCATACGCTCGTCGCCGAAGCCGAAAAGATGATGGGCGATTCCCTGTCCGAACACACTGAAGATGCGGTGAGTTCACTGCGTACGCGGTTCGACGCCGCGCAAGAACGCTTGTCCGACCTCTATGCCGGGGCGAAAACCCGCGTTGTGGCCGGCGCCAAGTGCACCGACGCGGCCATTCGCGAGAATCCCTATCAGGCGCTGGCCATCGCGGCCGGCGTCGGCCTTCTGGCCGGCGTGCTGCTTGGTCGGCGCAGCAAGTAATCCGCAGTCGCCAATGGAAACTTCTCCTGCGGTCTCAACCGGTTTCATGAGCGCGCTGCGCGCGCTCGGCGACGGTCTGCTTGCCAGCGGGCAGGAACGGCTGGAGCTGTTTTCCGTCGAGCTGCAGGAGGAGAAATTCCGGCTGATCCAGGTTTTTCTTTGGATCAGCGCCGCTGTCTTCACGGGCGTGATGGCGATCACGTTCGCCAGTCTCACGCTGGTTTATCTTTTCTGGGAAAATGCCCGTCTCGCCGTGCTGGGCGGGTTGACCGTCTTTTATGCCGGGGCGCTGCTCGCCGTCATCGTCGCGTTTCGGCGCTACCTCGCGCGCCAGCCGGTTCCCTTTGCCGCCACGCGGCACGAAATCGAGGAGGATCGCGCGTGTATCCGGCCCAAGAGCTGACCCGGTTGGCCGGACGCAAGGCCGCGCTGCATCGGGTTATCACCCGCCGCCGGGTCCAATGCGCGGAAGCGGCGGCGAACGTTGCACGGCCGTTGGTGTGGCTGGATCGGATGATGGGGTATTGGCGGCAGCTCTCGCCGCTCGCCCGGCTCGCGGTCGTGCCGCTGGGCCTTGTCGTTCAGCGGACTCTTTTTTCCCGGCGGAAGATTTTGGGTTCCTTTTTGCGCTGGTCGCCGCTGGCCTTTGCCGCCTTGCGCAAAGGATTCCAAGCGGTGCGATCCAGGCGGTGACGCCTTGCTCGGAGTTTGCAGAGTAGAGCGAAGGCAAAAACCAAGGATGTAAATTTTTGACAACCGGTATGTTTTGCCGCGGGGTTTAGGTTCAAGAATGACCGGGTGGTGACGATGTACGATGGGTTCACAATCAAGGTAACAACCCCTTCACATTGCTCCTCCCATGGCTCTCGATGCTTCCGCGATCGTCAAAACGTTTCTCGCTTCCGGTTCATTGCCGTTGTCCCGCTCGATCAGCCAGGTGCAAACCATGTTGAGCAAGGCCGATTATGATGCGGCCGATCTGGCCGAGCATCTGCGCGTGGATCCCACGTTGGCGGCGCGCGTGATGTCGGTGGCGAATTCCGCTTTTTTCAGCCGTTCACCCTGTGGTTCGATCGACGATGCCGTCAACCGGCTGGGCACGGTGCAGCTCACCCGGATTTTTGCGCAGGTGCTGGCCAACGCCACCATGGTCAATCCCCTGAAAGCCTACGGCATGCAGGCGGATGCGATCTGGCGCCGCTCGATCGTCGCGGCAGTCGGGGCGGAAATGGCGGCCAGAAAGAAAGGCGCCGACCGTTCGGCGGCTTACATGGTCGGCCTGCTGCACTTGGTGGGCATGTTTGTGATCAATAATTTCTGGTCGATCCAACCGGGTGCCCGGGAAAAAATGAACTTCATCGATTTTGACACGGAATGGACGCAGGATGAGCGCAAGCTGTGCCGCTTCGATCATGCCTCGGTGGGGGCCGAACTGATGCGTCAGCTCGCGTTTCCTGAAACCGTGGCGGATGTGATCGGCCGGCAATACCGGCCGCCGGGTGAAACCCTGTCGGGCGCCCTTTATGTCGGCCGCTATGTGCGCTCATTCATGTGTGACAAGGTGCCGCTGACACCCAATCAGGACGTGCTGCGGGAATTCAGCATTTCGACGGACGGCGAGCTGCAGACGTTCATCGAGGACGTGCGGGCGGAAGCACTGACCCTGATGCAGGCGGCGTAACCCGCCTACGCCCTGCGGGCTTCGTCGTGGCAAGGAGTGGGAAAAGTGAGGGGGAAGGGGAAAGTGAGGAACGATCCGGAGTCGTAGGTTGTGCGCGCTTGCCGCGCAACGTGGGCACATCAAGCGTCGTTACGCGAAGCTTCCCCGCAGTTTGGGAGTTGCCAAGGGCTTCCCGTGACCGATTAACCTGTTTCCCATGAGCAATTGTCCCTGTGGTTCCGGTTCGACCTATGAAGCCTGCTGCGGCCCGATCATCGGCGGCGCTCCTGCCCCGACGGCGGAGGCGCTGATGCGTTCGCGCTACTCGGCGTATGCGAAGCACGAGATCGCGCACCTTGAGCGCACCTTGAGCGCTGCCGAGCGGAAGGATTTTGCGGCGGAAGATGCGAAGCGCTGGGCCGAGAGTTCCGAATGGCTTGGGCTGACGATCATGCGCACGGAAAAAGGCGGGGTGGACGACACCGAGGGCGTGGTGGAGTTTTCCGCGAAGTACCGTGTGGAAGGCAAAGACCAGGAGCACGTCGAGACCGCCACGTTTGGGCGCGAAGACGGCCGCTGGATTTATACCGGGCAACAAAAACCGGTGGCCCAGACCGTCCGACGCGAGACGCCCAAGATCGGTCGCAACGACCCATGCCCCTGCGGCAGCGGCAAGAAATACAAAAAGTGCTGCGGCGTGGCGGCGTAAGGCAGGCCGCAAGTTGTGGGAAAAATACCTTGGAATGTCGCAAAACGACATTTTGAGGTTCCCAAAGGGGGGTGACATTTCATGGTTCCCGGGTTTTTCAGCAATTCGGCGCCGGAATACCGGGATTGTCTGGAAACCACGAAATGTCGTTTTATTCCCTTTGGGTCTAATACCCCGGGGCTTGCCCCGGCTTGGTTGGTTG
>CAZIQP010000157.1:0-8576 GCA_964541315.1 uncultured Opitutaceae bacterium
CTCCACCAACCGGGCGATGTCATCGGGCACGCCGGCAAACTTCCGGAGCTTTTTCACTTCGGTCTGATGGCTCTGGTAGAAGGCGGCGTAGGGACCGACATTGGCGAGCACTTCGGTTGAAGCACCGTTCGCGGCCTCGATGAATTCCGTGGCGATAAACCCAGGGCGGATGAGCGTCACGCGCACGCCAAACGGCTGCAGCTCGCCGCGCAGTCCGTCAGTGAGCGCTTCCAAAGCGTGTTTGGTGGAGTCGTAGATGCTGGAGAGCGGGCGGGCAATGCGGCCGGCCACGGAGCCGATGTTGACGATGCAGCCATTGCCGCGCTCGCGCATCGCGGGCACCACGAGCTGCGTGAGCGCAATGAGTGAAAAAATATTCGTCTCGTAGTTTTTCCGGATGAGTTCGACCGGCACCTTCTCCACCGGGCCGCGCGTGCCGTAACCCGCATTGTTCACCAAGGCGTCGATGCGGCCGAATTTCGTCAGCGTCGCGGCGACGAGCTGCTGCCGGTCGTTCTCGTTCGTCACGTCGCCCGCCACCGCCAGCACGCTGGCCCCGCTGGGGTCGAACTCATGCGCGAAGGCCTTCAGCCGGTCTTCCCGCCGGGCGGAAATGACCACTTTTGCCCCGGCGCGGACCAACCGGCGGGCCGTAGCCTCGCCGATGCCGGAGGAAGCACCGGTCACGATGACCACCTGTCCGGCAAGCGAAGGCATAAGCGTGGCACCTTACTCGGAGTCGTAGATCTGGACGCGGGTCCAGAAGGTTTTGTATTTTTCCACAAAGGCGAGGTGAATCGGATCAACCTGGTAAGCCGCCTCCGCCGCGACATTCTTGCACTGGACGATCAGGGCGACATCGTAGCTGGCGTCAATGACCGGCCGGCGGGTCGTGCCCGCAGGTACGCCGATGGAGACTTTTTCCACGCTTTTGATTTTCGTGAGGGTTTCGACGCCCCGGCGGAAATCCGCCCGCTGGGCCGCGGTGAGGTCGGGTTTGAGCCAGAAATAAACATTGTGGAATAACATGGTGCCACCCAGCAAAACATTCGTCCACCAAGGAGGCAAATGCGGATTGCGACATACGCCAACGGGGCTCAGAGATGGTTGCAACGCCATGAAAGCACTTCGCTTCGTCCTCGGCGGCCTTGCCGCCGGTCTGCTTATGTCCACCGCCTCCGCCCAACTCCTGCTCGCTCCGCCCTTCACCGATCACGCCGTGTTGCAACGCGAGGCCGCCGTCCCCGTGTGGGGCTGGGATAGCAGGCCCGGATCCACCGTCACGGTTTCCTATCGCGGCCAAAAAAAGGAGGCGCGCGTCAATGCTTCCGGCCTGTGGCGCGCCGACCTCGACGCCATGGCCGCGAGCGGCGAAGGCGCGGATCTCAACGTCACTGGTTCCTCCGCCGTCACGTTGCACGATGTCGTGGTCGGCGAAGTGTGGCTGGCCTCGGGTCAGTCCAACATGGAATTTTCCCTGAACAACAGCCGCGGCTTTGCCGAAGAAAAGGCCCGCGCGGCCAATCCGCTCATCCGTCACCTGAGAATCGAACACTCGCCGGCCGATCTGCCCGTGGGCCGGGTTGGCACCGGCGGATGGCAATCAGCCTCGCCCGAGACCATCGGCGGATTTTCCGCCGTCGGCTATTTCTTTGCCCGGTATCTGGCCGAAAAACTTCAGGTGCCGGTCGGTATCATCCATGCCTCCTGGGGCGGCACGCCCATCGAGTCGTGGGTGCCCGAACCCGTATTGCGCATCACCCGCGGTTGGCCGGCGTACAATGCGGCCTGGCAGGAAGCGCTGAAAGTTTTTCCCCAACGCTACGCCGAACAACCCGCCCTTGAGGCCGCCTGGCATCAGGCCGAGGAAGATTTTCGCGCCCACGGCAAACCCATCACCATGGAATGGCCGCGTCCCCCGATGGGCCCCGGTTCCGCCTATGCTCCCGGCCGGCTCTTCAACGGCATGATCACCCCGCTCGCCCCCTATGCGTTGCGCGGCGCGCTCTGGTATCAGGGCGAATCCAATGTGGGGCATCACGACGACTATCGTGAACTCCTCCCGGCGTTGATCCAAGCCTGGCGCGCCACCTGGCCGCAGGGAGATTTTCCATTCCTTGTGGTGCAACTGCCCAATTTCGCCGACAAAAACCCCGCTGGACGCGCCTGGGCGGAACTGCGCGAAGCGCAGGAATCCGCGCGGCATCTGCCCGCGACCGCGATGGCTGTCACGATCGATGTCGGTGAGGCCGAAAATATTCACCCGACGAACAAACAGCCGGTCGGCGAACGCCTTGCCTTGATCGCGCTCCACCAGATCCATGATCAGCTCGCCCTGGAATGGTCCGGGCCGATGGTGCAATCCGTGAGACCCGAAGGCTCCGGGCTCCGCGTTGTTTTCATCCATGCCGACGGTCTCACTGCGCATACCACTCCACCCGCGGGTTTCGAGCTGGCCGGCGCTGACAAAATTTTCCACGCCGCCACCGCCCGGGTCGAGGGAGATTCCGTGCTGGTTTCCGCCGCCGAAATTCCCGTTCCGATCGCCGTGCGTTACGCGTGGACAAACAGTCCCGACGTTTCGCTCTACAACTCCGCGGGTCTGCCTGCCGCACCGTTTCGTTCCGACGATTGGTGAGGCCAAGACCGGACAGGGCAAAACACCGTTCGCAAAAAAGCCGCGGCGCTGCGTGCACCGCGGCTTGCACTTGCTGAACCAAATTCGGGATCAGAAGCGGAAGTTCAGGCCGAGGCCGTATCCCATGTTCTGGTTGTCGTCCCGGGAAATCTTGGCCGTGATGGCGAGCTTCTCGGTGACCCAATAGTTGGCCTTGACGCTGAATTCCCACACATCGTTGGCGGAGTTTTTCGTCGTGCACCAGTAACGGACGGCTGGCGTGATGGTCAGATCGGGCGCAGCCTGAAATTCAGCCCCGACGCTGGCAAACAGCAGGAAAGAATTGTCTTTGATCGCCAGCGGCTTCTTCTGCCAGAACCAGCCGATGCCACCGTCGACGAAGGGCTTGAAGCCATTGAAGTTGGTGTAGGCCCGGCCGCCAAAATCCACCTTTTGCTCGATCAAGCGACCGGCCCCGGTGTCTTCCGAACGGAGGTAGTTATATTCAAACAGCGTATCGATGCCGGTTTGAATGCTTTGGTTCAGCGTCAGGTTGTAAGCCATCGCATTGACGCTGCTGTTGTGGAGATCGACGTAGCTGAAGCCGAGATTCGCCAGATTCTGGCCCAGCACGCCATGCGTGCTCTGTTCGGTCGCGGGAGCGGCGGTCGCCACCACCGGAGCGTCCGCGGCAAAGGCGGGCGCAGTCAGGCCGGCGGCACAGGCTGCGGCCAGCAGAAGTGATTTATAGGATGTAACGTAGTTCATGGTATTATGGTTTGTTTTTGGTCTGTCCGCCCGCGCCATCATCGAGACGGCACCGGCTGACATTCTCCTTGAACCCCGTCCGGCTGATAAAGTTCCGGCTAAAATTTTCGGTCCGCAGGGAACCTTGCCGGTTACGCTGGGTCGCCGAAACAAACATTTTTTACCCAAGCCCTTGCGAAATTCATTCCCCCGGCTAAAATGCCCCCATGAAATTATCTATCCCCCTGTTTATGCTTTCCTCCCTTTTTGCTTTCATCACCAGCGCCTCGGCCGACCCGCTCAAAGTCGGCGACCTCGCCCCGATTGTTTCGGGCGTCACCGATTCCGGCGCCACCTTGGATCTGGGCAAGGTTTACCAACAGAGCAAGTATACGGTCGTTTGGTTTTATCCGAAGGCGCTGACCGGCGGTTGCACCAAGCAAGGATGCTCGTTGCGCGATGGCGCCGCTGAGCTGGCCAAATACGGGGCGACGATCATTGGCGTAAGCGTGGACCCGGTGGAAAAACAAAAAGAATTCAAGGAGACAAACCACTTTCCTTTCCCGCTGATCGCCGACACCGATAAGAAAGTCGTGAAGGCCTTTGGCCAGACCCCGCTGCTCATGGCTTCGCGCGAGTGCTATGTGATCAAAGGCGGCAAGATTGTCTATAAAGACACCGGGGTGACGGACAAACAGGCTGCCAACGTGCTCGCGTTTCTCGCCGGCGAAAAAAAGGGCTGAGGTAAAACTTGCCTCCCGACGAAGATTTCAGCCGCGACCTTCGTCGCGGCTTTTTTGTACCCGCCTGTTTGCAGGCGACTGAATGCACGATTCGCCTGCGAACCGGCTTCGCCAAAATCCTCGGCATTCCCGCCTTCACAATTCATCATCATTCACGGGCGCGAAAACATCCGCCCCAGGGTCCAGCCGGGCGCGTTCGATCCAATCACGGAAAAGCGACTGCTGCTCCAGCCACTCGTGTGGCAGCGGCGCCGCCACCAGATCGATGATCCGGCGCGAACCGTCCTCGGCGACGACGACATTGCGATCGTGCGTGTCGGCCACGAGCCAGGGTTCATCATCAAGAAACACCAACCGCGGGTGATCGCGGTCCGCGCGGAGAAAACGCGAAGGCAGCGGAATCAGCCGTTGCGGATCGAGGCCGGATACGTCGGTCTTTTCCGGCAAGGGTTGGCCCAAAGTCTGTTTGGCCACGAGAATACCCTCCGGTGTGATCCCGACAATTTCCGTCGGTATCCCGATGGTATGGGTGAGAAGGAGTTTTTCGAAGAGCATCCGATAGCTGCCGGGCACGGCCGTCGCCTGGAGCAACCCGCCTTCTCCGCCATGGCTGAATTCAAACGTGGCCCCCACCTCGCCGCCCTCACGGAAAAGGAAAAATTTGTAGACCGAACGACGTTCATCGATGAAAGCCAACGCTTCCACCCCGCCGCCGATCCGTTGCAGTTTCGCGGTGTTGGACTCGAAGGGGTCATCCACATCCGAAAGGAAGCCAAAATCCTCGAAAGGCACGATCGGCAGACAGCGGCGGAAATTGCGGATCGCCTGGCCCAGTGCCGCCCATTCGGGGCCGGTGACCTCCAGCAGACCTACTTCGTCTTCTTGGACGAGGACGAGATCGCGGTCTTTATCTGCGCGGATACCGCATTCTTCTGCTTTTTCGCCCAACTGATCGAGCGCCCGAAGTCGTTGCCGGTGACCGTCCAGAATAGCGGCTTGCCCTCCCTCGCCGGGGAGGTGGGCGCCGTCGAGGTAGGTCTTTTGACCGGTGAACGGGTCTTCTTGGAGTTGCATGACTCGGCCATGCGCCAAAGTCGTGATGTCTGACCGGGAATGCAAAGGATTTTTGTGCGCAGGCTGTTCACAATCCGGGGCCGAAGCGAGTCTGTAAGCCTCCACAGAGGAAAAGGAACCGACGGTTGTAAACACCCCGGACTTGCGCTCCCGAAGAGAGTGCCCAAATTCTGACGCTTGACAGCCCCCGCCTGCTTCCCTGACTTTGAGCCTCTTTTCCCTCTACAACCATGCTACCAACATTCCGCCCGCATCGCTTAAAACGCGCCCGCAAAATCGGTTTCCGCGCCCGCAAAGCCACCAAAGGCGGCCGTGCCGTCCTTGCCAATCGCCGCCGTAAAGGCCGCAAGCGCCTCACGGTCGTTTAAACAAAACCGCGTGTCCACTGCACCGCGCCCAACCCTGCGCCTGACCTCCGGTCAACGCCTGAGGCGCAACGCCGATTTCTGCTCCGTTCGCGAGCAGGGTCGCCGGATCGATTGCGGTGTTTTTCTGCTGACTTGGCGCGTCCGGCCCGCGGGCCCGCCGGCCAATCCCCGCGTGGGTGTCGTCGCCTCCCGCGCCGCCGTGGGCAATGCCGTGCATCGCAACCGCGCCAAACGCCGGCTGCGCGAAATCTACCGCCAGCATCAGTCGCTCGTTCCTGCCGGGATCGATCTCGTTCTCACCGCCCGCAGTTCCTTGCTCCGGCTCGAATACGCCGAATCCGCCCGGCGCTTTGTCCAAGCGTGCAAGAAATTGGTTCCTGTCACTCCGCCTCCTTCCACGCCCCATGCATGATTCTGCTCAAGCTGCATTGGCCAAAAGGTGGAACCCGGCCTCAGGACGGGTTTGGCTGACGGTGTTACCATCACTTCCGAGCCGCGCCGTGAGCGCGCTGATCTGGGTTTATCAGAAAACGCTCTCGCCCGCTTTCGTTGTTATCGCACCCACCTGTGGCTGTCGTTTTGCCCCGACCTGTTCGCAATACGCCCGCACCGCCCTGCATGAACACGGCCTCTTTGTCGGTCTGGCCCTCACCGCACACCGCCTCGTGAAATGCGGCCCGTGGCACCCCGGCGGCCTCGATCCCGTGCCTCAGAAAAAATGCCGGCGCGTTGAGTCCAACAATATTTCAAAATCAACCAACACTCCTTGCCTCGCCATAGCTCGTAGAGCGTAGGCGGGTCACTCTCACTTCCCGTTCCTCATGGATAAAAAGAATACCGCGATTGGCGTCCTCCTGCTCGTAGCCGCGATGGCCAGCTTCTACGTCAGCTCAAAGTACGCTCCGCCGCCCACCAAGCCGGTCATCACCACCAGCTCCGCCGGCAGCCCGCTGGGTGAAAAAACCGCGGCTCCGTCCGGTCCGGCCCACACGGTCGCCGACGCCGCCTTCACCGCACCGGAAAAAAGTACCGCACCCGCGGAATATATCACCCTCGAAAACGAGTACGTCACCGTCAAATTCACCACCGCCGGCGGTGCGATCGACCACGTCGAGCTGAAAAAACATCCGGCCGTCCTCGGCAAAGCCGATCCGTATGTCATCAATGCTCAACAATCCGCCCCTGCCCTCAGCCTGCTGAATTTCCCCGGCATCGACCAGGATGCGCGCTATAGCTTGGTTTCCCATACCGACAGCGAAATCGTCTATCACACGGTGCTCGACGGAAAACTCGAGGTCACCCGCCGCTACACTTTGCTCGACGGCTCCAGCGGAGACCCCTACCAAGTCCGCCACGAAACCATTTTCCACAATCTGACAAATCAGCCGCTGCCGCTCGCGAAACTGGCCATCAGCGTCGGGACTGCCGTGCCACTTGATCAGTATGACTCGGGCATTTATCTGAATGTCGGCTATTACAACGGCGAGAAAGCCTCGTTCACCCGCCGGGACGAACTGGCCGGCGGCGGTCTTTTTACCCAAAGCCCGCCATTGCCCTTCATCGAAAAAGCGGTGACCCGACAGGATAAAAACGCGCAAGGCGCCGAGGTTACCGTGCCGGCCCTGCAGTGGGTGACGGTCAAGAACCAGTTCTTCGCCTCCATCCTCACGCTCGATCAGCCCGGTGCGAGCGTCCGGATCGAGCGCTTGAAAATCGATCTGCTCGCTCCGCCCGAAACCCGGTCTGCCTATGGCGTGACCGCTGCCGCCCAGTTTGATCTCGCTCCCATCGCAGCGGGGGCCTCCACCACCTGGGGTGCCACCTACTTTGCCGGACCGAAAGAATACAAACGTCTCTCCACCACCGGTCACTTCAAGCAAAGCGAAGAAAAAATCATGCAGTTCAATGATTTCCCCGGGAATATCTTTTTTTCTCCCTTCTTTGCGCCGTTGCTTCTCACGATCATGACTTGGATACATAGCCTCGTCGTCTATGTGTCACCCACTTGGGCTTGGGGTTGGGCCATCATTCTCACCACCCTGTCCCTGAAAACGGTTTTCATTCCGTTCACGCTGGCGGCCTCACGTTCCTCCAAGCGCATGCAAAAGATCATGCCGCTCGTCACCGCCGTCCGCGAGAAGCACAAGGACAACCCGGCCAAGGCCCAGGAAGCGATGATGAAGATCTACAAGGACAACAAAGTTAATCCTGTCGGCGGATGTATCCCGGTTTTGATCACCATCCCTTTTTTCATCGGTTTCTTTACCATGCTCCGAAGCACGGCCGAATTGCGCTTTGCTTCGTTCCTGTGGGCGCCCGATCTGGCCGCACCCGACACCGTTTTTTCGTTCGGTACGGCTACACTGCCTTTGCTTGGCCTCACGCATCTTAACATCAACATCCTCCCGATACTCATGGGTGCGACGATGATTTACCAGATGAAGCTCACGCCGACGCCCTCCGCCGATCCGGCCCAGGCCAGCATGATGAAATTCATGCCGTGGATGTTCGCCCTCTTCTGCTATAACTTCGCCGCCGCCCTCGCGCTCTACTCCACGGTCAACGGCCTCTTCACCATCGTGCAACAGAAGATCATCAACCGCATGCCCGAGCCCGATATGCCCGGCGTGCCCGCCACCGCCGGCGGCATGAAGAACGTGACACCGAAAAAGAAAGCTTAAGAGACTAAATGACTAAACGATCAAATGCTTCAAAAGGTGGCGGACTGTTCAAGGGCTTGCAGGTTCGTTTCCGTCGGGCCTCTTGGTCTTTCAGTCTCTTCGTCCTTTAGTCTTTTGGTCTCTTCAGCCCCATGGCCGGCCATAACAAGTGGTCCAAAGTCAAACGGCTCAAGGCCGTCACGGATTCGCGCAAGGGCAAGGTCTTCTCCCGCCTCTCGCGCGAAATCACCATGGCGGCCAAGACTGGTGGTGGCGATCCCGAGGCCAACGCCCGCCTGCGCACCTTCGTGCTCAAGGCCCGCGAGGCCAACATGCCCGCCGACAACGTCGACCGCGCCATCAAGAA
>CAZIQP010000158.1:0-8535 GCA_964541315.1 uncultured Opitutaceae bacterium
ATGAGAATTTGTCTCATATGGGTGTCGAATAACTGACATTGACCGGCGCAAGTGGCTGGTTTTTAAGGATTCAGTGCCAGCCAGTCTTCAAGTAATTTTAAGCGATAAAAATTATCCGATCCACTTCATCGGAGAGTCTGCTGCTGAGATCAGGCAGATGTTGGGGGATCTGATGAATGCTGGGCGCAGCAGCGTCTTGGTGACGGATGAAGCAGTTCACTCAGCGATGCCTCAGCAGTTGCGCGCGATTTTCTCAGCAGTGCCGCAACTGGTCCTTCCCGGCGGCGAAAAAACCAAATCACTCGAATATTTTGGCAACGTCCTCAATTTTCTCGCCGGCCAGCGTCTCGACCGAGGCGGAGTTTTATGGGTCTTGGGAGGCGGAGTGGTTGGCGATCTCGGCGGTTATGCCGCAGCCTCCTATCTTCGCGGGATCGAATTTGTGCAGGTGCCTACGACACTCCTTGCGATGGTGGACAGTTCCATCGGAGGGAAAACCGGCATCAATCTGGCGGCCGGAAAAAATCTGGTGGGCGCGTTTCATCATCCGCGCACGGTTTTCATCGCCACTGAATTTTTGCGGACGTTGCCGCCGCGTGAATTCGCGGCCGGCATGGGCGAGGTCATCAAATACGGCTTGTTGGGTGATGCGTCGTTATTCAGCTACCTCGAGCACACGCCGCTGACCCAGACCAGTGCGGAATTGTGCGTTACCATCCGGCGCTGCTGCGCCATGAAGGCGGCGATTGTGCGGGCTGACGAGCGGGAGACGGCGAAGGAAGGCGGACGCGCTTTGCTCAATCTCGGGCACACCTTCGCGCATGCGATCGAACAAGTGACGGGCTATGGCACTTATTTGCACGGTGAAGCGGTCGCGATCGGTCTGGCTGCTGCTGCACGGTTGTCGCAAAAGCTCGGTCACCTCACGCCGGCCGATGTTGCCCGGGTGGAAAAAACCGTGGCGGCGCATGCGCTGCCGATCCGTTTGCGTGAGTCGCTGGCTGTTGCGAATCTGATGGAGACCATGTTGCACGATAAAAAAGCACGGGCCGGGAAACTTCGCTTTGTCGTGCTGAAACAGCTCGGCGAAGCCGTAACCCGGGGCAAAATCGATCCGGTCTTGGTTGAAGCTGTCTGGCGCGAGCTGGGCGCAAAATGATTGGCCTGCGCATGATGCCGCTCCTTGTGCCGGGTCCATTAAAATTGAGTGTCCTTCGTGTGATTCGCGGGTAAGGTTTCCCCCCATGTCAGCCATCGACGAGGGCATAGTCCGTGAATATTTTGAACAGAACGGTTTTCTGGTCCGCCAAGGCCGGAAATACCAGGTGCAGGCACGCCATAAAACCGGCACGGAAGAGGTCGACCTGATGGTGTTCAATCCCTCCTGGGAGCGGGGTGCGCGCAAGCCCGGTTTTTTTCTCTTTTCCAATGAACTCCAGTTTGTGCGCCAGGCGGTGGTGGCGGTCAAAGGCTGGCATACGGGCGTTTTTACTCCGGCAATTTTGAAAAGCAGCCCGGAGATTTTTGGCTTTCTGGAAGAGAAGGTCTTGAAAAACGTGACGCGCTTTTTCCCCGAGACCGCGGGCGATGATCCCGCCGGTGCGCTGACAAAAATCCTTGTGCTGCCCAGTCTGCCGACCGCCGAGCCGTTCCGTTCCCAGAGCGTCGAACTGCTCAAGGAGCGGGGGGTTGACGCGATCATTTCGTTCCGTTCCATGCTGCTCGACCTGCTGGACAAAGTGGAGGTGAACCAAAACTACATCAAAAGCGACACGCTCCAAGTCATGCGCATTCTGAAAAACTACGATCTGCTCAAGGATGCGCAGCTCGATCTGCCGGCGGAGCGCTATGCGACACCGCGCAAATCAAAATCGGCCTCATGAGCGTTCATCCCACGGCCATTGTCGAAGACGGCGTCCAGATGGGCGCCGGTTGTGCTGTCGAAGCGTATGCGATCATCAAGCGACATTCGATACTGGGCGATGGCGTGAAGGTTCATCCCTTTGCCATCGTCGGCGGTGATCCGCAGTATCTGAAATTTGATCCGTCGACCGCCAGCGGAGCGCGGGTAGGAGCGGGCACGGTCGTGCGCGAGCACTCCACAATCAACCGCTCGATCCACGCGGGAAAATACACGGAGGTTGGCGCACGTTGTTTCCTCATGGCCAATGCCCATGTCGGACACGACTCCATGGTGGGCGACGATGTGGTGATCGGCAACAACGTCCTGCTTGCCGGCCACGTCGAAGTGGGTGCCAATACTTTTCTTGGTGGTGCGGTTGGGGTGCATCAATTCTGCCGCATTGGCGAAGGCGTGATCGCCGGCGGCATGGCCACGATTACGCAGGATGTCGCGCCGTTTCTCATGGTCGCCGAACGCAACCGCCTGTCAGGTTTTAATTCTGTGGGACTGAAGCGGCGTGGTTTCAGCCGCGACACGATCAAGGAGCTCAAGGAGTGCTACGCGCGCGTGTTTTCCGGCGGAAATCCTCGGGTGCATGCCGCGGCGCTCCTCACTGCGGGTGTGACTTCGCCTGAGGCCAGACGATTTTTGGAATTTTTCTCTGGCGGCAAGCGTGGTTTCATTAGACCCAATCGTGCCGGGCAGGCAGGAGAGAGCGATGGCGAGTAAACTTGCATTCACCTGCGGTGATCCTGCCGGTGTCGGCCCGGAAATAATTGCGGCCTGGCTGTCGGCGAATACCGAGGCAGCGGCAGACATTGCGGTGATCGGTCCGGCGCTCTGGCTGGCTTCGCTCCATACAACGGCGCAGAAAATTTCCGTCGGGCTGGAGGAATTCGCGGCGACTCCCGGCCAGCCCACCGGTGAAGGCGCGCTCGTTGCCTGGGCGGCCATGGAGCGGGCGGCCCAAGGCTGCAAGACGGGGGAATTTTCCGGTGTCGTGACCGGCCCCGTGAGCAAAGGAGAGCTGGCCAGGATTGGTTACCCATTCCCAGGCCAGACCGAATTTTTTGCGGCGCGCTGGGGTGGCGAGCCGGTGATGTGTTTTTGTGGCGGCAAACTGCGGGTGGCTTTGGCTACCTGGCACGTGCCGCTGACCGAAGTCGCACCGTTGCTCAGCCCAGAGCGGTTGCGCCGCACGGTGGCGGCGGCACAAAAATTGGCTCGGGCCGAAGGCATGGTTGCACCCCGGATCGGGGTCTGCGGACTCAATCCCCATGCCGGTGAGAACGGGTTGCTGGGGCGCGAGGAGCTCGATTTGATCAATCCTGTTCTCGATAAGATCCGTGCCGATTTTCCCGGTCTTTCGTCGTGTTTGCCGGGCGACACGCTTTTTATGCGCCAGCTTCGCGGCGAGTTCGATGTGATCATCGCGTTGTACCACGATCAGGGGCTTGCGCCGCTCAAGGCGGTGGATTTTGACGAAGCGGTGAATGTAACGCTGGGCCTTCCTTTTGTCCGTACCAGCCCCGATCACGGCACGGCTTTCGGCATTGCCGGACAGGGCAAGGCCAGTCCGCGCAGTTTCGCCAGTGCGGTGGCTGTCGCACGGCGCTTGATAAATTCCCTTTCCCGGTGATGATGTCCGCTGTGTCCGAATCCACCACAGTCATTGCCCCTCCCGAAGGCGTGCGCGAAGGCAACGAAAACCTCGTGCGCTTGAGCGGAGATGCCGGGGCCAAGGTTGCGGCGCTCATTGCGCGCGAGGCGCAGGGAGATTTTCTCCGTATCGCCATTACGGGCGGAGGCTGCAACGGACTCAGCTACAAGCTGCGTTTTACCACCGAACCGCGGCGCGGCGATATTTTGGTCCGCACCGGGGGCGCCAAGGTCGTGGTTGATCCCAAAACCGCCCTGTATCTCAAAGGCACGGTGCTCGATTATTCCAACAAGATGGTGGGCGGGGGCTTCAAGTTCTCCAATCCCAACGCCAAGGCTTCCTGTTCCTGTGGCGAAAGCTTCAGTGTTTGACCGGGGGATGTGCGGTTTCCCCCTAGCAAATAGGTGTTGTCATCGCGCTCGATAGACGCAAAAACACCCCGACCCAACAAGCAAAGCACTTCCTAATTAATGGCACTTCCTTCATCTGCGCCTAGCGGCCGTCCTCCCTACAATCGCGATCCTCGCCGGAATAACGACCCGTTTGCGGCCATCAGGCGCAACCTTCGCATCAAGTCGCCGCAGATTCGCGTGATCAGTCCCGAAGGCCGCCAGCTCGGCATCATGGACACGCCGAAGGCCATGGCTCTCGCGACACAGTTCAATCTCGATCTCGTGGAGGTGGCGCCGACCGCCCAGCCTCCGGTATGCCGCATCATGGATTTCGGCAAGTATGTGTACGAGGAGCAGAAGAAGCACGCGCACAACAAGCCGGCGGCCGGCAAGATCAAGGAAATCGAATTCACCGTCCGCATCGAGCAGCACGATTTCATCACCAAGCTCCGTCATGCCGAGGAATTTCTCGACCACGGCAACAAGGTGAAGCTCCGCCTCAAATTTCGCGGCCGAGAAATGGCGCACACCGAAATCGGTTTTGATCTCGTGAAACGAGCCATCAAGGAAATCGAGGGCATGGGCCATCCCGATTCTCCTCCCAAGCTTTCGGGCAAGCAGATCAATCTGATGATTTCCCCGCACCCGATCAACAAACGGAAGCCCAAGCACCATGTGCGTGCCGAAGGGCATGTGCCCGACGATGCTCCGACTGCTGATGCTCCGGCAACATCCTAGCAAGACCGTTGATGCCACTGCGGCGCGGCTCCCCTTCGCGCGCTGGCTGCTGTTTTCCCTTCTGGTATTTGCGCTCTCTGCCTGCGCCTCGGCGCAGCCATCCGAGCCGCCGCACCCGGCCGCGCCACCGCCCAAGGAACCGCCGCTTCCGCCCGCGCCGGTTCGCGCCGCCCCCACGCGCCCGGAAGCGCCCAAGCTCTGGCCGGTGACTTCGCTGCACGGCGCCGATTATATTGATGTTCGCGACATCGCCCGGCGTTTCGGGCTCAAGACCGTCTGGACGCAGCCCGAGGTGGCTCTGGCGCTCGAGGATAAATCCGGTCGGCGCTTCCTCTTCGAGGCGAAACAGCGAGATTTTTATTTCGACGGTCTGCGCGTCTTTCTGGGTGAACCGGTCCTGCGCGACCACGACAGCCTGTGGCTCAGCAAGATCGATGTCATCAAGATCGTGGCGCCACTCTTCCATCCCGGTGAGCACGCGGCCCTGCTGCCTGCCACCGTGCCCAGACTCATCGTGCTTGATCCTGGTCACGGTGGCATCGACCCGGGCAACGAAAACAAGCTGGTCGGAGTGAATGAGAAAACCTTCACGTTGGATGTGGCTGTCCGCCTGAAAAAACTGCTCGAGGCCCAGGGTTGGCGCGTGCTGCTCACGCGTAGCGACGATCACGAACTCTCGCGGGTCAAGACGGCCGATCTGCAGATGCGCGATGATCTGGCCAACAGGAACAAGGCGGACCTTTTTCTCAGCATTCACTTCAACGCCGTCTCCGAAAAGGCGGAACGGGTGACCGGCGTGGAAACCTACACCTTGGCACCGCAATTCGTGGTTTCCACCAGCGAGGATAAAAAAGATAAAATGACGGATGTGCCGTATCCTGGAAACCGGTTTGACAATGCGAACCTATTGTTTGGCGAGCAGCTTCAACGGGGCTTGATTTCGGTGCTCAAGGCACCGGATCGGGGCTACAAGCGGGCGCGCTTTGGCATGCTGCGAATGCTTGATTGTCCTGGCGCGCTCGTGGAGTGCGCCTACCTCTCCAACAACGCGGAGGCCCGCCGGGTGGCCACGCCCGAGTATCGCCAGAAAATCGCCCAAGCCTTGGCCACGGGTTTGCAGAATTACTCCGCCACGTTGGAAGCGCTCCACCCCAAACCGGCCGCCCCGCCGGAAATCGTTCCGGTCCCGCCACCGACAAAATAATTTGTCAGCGTTTCCATGCGAGGAGGATTGCCCCGGCCACGATCAGCAGGCCGCCGAGTCCGCTGCGCAAGGTGAGTGGCTCGCGTAGAAAAAGCGCGGCAAAGAACAGGACGAAGACCACGCTCAGCTTGTCGACCGGTGCGACTTGGGAAGCTTGACCGAGCTGCAGGGCGCGAAAATAGCAAAGCCAGGAAAGGCCCGTGGCGACGCCCGACAGCGCGAGAAACAGCCAGGTGCGGCTGGAAAGCATGGCCAGCTCGGCGGGCCTGGACGTCATCCATGCCATGACCCACGCAAAGAGCAAAATCACCGTTGTGCGGATGGCGGTGGCGAGATTCGAGTCCACGCCGGTCACGCCCACCTTGGCCAGCACCGCAGTGAGGCCGGCGAAGAGCGCCGAGAGGAGTGACCAGGTGAACCAGTTCATGGGCCGTGGTTGTGAGAAGCAGGAGCGGTTTTTAGAATCAGGGAAACTCGATCAGATTCGATGGATTTATGCAGCTTTAACGGGATTTTCCATGCCCGAATGAGGCGCGAAAGCGGCGGACGGCCGCAGCCAACCGGTCACGCAATCCCTGCAGGGTGGGCTCGGCGAGCGGTTTTTCATGGCCGGTTTTGGGTGTCCCAGGGCGTTGCGCCCCGTAGATGCCTGAACGTCCGCTAAAGAAATAAGCCACGAAACAGGCGACGGCGAAATAGACCCCGTTTTGAGCCCCGAACAATTCCATGCCCATGATTGTGCAGGCCAGCGGGGTGTTCGTGGCGCCGGCGAAGACCGCGATGAAACCGAGCCCGGCGAACAGGTCCACCGGTGCGTCCATCAGATGGGCGAGGGTGTTGCCGAGCGTGGCTCCGATGAAAAACAACGGGGTGACCTCACCGCCTTTGAAACCGCTGGCCAGTGTGATCGCGGTCAGGAGCAGTTTCCAACCCCAGCTCCATGTGGTGGCGCCGTCCGTGTTGAAGGCGGAGAGAATGGTGACCGCACCCGGATCGGGCGAGGTCACGCCGATGCCGAGATAATCGCGCGTGCCGAGCAGCGCGACGAACGCTATGACGAGCGCGCCCCCAAGCACAGGGCGCAACGGTGCGGACGGGATGAGCTGCCTGAACAGTTTTTGCAGGCCGTGGGTGACCGCAGAAAACAAATGACTGGTCAGGCCGAAGGCCAGGGCGGCAAGGACAACCTTGGCCATCAGCAAGCCGTCGAACGCCGCAGGATGACCGGTCGTGACGGCGAAACTGATGTGATACACGGTGTGCTGGATGCCCCACGCGGAACAGGTGAGATCGCCCACAATGCTGGCCACGAGCACGGGAATCAGCGCCGTGTATTGCATGCGGCCGATGACGAGCACCTCCATCGCAAAAATCGCGCCGGTCAGCGGCGTGCCGAAAACCGAACCGAACCCTGCGGCCACTCCGGCCATGAGGACGACGCGCATATTTTCCCGGTCGAAGCGGGCCAGCCGGCCGTAGGCGCTGGCCAGACTGCCCCCCATTTGCACCGCCGTGCCTTCGCGGCCGGCCGAGCCGCCAAAGAGATGGGTGATCAGGGTGCCGACCAGCACGAGGGGGGCCATTCTTGTCGGCACGCCGCCTCCGGGTTCATGAATTTCCTCCATGATGAGGTTGTTGCCGCCTTCCGCCTTTTGGCCGAACTGGTGATAGAGCAAACCAACCCCCGCACCCCCGATGGGCAACAGCCAGAGCAACCACGGGTGTCCCCAGCGCAGAAGGGTAACCAGATCAAGTGCCTGGAGGAAAAGAGCGCTGGCCGAACCGGACAAGATTGCCACGGGCAACACCAGCGCCGTCCATTTGACCAAATGGCCAAGGTTGTCGAGGTGGACAGCGGGATTGAGGAATTGCTTCATGGGGAGATGCTCCCCGTTTGCTGCGATCGTCCGAATCTGCCGAGTTGTTTGTCGGATATTGCGGAGGTGGCGTTGAGGACAATGAATGGGTCAATGCACATGACTGGGCCTGTTATAAGTTGGATTGTAACAGGAGTCATCAGCCGGCGGACGCAGGCGGTTTACCCTCGCGGGACGGCGGAATCCATCGCCGCCATACTAAAAGGGCAAACGTTTCGGCTTGGCAAGCATCACTTGGCCAGCCGACCACTGTTCCCGTTCAGGCGTTCTCCACGATCCTATCGGCGAGGCCATATTCGATGGCTTCCTGTGCATTCAGATAAAAATCACGATCACTGTCTTTCGCGACCTTCTCGATGGGCTGGCCGGAGGCGGTGGCGAGAATCTGGTTCAGCTCGGCGCGCAGCTTTTCCATTTCCTGGGCCTGGATGTTGATATCCGTAGCCGGGCCGATGAAACGGCCGGAAATCAGCGGCTGGTGGATGAGCACGCGGGAGTGCGGATAGAGCAGCCGGTTGCCCTTCTTTGGCGCACTGAGTAAAATGGAACCCATCGAGGCGGCCATGCCGGTCACCACGACGGTGACGGGGGAGGTGATGAGCTTGATCGTATCATAAACCGCCATGCCGGCCGTGATCGAGCCACCGGGCGTGTTCATGTAGAATGTGATGGCCTTGCCGGGAGCGGTGACTTCGAGATAAAGCAATTTCTCGGTGATGTCCTTGGCGGTCTCGTCGGTGACGGCGCCCCAGAGGAAGATC
>CAZIQP010000159.1:0-8520 GCA_964541315.1 uncultured Opitutaceae bacterium
TGCCTGTCACGCAGAAGGTCGCGGGTTCGAGTCCCGTCCATCCCGCCATTTAAGTTACTAGATAGTAGCAACTTAATGTTTTCATGAGGCAAAGTTGTCCACTTGACGTGGCAACTTTAGCATGAATCAAACAAAGTTCGCTGTTATTCGATTCAAAAATCAAAGCGGCACGATCGCTTGGAGAGTCGACGGGAGCATCAATGGCGTTCGCTTCCGGAAAAACTTCAAAACCAAGGCAGAGGCTGCGGCTGAAAAAGGCGTGCTGGAAATGCGCGCGATACAGGACAAATCAGGCATCCGATACGCGACAACATTTTTGACCGATGCTGATCTGCGTCAGGCCGAAGACGCCTTCCGTCGTATAGATGGACGCCCCCGGTCATTGCTCGACTATTTGGACTACGCGTTGGCCAATTATCGCGAGCCGGAAAAAGAAAAGCTCCTCTCGGATGCGGCGGCCGAATACTACGCGACCAAGAAATTGGCGCACGAACGGACTTTGCTCTCCATGCGCCAACTGCGTTCCATCGAGAATGAATTGGACGCCTTCAAGCGGCGATTCCCCTTGGCGCTGGTTTCAGAATTCAAGCCGGCCACGCTCTTGCCCTTCCTGGAGAGAAATAACCCGTCCTTGAAGACCTATAACAACCGGCGCGGTCTCCTCTCGACGTTTTTCAAGTACGCATTCCAACAAGATTGGGTGATCCTGAATCCCATTGAGAAGACTCCGCATCACCGGATCAACCACCGGCGCGGTTCGGCGAAGACGATCACGGCAGAACAATCCGCCGAGCTCATGGCCTACGTCGAAGGCTACGAGGGCGGCAAGATGGTGACCTTCTTTGCGCTCTGCCTTTTCGCCGGCATCCGGCCCTGCATCCGCTTCGGGGAAATCACCAAGCTTCAGCCTGAATCCGTCCGCCTCGACACCGGCGTAATTCACATTGAGCCGGAAGTGTCCAAGGTGCGGATGAAACGGCTCGTGACCATCCAACCGAATCTCGCGGCGTGGTTGAAGGCCTACCCGTTAAAGAAATTTCCTCACATCCCGAAAAACGCCGTGAACATGCACCGAAAGATCTGCGTCAAATTCGGGCTCACGCATGACGTGCTGCGGCACACGTTCATTTCGATGTTCGTCGGCAAGTATCGGTCGATGGGCGAAGCGGCGCTGCAAGCCGGCAATTCTGAGAGCATCATCCGTAAGCACTATCTCGACCTGAAGAGTCCGGCAGAAGCCGAGCAGTTCTTTGCCATCGTTCCCAAAGGCGGCGCTCCGGAGGCCAATGTCGTTCCGTTCGCTGTACCTGTTTCATTATCCCTTCCAGCCGGTATTGTAGACAAAGCCAGCATCTCGAGTTGACAGGAATAATAAGAGTATGAACCCATCATCATCTCCCTGCATCGGAAGCCAACTCACGGATATCACCGGTCTGCGCCTCAGCGGGGTTTTCCCCAAGGGGCGTGAACCCTCGATTCGAACGCTACGCGATTGGACGAAACTCCGGCGCATTCCACATCACCGAATCGGACATTTCGTGTATTTTGATCCCGCAGAGGTATCGGACCATATTCGTACCAAGCTGAAGGTGCCGGCACGTGGCTAGGCGGCTAAAAACGACAGCAGATTGTCGCATTCTACCTCCGAAAGCGATACCGGCGGGCGCGAACCTAGTCAGGAAGGGAGCGTTAAGACCTTCTCTTGCTTGGATATGCTATAGATTAGCGTGAAAACAGACATATCCAGCCGATATAAATACAAAAACGCCTTTTTCTTTACATGTCGTTGTGACGTGTTAACAAAAATCAACTTTAATTAACATATGACAACAATTCTCCAGTCCCTTCCTTTGCCTTCTTCCGTGGTATTGGAGTCGCCGGCGGTGCTCCGGCAACTTACTCGGGCGCACCGGCAACTGGCTGAACTGAAAGGTGCGGCCGGCACCATTCCTAACGAAAGCATCCTGATCGATACGCTGGCCCTGCAAGAGGCGAAGGATTCATCGGAGGTCGAAAACATCGTTACGACCGAAGATGAATTATTTCAGGGAGACGCGGCGACCGCCCAGTTTCCGTCGATAGCCGCAAAGGAAGTTCACAGCTACGCCAGTGCCCTTAAACTGGGGTTTGCCCGCGTGCGCGAACAGCGCTTCCTGCGTCTCGACGACGTGCTGGCCATTCAAAGCACGTTGCTGGAAAGCCGCATTGGTTTGCGCACTATGCCCGGCACCGTCCTGAAAAATCAGGATACGGGCACGGTGATCTACGAGCCGCCACAAGATCCGGAAGAGATCAAACGCCTGATGGGAAATTTTCTCGAATACTTCCATCGCGAGGACGAGACCGGCGGCCTGGATCCGCTCGTACGCATGGCCGTGCTGCATCACCAATTTGAAAGCATTCATCCGTTCTACGACGGCAACGGACGTACCGGGAGAATCTTGAATCTGCTGCATCTCATGCTTCACGGATTGCTGGATCTGCCCGTCCTCTACCTCAGCCGCTACATTGTGCGGAACAAGGCGGAATACTATCAGCGTCTGCAAGGGGTGCGAGACCGTGGCGACTGGGAGTCATGGGTGCTTTATATGTTGCGCGCGGTTGAGGAAACGTCGCGCCAGACCATTGCCCAGGTGCGGGGCATTCGTGATCTCATGCAGTCAACCAAGCAACGGCTGCGCAGCGAACACCCGAAGCTCTACAGCCAGGACATGCTCAACAATCTGTTCCGTCATCCGTACACGAAGATTGAATTCATTGAGCGCGACCTCGGGGTCACGCGACAGACCGCGATGAAATATCTGAAGGAACTCACCGACGGCGGTTTTGTGCGCAAGGTAAAGCATGGACGCAGCAATTTCTATATCAACGAAGCTCTATTCAAGCTGCTTACATCTCAGCCCTGACGGATTTGGATGGGGTGCGGCGATTGGGATGGGACATTGCAGAGCTTAGCGTTCGACCTTCGATGTCCTGGTGATTAGACATCGAACTATGGAAGCTAAAGACACACCTGCTGATATGTGGAACGTCGCATTCCTCGTGAAAGATTTTCCAGAGGCGTTACGCACGGTCGGGCCAGCTCATTTCATGAGCACGATCGATGAGCATTTTCTTGAGGGCCTTAAAAAATTACCGCGGAAGGAAGCTGCAATCCTCAATTTCATCGCGCACCACTCCGCGAAACAATTTATCTGGGTGGGATTTAAGGTTGATGCCCCTGATAAATTATCAGCTTTGGCAGAGGCTTATCATCGGATGGAGGGTTTGATCGATGGCGCATCTTTTTGGGGCCACAATGATACGCCTGCAATTTCCGAAACAGCTTGGGTGGGATTGGCGGATGATCCCGATATGAGCCTCGTGGTATTTCGGCGACAGCTATGGATCGAAATGGTTACGGCACCAAACGAGAGCGCGCTTTTGTGGGAGACGCGAAACAAGGAACTCCGCGCTCGTGTAAATCGATTTTTTTCCCTCGCGATAGAACAGCACACGCGTTCGGGCGTTCCGCTCGCCCGTCAAATTCGCCACTCAATGCGAATGTTTCGGCATGGCAAACAGAGTGGATCTTGGGGTGTTGAGTTCATATGCAAGTTTTGTGCTCTGGAGGGGCTGGTTTGTGGGGAAGAGCGGCATGGCAAACATGAAAAGATAAAGACACGTTTGTCGGCGCTGTTTCGGGACAACAGCACTGAGTTCACTCGACGCTGCACGAAATTGTGGGAATTTCGGAGTGACGCTGTGCATACGGCAAAGGCATTCGACGCGGGCAGTCTAAACGAGGGGGCCTCGCTGGGCATTCATATCGAGCAAATCGAGCATCTCTTCGTCGGTGTTTTGGTGTTTGCATTGGAGCGATTACCGACGACTGAAACTGTTGCCGATCTTTGGAGCGGGCTGGGTGGTTATCAATTGCCCGATTTCGCGCGTCAGAACAGACCGAGTGATCTTCCAAAATATGCTGCGCCAAACATGGAGGTTTCGACAGGTGTTCGGATGGGCGACGGAGGTAACCTTTTTAGGAAATTTATAGAAATGGGGCGGGCGCGATATGATGCGGCCTACCAAGAAAAGGCCTGAAATCGGGCGTGCATATAATCCGATGTTTTTGTTAGGCGTACTGTGTTTTCTCTTCCCTCGAGGTGTGCAGGTCGATTGCGACCGAAACCCACTTCCGTATTTTCTTCAGGCGCACCACATCGGTCGGCAGGGATAAGACGTCGGCATACTCTGGCAACGAATTTACTTTGTATTCGTTGAATAAGAGATTTCGCAGGTGTGGGTCGAGGTAGGACTTGATCAGGTACGCTGCTTGATCTCCTTGACCCGAGGAATGCGCCGCGTGGACGTAACGGTTGCGCTGGATTCGCACGCATCTCAATTGCGCTTCGCCTAATCCGCGATTCTTGAGAATCCACGTCACACGACGTATTGTTTCGTCATATTTGGCGCCAATCGTATTGGTAATCTTTTCCAAGATGGCCCACATCTGTAAGAAGGCTAGATCATGTTCGACCTGGTCGAGGGCGGCCACATATCGCTGCGCTAAATCCTCAAAATCCGTCCGATAGGGAAGTCGTGAAATTCTTCGCTGCAGCATTTGGCGGTTCTTTTCGAGACGATCCCAGCCGCCAGAGGGAATAAAAAGTTCCCGGTCTGGCCGTGCGTCATTTTCTTGCCAATATAGCTCCTTGTTGACCAGTGCTCCACCTGGGCGATGCAACGTGTGAAACGGTCCCGTATGGACAACTGCCAGCGGTTTAGAGCCACCCGAACCAAACGATATGCTCCACCGTCCGTATGTGGCGGATAGTATCCATAGTGAGCGCAGAAGATTCAATGCCGAGGCAGCTCGCTGAAATCCTTCATTGATTGACCGTCCCTTTGTTGTAACGGCAACCCATCGGTATTTTGTGTTCTCGGCATGAAGTCGACAAACGGCTTGCGGCCCAAGTCTCGAGAAAGAATCGGGAAGCGGATAGTCTGCGCGCGAATTCAGAACACGAATGCGACAACCGCCGATGCTGATGGACTTTTTTGGAAACGAGCCGACCGAAAGGCTGCCAATTAGGACATAAGATTCCTCTGGGTGCTGAAAGTATTTTGCAGCGAGTTTGTCAGCTTGCTGGAGTAATTTGCTGGGTTCGATAGGTTTTCTGCCTCCGATTCGGTGGCATTCTGCGATGATCGCACCCCTCGCTATTGACCAACCATCAGGCTCATTCAGTTCCTCGCCTTCGCTGGAGACCACGACAAAGACCATCCGCAATCCAACCTCAAGCTGACTGAATATGAATCCCTCCCATGATAACTGGCCTTCCGCGTTGATTGAGGTCGAAATTCCGATCTGGGCGAGTAGTTCGGTTGGAGCATTCTTACTATCCGGTCCGGTGTACGGCCTGCCGTCTGGTCCCCGCCAAAATGCATAACGCTTGCTCATGTTTTAGAGTGATTTCCTAACGCCGCTCGTAGCGAAGGCAACTGATGAGATTTACCCATTTTAGAGTGCACTTCGATACAGTTCGGGTTTCAAAGAAGCGACTCGGGCACTCACTACCGGACAGCCTTTCGGCTCATGGGAGGGCCAGTGCACCCAGAGAGTACACAATTCGCCAAGGGATGGTGCCCGAGTCGGTTTGAGCTGAGAACCGTTTTCCTTGTTTGTCGAGCCCCGGTGACCGACCGAGCTCAACCATTACTCAAGCTTCTGCAATTCGGCCGTCGGAAATATTTCCCGCACCTTGGCCAACACCCGTTCATCGGTCCACTCGGCGAACGTGATCGACAACAAGCCGAATCCGACGCGATGGATTACGGCGTCCCAGGAAGGTTCGCCGACCACCTGCACGATGTCTTGTTCCGACAGCCAAAACACCGGAACGCCCGGCGTAAGCAGTGCCTTAAAATCACCCTCGATCCGGGCGATGATGGTGGCCACCACCGAGGCCGAAACAAAAACAGTATTCGTTTCGTTCTCAAAGACGCAAATCCGGGAACGTTGAATGGAATTATATTTGGTAGGCATCTGGTTTCAGCGGAGACGACAAATGTAATACGAAAGGGGATACACCTGTCCAAGTCGGTATTTTCTGAGGGATGAAATCAGTGTTCCAGCAGTGCGGTTATCAGACCGGAGACTGCTGCGCGAAATACGATCAAATCAGCCATGGCCTGCCTGTACCTATTTAAAAATCACGGCGTCGGTTAGATTCGCGGCGCCATGAAAAACAACAACGATAGTTTCTTTGTCGAGCCGGTTGATCCCCAGAATGAGGCACGGGCCTTCGCGCTGGAAGCGGTCTGCCGGCTTTTTATCTGGATGTCGGAAGGTCCCACCCTCGAGGACCGCGGCCTGCGGGCGACGGTCGCCCTCTACTGCGTCCGTCCGGACCTCATCAAGCAACGCACGCTCGAAGAGGTCGGGATTCTCTCCGGCCGTTCCAAGCAGGCGGTGCATCAACTCGCGGACAGTTTCCGCGTAACCACAGGGCTCTCGCCATGAACGCCGAATCTGTTCCCTCGGTCGCCGCCGAAATCAACCGGCTCTATGAGGTCGCGGTCACCATGTCCGCCCATTCGCGCAAAACGCTCGATGCGGCCCTGGTCGCCGCCTGGCAGGCCGGTCAACTTCTGGTCGCGGAGAAAAAACGCGTGCGCCATTCCATGGGGCCGGACTCCTGGCTGCTTTGGCTCGAAGCCAATTTCGACGGCACCCCCCGCACGGCCCAGCGCTACATGAAGCTCGCACGGAGCGTGGCCGATACCGCGTTCCTTCGCGGCATGAGCCTGCGCCAAGCCTATGATCGTCTGGGCATCGCGATGGAGCCGAGAACGCCTCGCGGTTTACTCGCGCATCGGTTGCCGGCGCATGTCCTGTTGGCGAATCGGCTCATCCGGGCACTTAAGCGCGAGCGCGCCCGTGTACCCAGCAGCGAAAGAGACCGGGCCATTTGTCAGGATCTTAAAATGCTCTTCGAAACGCTGCGCCCATGGTTTGCTGGGTCTCCGCCGGTCGAACGCCGGGAGAGTCCGGCCCGCCCCGGGTGTAAACTAGCGGCAATGCCATGAATCCCCCCGGTGCATTGACCGAACGCCGTTTCATCGCTGCCCGCGCGATGGAACGGCGCAGCCTCGCCTTCCTGCACACGCTGGTGGAGACCTGCCGGGAATGGCCGGAACCGAGAAAGTGGCTCTGCGAGGATTTTGTCAGTAATTTCAAGACCCGGGAGAACTTCCTGAAAATGGTCGATGCCCCCTCTCTGCCGGCCGATCCCGCGAGCTTAGGGCTCGCCGAGATGGCCGAAGAGGCGAGTGGATGGCGGAAAGAAAAGGCGCGGATGCAAGCCCGCACCGGTGCATCCGCACCCCGGATTTACGGCGGCCGCACCTGGAGTGAAATGGAACAGTACGCTTATCGGTATGAGGGCGGAGTCACCGAGATGGGCGTTTCCGTACTGGCGCGCCACTGGCGAAAAACCGGCGCCCGCGCCAAGTACGCCCCGGAATTGCAACGCGCCGGCGCGGAATTGCTGGATGCCGTGATCCATCGCGGCAAGCCGCAGCTCCTCGCCAAGCTGGCCCGGGCGGTGGCCCTCCTTAATCCAAAGAAAAGGATGAATCTGAAAGCCCTGTTGGGCCATGCGGATTGGTGGAAGCTCCAAGCCTGCCTCTACATTCTTCGCAATCCGCAATCCTCCTACCGCACCCGCGACGTTCGCACCCACCTCGCCAGACTTGGGGTTGACATCAGCTCCCTCGATTTTCGCCGTTTCTGCAAACGCCACGGGATTTGCCGGGATGTACGGGCCGGCCGGCCCCGCTCTCGCCGAATGACCAAGCCCGGCCGTGACGACTAAACATTTCTGATTTCAAGTATTAAGCGAAACGTCTTCCCAAGGGGCTGGGGCCTTGCCCCAGTCAGGCCCGCCGGCCTTCGCCGCCGGACGGGCCGCAGCAAAGCGCCGCAGGGAACGGCGCGCGGAGCTCCGGCGACACTTTGACTTCTGGTCAGCCCTCCAAAAACAAAGCTCAGCAGCAACGCCAAATAGACTATACTTTCCTCAAGGCTTTATAGCGAGTTTTGGCCCCGGTAGGGCTAAAACGACATGAAAACCAATCGACAAACAGCGTATAATAACGAAGCCAATATCGTGCTCAGTTTGATATTGAATTCGTATCTCGTGTCGGTCGAATTCGGCCTTGAAAGGGCGAGTCTCGCCCAACACGAACCGATCTCTAGAGCGGTGTGTAGGCTTTTCCAAAAAGCTCGGTGAAACTCTCGTCCGGCCCGAAAGTCGAAAGTTCGCCCCGCGCTTCGTAACTTTTGCGATAATCCCAAATCCCGCAGGGTTTCCCGTCGGCGAGAAATCGCCACGTGACAGTCATTTTCCGGTCAGCTGATGGCCGGGTGTCGGGCTGAATATCGTCCAGCATCTGCTGAATGGCGGCATACGTGAGTCCGGTAAGGCGGTGGTAATAAATAAACGTGGCAACTAGTGGAGGAATCTATTAGGGTTC
>CAZIQP010000160.1:0-8224 GCA_964541315.1 uncultured Opitutaceae bacterium
CGTTCAGCAATTCCATGCACTGGGCCACGCGGTTGACGAACTCCTGCGTGACGGTCGCATCTTCCGGAGTTTCCTGCTCGGAAGGAATGATGTCTGCGATAGTGCTTTCGTTATCGGGACCAAAAGCGGCGTCGAAAGAGATGGACTGATCACGCTTGCGCCGCCACCAGTACCAGTAGCGATTGCGCGCGAGGTTGGTGGCGATTTGATAGAGCCAGGTCGAAAAGGCGGAATCTCCGCGAAAATTAACCAAGCCGCGGTGCGCGCGGATGAATGCATCCTGCGTGACCTCCTCGGCATCCTGCGCGTTGCGCAACAGTTGGTTGACCATCGCGTAAATCCGATCCCAGTAACGGGTAACCAATTGGTCAAACGCATTGGCGTCACCGCCCCGAAAGCGGTCGACCAGCAGGCGATCCATGGCAACTTCTTGGGCTTTGGCAGTCATATCTTCTGCCTCTTTGGGATCGGGAAATTTGAATAAGGTTCCCATGTTTTAGGAATTTAAACGTTAAATCCGGCAGATCGGCTGGTCAACAGGCAACCGGAGCCGATTCGAAAAAATAATCATACTATTACCACGCTTTCACTGAAGGGATGAATCGCGGCAATGGAGCTATTCCTCCAACTCTCCCAAGTTTCGCCTCCCAAACGATCAATCAATGAGCTGATCATCGACCGATTTTTCATATCTTCTCAAATAATTCTTGCTTTGCCCGTGCTGGTAAAAATAACTGCCGGCTGGTATTGGCATGGGTCGATAGCTCAACGGTAGAGCAGCATCCTTTTAAGTTGTTGGTTCCGGGTTCGAATCCCGGTCGACCCACCATTCCAATCCATCAATGTAGCGGCAAAATTTAGCGGGAATTTTAATCCACTCGGTGTTTGTATTTTTCCCAGCCTGCGCCATTAATCCGTCCCTGATTCCCTAAAACTTAGGCAATTTTTTATTCTACGTGTCTACCGCCACCCAAATCAAACGCCTCGTCATAGTCGAAGATCAGACCGCCATCCGCGAAATGCTGGCTGAGATCCTGCGCTTCGATCCTTCGTATAAAATCGTGGGCGAATGCGGCGACGGCAAACTCGCCTGCGACCTGCTCCTCGACCTGAAGCCTGATGTCGTGGTGCTCGACGCCCGGCTGCCCGGACTGAGCGGAGTGGATATTCTCCGCCGCGTCGCCAAGCAGCTCAAGAGCACCCGCATCATCATTTTCTCCGGCTATGAAAGCCCGGCCCTTGTCCGCGAGATGCTCGAAGCCGGCGCGCATGGTTTTGTCGAAAAAACCGCCGGTCTCATCGAATTGAAGAAAGGCTTGGAAAGCGTCGCCAACGGAGGCACCTACTTCGGTCCGGGAATCGCCGCCTTGTTGCGCAATGTGGTTGCAAACAACAATCCCACCACCGGCACCGACCTGCTCACCGACCGTGAGCGGGAAATCCTGAAACTGGTCGCCGAAAGCCACAGCACCAAGGAAATCGCCCTGAAGCTCAGCATCAGCGTCAAGACCGTCGACAACCATCGCACGAACCTGATGCGCAAACTCAATCTCCACGACGTTGCCAGCCTCACCCGCTACGCCTTGGAGATCGGTTTGATCGATCATCGCACCCAGACTTGGTAAAGAGTTTGGCGGCTGAGGGTTTTATTTCTTGCCCGCGTCAACCGTTTCATTGATAACGGCCAACATTCTGGATCAACTTTCCCCATGACGAAACTCTCGCAAGTCCTCGGTCTCTCCCTCGCCATCAGCTCGCTGCTCTTCACCGCGTGCTCCAAAAAGCCCACGCGCGATGCCGCCGATGCCAACCCGATTGGTGACACCATCAATCCAAACGTGGAAGCTGTGGCGCCGGATACTACTTTGGAGAAACGCACCGAAGGCCAGCCCGGCGACGAAACGAAGAGTGTGGTCGAACCCATCTATTTCCCCCTTGATCGGGCCGCCGTTCCTCCCGCTGAACGCCCCAAGCTCCAGGCCGCCGTCAAATGGCTGGCTGATAATCCCGGCCAGAATCTCGTGCTCTCCGGCCATTGCGACTGGCGCGGCACCGCCGAATACAATCTCGGCCTCGGTGACCGCCGTGCCGTCGCCGTGAAGAAATTCCTTCAATCGATGGGCGTCGATGCCGCAAGACTCGAAACGCTTTCCAAGGGATCGCAAGATGCCAAGCAAAGTGGTGGCGAAGCCGAATGGTCGAAAGATCGCCGAGTCGATTTCATCATACTGAAGAAATAATCTTCCCGATTTTCAATCCAAGGCCGCAGAGCAATCTGCGGCCTTTTTTATTGGGTACGGTTATCCTTCTTCCGCGCGTAGGTAGCGTGCTGGTCACGCCACCCACATTGCTCGGCACGCGCGCAACCGACAGGACAGATATCGCCGTGGCGCTCTCGGTCACCCTCCCGCCAGCGCCGCCAGCACGCGCTGGCTCGTCTCGATTCCTTTCTCCATCACGCCAAGGTGAAAGCTCTCGTTCGGCGCGTGCAGATTATCCTCGGGCAGAAACAAGCCCATCATCACCGCATCGAGCCCCAGCACCTCTTTCAGATCGGCGAGCAGGCCCACGCTGCCACCTTCGCGCAAATACAGCGGCGGCTTGCCCCATACTTCCGTGCCGGCCCGGTCCAACGCGCGAAAACATTTCGCCAACCCCGGCGACTGGTGCTTTGGCGTGTTCGAACGATCTGGCGGAATCACGACATAGGGCGTGGCCGCGTGCTGCTCCGTTATCTTCATGGTCACGCCTTTGGGGCAGCGTGCCCGGATTGCTTTGAACACCGTTTCTTTGATGTTAGCCGGCGTCTGATTGGGCACCAGTCGGCAGGTCACCTTCACGCTGGCCTTGCTCGGAATCACCGTCTTCGTCCCCTCACCCTGATAACCGCCGCTCATCCCGTTGAACTCAAGCGTCGGCAAAAAACGGCTGGCCTCAAACGGCGTGAACCCGGGCGGCGTGTGAAATGTTTTGATGCCAAGAAACTCCGCATATTTTCTTTTGCTCAGCCCGGCTTTCTTCAACTGGGCGCGCTCCCATGGCTCGGGTTCAACAACCTTTTTGTAGAATCCGGGAATGGCCACGCGTCCGTCCGGCGTGTGCAACGACGCGCACAATTCCGCCAGTGCCTGCAACGGATTCATCAGCACGCCGCCGTGCATGCCCGAGTGCAGATCGCTTTGCGGGCCGGTGAGCTCGATTTCAAACGCCAGCATCCCGCGTAATCCCACCGTCACGACCAACTGATCCGGTGATGGAATACCGGTGTCCGACAGGAAAATGAAATCGCCGTCCAATTTCCCGCGGTTTGCTTGCAGAAACGTTTTGAAATTCTTGCTGCCGATCTCCTCCTCGCCCTCGACCACGAAAGTAATGTTGAGCGGCAGATTTGGATTCTTTTCCAGCAGTCGTCCCACGGCCGTGAGATGCACGAGCAAAGGGCCCTTGTTGTCCGCCGTGCCGCGGCCGTAAATGCGCCCGCCTTTGATTGTCGCTTCAAAAGGTGGCGTCTTCCACAATGGCAACGGGTCAGGCGGCTGCACATCATAGTGTCCGTAGATGATCACATGAGGCCAGTGCGCCTCGCCGATGCGCTTGGCGACGATTACCGGGTGCAATGCCGTGGGCACCACCTCCACCTTGCAGCCGAGTTCCTGCAACAGTCCGGTCAGGAAGCGCTGTGCGCCGACCATGCCGTCGGCGAATTTCGGATCGGCCGACACGCTCGCGTGCCGCACATATTCTTTTAATTTTTCAATGGGATCAAACATGCCGGCAACTTGCCTCATATCCCGCGTCGGCGCTAGCCCGAAGTGGCGGTGAAACATCACCGCCGACACGATCACTCCCAGTTTAGCCTTCCCCGCCATCATCCTGCCTCTATGGTTCGCCGATGCAATCTGGCTGGGAACTGGGAATTCTCTGGTATGGCGTGTTTGTCTTTTCAACCGTGCTGCACGAAGCCGCGCACGCCTGGACGGCGTTGAAATTCGGCGATGACACCGCGGCGCGGGACGGTCAGGTCTCCCTGAATCCCTGGCCGCACATCCGCCGCGAACCCTTCGGCATGGTCATCGTCCCCATTCTTTCCTGGCTCGCCGGTGGCTGGCTGCTCGGCTGGGCCAGCGCACCGTTCAATCCCGAATGGGCGCGACGCAACCCGCGACACGCCGCCCTCATGGCATTGGCCGGTCCGGCCGCGAATCTCCTGCTCGTGATTAGCGCCTCATGGTTGATCCGCATTGGCATTGAATGGCACTGGTTCGACGCGCCGCAAAGCATCAACTCCTCCCGTTTGGTGGTTGCCATGCAATCGGGCTGGCCGGAGATCGCCGCCACCGGGCTGAGCGTCGTCCTCTCGCTGAATCTTTTGCTTTTTGTTTTCAATCTCATCCCCCTCCCGCCGCTCGACGGCAGCAACGCCCCGCTGCTGCTTCTTCCACCCGCCGCCGCCGCACGTTACGCCGAAATGTTGCAGGCGCCGTGGCTGCGTCTCGTCGGCGTTCTCGTCGCCTCCCGCGTGCTCGGGCCGCTCTTCCCGGAAATTCTCCGGCTGGTCGCCAATCTGCTCCACCCCCACAGTCACTACCACTAAACCCCATGAAATCGCGTCTGCTCGCCTCCCTGCTCCTCACCGCGTGCGCTTTGTCCGCCGCTGATCCCGCCCCGGCTCCCGCACCCGCTGCCGACCCTGCAGCGGCCCGGATGGCCGCCCGGCAAAAACTCGCGGATGGACTCACCTACCGCCGAGGAGAAACCATCATCGGCGACAAACTCGCCAAGGTCACCATCCCAGACCAATTCCGCTATCTCGATCCCAAGGACACGTCCGTCGTCCTGACCGATCTCTGGGGCAATCCGAAAAATTCCCACACGCTCGGCGCCTTGGTCCCCGCCGGTTTCAATCCCATCGGCGGCGACATCAGTTGGCTCGTGGTCATCACCTACAACGATGACGGCTATGTGAAGGACGATGACGCCGCCAAAATCGACTATGCCAAATTGCTGGCGGAAATGCAGGAGAGCACACGCGAAGGCAGCAAGGAACGGGTAAAGGCAGGCTACGGCGCGGTTGAGTTGGTCGGCTGGGCCAAACCACCCCGCTACGATGCAACCACGCACAAGCTCTATTGGGCCAAGGAACTCAAATTCGGCGCGGACGAAGAAAACACCCTGAACTACAACATCCGCATGCTCGGTCGCGGTGGCGTGCTTGTCCTCAACGCAGTGGCCTCCATGCATGAGCTGCCGCAGGTCGAAGCCGCCACCCCAACCTTGCTCGGCATGGTCAACTTCATGGAAGGCCAGCGTTATGCCGACTACAACTCCAGCACCGACAAAACCGCCACCTATGGTCTGGCCGCGCTCGTTGCCGGCGGTATCGCCGCCAAGGCCGGATTATTCAAAGGCCTTTGGCTCGGCCTTCTCGCTCTGAAAAAATTCATCATTCTCGGCCTCATCGCCCTGGCCGGATCGATTAAAAAGTTCTTCAACTGGATCCGTGGCCGCAGCACTTCAACCGCTGGCACATCCGCCGAGCCACCCGCGACAACCTGATCCGACAACCACCACGCAATCCGCCGCCGAAGCGCCCATCATTTGCCGAGCGCGGCGTGGGCCTTGGCCACGTTGACATATTTCTCCGCCCACGGTCGCAGGCCGTTCAGCTCCTTTTCGGTAAGTGCACGCACCACCTTGGCCGGTGAACCCAAAATCATCGAGCCCGGCGGCGCCACGAAGCGCTGTGTCACCAGCGAATTGGCACCCACGATGCAGTGATCGCCAATCTTCGCCCCATCGAGGATGGTTGCGCCCATGCCGATCAGGCATTCATCCCCGATCTCGCACGCGTGGATGATCGCGGTGTGACCAATCGTGCAATATTTTCCGATCTTCACCCCGTAATCATCCGCCAAGTGCACCATGGTCAGATCCTGGATGTTGCTGCCCTCCCCTATTTCGATCGAATTGATATCGCCGCGCAGGACGCAGCCGTACCACACGCTGCTCAGTGCTCCCAGTCGCACATCACCCAACACGGTGGCATTGGCGGCAACGAAGGCTGCGTTCGCCGTGTCGGGAGTTTTTCCAAGGTGTCGGGCCAGTTGATCATTAACATCCATGCACGCAGCCAAACGGTTTTGCGCCGCTTCGCCAAGGACAGAGGAGGTTACTTTGCCTGTTTGGGCGTCTTCCAACTCCAACCGCCCATCCATACCAACAAACCAACCAGGCAAACTCCACCCACCGAGATGGCCGCGATCACCGCTCCGATCGCCAGCATGAAATCTATGAGCTGAATGAGCATAAGATGTTTCGGTCTTCATCAACGACGTATCTGGCGCCACAAAGTTTCCACCTGGTGAGCCGACCACTCAATATGAGGAGAAGTACCCGCCAGTATCTGAACATATCTACTTTAAAAATCCCCGGCTGGCGTAATGCATTTCTCTGGCCGAAACCGTCGTACCCTGGGAATACCGTCTTGCTACCCCATCCTTCCCGATGGAATCACGCCGGGTCTGAGACCGTGCAAGGCTACGCCCAAAAACACTCTGGCGTTGGATGAAACACCGCGCGATGGCCGGACCTACAAGCGGATACCTCAAATTGCGCGGCGCGCACCGCGATCTCCCATGCGATCGTTTCGCGCAAAAAACCGGTTCGGCTGAAATGCCTCGTGCTCTACACCCCAACCAAGACCGCGACCACGCCGTGCGGAGCGTGCCGGCAGGTCATCCATGAATTTGGGCCCGAAGCCCGCGTGATTTCGATCTGCGACAGCCAAAACCGGGATTGATGTTTCCATCGGCACTTTGCTTCCGGGTGCCTTTGGCCCGGGCTACTTGGTGTAGCAACTTAATGCAGGAGCACCCGACTCGGCTACTCACAGGGAATCGGTAAATTTTTTAAGCTCTTCCCAGTAAACCGAGCCGGCGTAATCGGCCAGTCCGCCGTGCTGTCCACCGGGGATGAACAGACTGGCTTTTCTGGCGTTGGTAGCGGCATACAGTGCTTGCGCATGCCAGAGTGGGACGGTGGTGTCGTCCATGCCATGAATTAAGAAGACAGGCATACTTAGCTGCGGAACTTTGTTCAGGTTGACAAATTTATCCCCGAGGAAGAGCGGGATGCCTGTCATGGTGCGATAGACACTGACAAAGGCTCCTTGCAAAACAATACCGGCCGCCGGCTGATGCAGCGCCAGTTCAACCGCGGGACCGCTCCCCACCGAGTAGCCCCAGATTATGATCCTGTCTGCCGGCACGCCCAATTGTTTCCGCATGTACTCGTAGGCCAGCCGCACATCCGCACAGGTATTCATCTCTGTGGGTTTGCCGCCACTCTGGCCATAATTCCGATAATCCATCGAAAATACGGCGTAGCCCGCCCGAAGGAAAGCCGGCACATATTCGCCCACTCTGCCAAGATCCTCAAAATTCCCGTGCAAATACAAGAGCGTGAATTTCGCCCCTGGATTGGCCCAATGGCGTCCAATGATTTTTACTCCGTCCGACGCGGTCAATTGCACATACTCAGACGTAAGTTTATATCGGACCGGTGCCATCGGGAAAAGCCGATCCAGCGCAAGAAAATGAACGCCCACCGTAAGCAAAAGATACACCCCACTCAAAAACAGCAGAATGCGTTTGGCCACCGCCCACATCTCCGCCCATTGGAACTTATCCGGATCACTGCCCGAATAATGTCTCATGATCTATCAGTGCCCCGAGAGAAAATCGCGCACCGCCGACTGCAACTGATCACGCGGCACTTCCCGCTCGGAACGATCGGCCATATCGCGGATCTTGACGACACCCTTGGCCAGTTCGTCCGCACCATAAATGAGCGCCAACTTCGCCCCTGATTCAGCCGCAGCCTTGAACTGTTTGCCAAAAGCGGAATCCTTGAACGGGTAATCGACCCGCCAGCCGGCCGATCGCAAAGCGTGAATGTCGGCAAAGGCCGCTTTGCGCTCCGCCTCACCGCCCAACACCACATAGATATCCGGCGCACTGACAAATGTCGGCGTCAGCCCGCGTTGCTCAAGCAGAAGGCCGGTCGTGACATCGCCAATGGCAAAACCCACTGCCGGCAGATCGGCATAACCGAGTTTTTTGATCAGGTCGTTGTAGCGTCCGCCACCGGCGAGAGCCCGCAGATCGCCCTTCCGATCGAAAGCCTCAAAAACAAAACCCGTGTAGTAGGCCAGACCGCGGACGAC
>CAZIQP010000161.1:0-8087 GCA_964541315.1 uncultured Opitutaceae bacterium
TTTCATGGAAGTAAAAACTGTGGCTTTTGCCCGTGGCTGAATAACACTGATCGGCAAAGATGAACGCTCGCGAATATCTTGAGGCACTCACTGCCACTGTGGCGCGGCTGGAAGCTAGCGGGGTCGAAATCCTCGAGGCGCGTTACGAGCAGCCGGGTTGTTGGTGCTTGGCCGTGCAGAAAGAAGAAGCGAAGCTAGAGGTCTTTTACGAAGGCAATGGTTCTTTCACCATCTCACGATTCCGACGAAGTGCCGCGGATGTTGAGTATTGGGATCGTCCAGAGCTGGTGCCTGCAGCGGAAGATTCCGCGAGCATCCAGCAGCTTCTCATTCGAGCAGAGCGCGAGATTGCGGCACGTTTCCAGACGCCGTCCACTACAGCCAACGACCTTCATACGGACTAAATCGCACATGGCGCTCCACGCTCAAGATTCAGTTTCAGTTCGGAAGGGTCCTGTTTGCGCTCGCCGGTCGCCGGCTGACTGGTAACGATGGGCAATACAATCAGCGATACCGATTGGCCATTCGCGGACCCAAAGAACGTCGCTGTATTCACCGTTCCGGCGATCATGCGAGGCGAAGCGGTCATTACTCACGCTTACCACCATGAAGAAGATGGTGCATGGGAGTTTCATGCTCTCGGTCATTCCGTGGAAGAGAAGAACGTGAAGATACTTTCACTGGAAGAGATTGTGAGTCTAGACCCGACGATCAAAGATCTCGCTACGCTTCCGAGCGGCTGGGAAGCGTCCCGTGTTGCGATAGGTGAAAGTTGGACTCGCAAGCCTATCGCCCGATGAAGAACGCGCCGATCTTTGAGGGTTCTGCTGCGCCGGAGCGCGCAGCGGGACCCCGGTTGAACAAGCCCGTCGGGTGAGGGCAAAAGGTTCGCGCTCGCTTATGCGTTTTGTGTTGGGTGCACGGTGACGGCGCAGCTCGCCATGCGGCCAAAATTCCGGCCGTCGTGGCGGGGACGAGAGCTGCGGGGGTAGATCACGCGGTAGGAGCGAAGAGTTTTTCGTCGCGGTGAGCGTCGTTGCCGGCGTTTTCTTCGCGTGGGCGCAAGGCTCCCGCTGGCGGCGCGCGTGGCGCGGCGCGAGTGGGAGGGAACGGCGGATTCGTGGCGGTTCATCGGGTACAGATTGGCCCGTTCGACCGGCTCAGGGCGGGCGGGGCCCGAGCCTGCCGCGGCAATGAGCCGATACGCACGAGCGCGAAGCGCTCGCAGTGCGGGCAGCGCAGGTGCCATTGAACGGGCTCCGGCGGCGGCTCGGCGACGGCAATCGGTTTTTGCAGCAGCGTCTCCACCTTCATCCGCCGCCGCTTCGCCGAGGGATGCAACCAGCCGAAGTAGCGCACGCGGTGTTGCCCGGCGGGCGGCACGTGTTGCAGGTAACGGCGCAAAAACTCCGCGGCCGTCAGCGTCATTTGCTTCCGTTCCTGCGTGGCGGAGTCGGTGTAGTTGAACGTCACGCTCTCGTCCGTCGCGCGCACGATGCGCTCGTCGCTGATCGCGGTGCGCCCGACGTAACGGGCGAGATACTTCACGACGCTTGCGCCCGTACCGGCCGGCAAGGAATGCACGACCCAATGGCCCCGCCACACCCCGGCCGGAAGGGAAGCGTGTAGCGCCGGCGCTTCGGCGCGCATCGCCGCCTCCATCCGCCGCCGGAACACCGCGGCGAGTTTCGCGACGGGCAAGAGCCAGTCGCGCTGGCGCGCGGCGATCCACTTTCCGGTGTCGAGGCTCAGCCCGCCCCCGGGCACGATGTAGTGCACATGCGGATGATGCTGGAGTTGCCGGCCCCAGGTGTGCAGCACGCCGACGAAGCCCAGCTCGCCACCGAGCAAGCGCGGCACCGCCGCCACCTCCTGCAACGTCGCCGCGCTCTCGCGAAACAACAGCGCGTGCATCAGTTCCGGCCGCCACGCGAACGCGCCCCGCAGTTCCTGCGGCACGGTGAACGTCACCAGAAAATAATCCACCGGCAACAGCCGCGCCTCCTGCTTGGCCGTCCACGCTGCGGTGTCCGCGCCCCCGCAGCGCGGGCACGCGCGGTGGTGACAACTGTGATACCCGAACGACATCTCCGCGCAATCCGTGCAGCGATACACGTGCCCGCCCAGGGTGGGCGTGCGGCAGCGTTGGATCGCGAGGAGCGCGCGCCGCTGCGCCGGTGACGCGCGCAGCGGCCCCGGCTGGCGACCCAGCCAATCAGCGGGGACGGACAAACGGGAAACGCGTCCGCGGTTACCCGTGCGGATCGAGCAACCGCGCCACCGCCGCGCGGGCGTGGCTCTCGTTGACCGCGGTCAGGTGCAGGTAGATCATCGTCGTTTCGAGCGAACTGTGCCCGAGGTACGCCGAGATCAACCGGATGTTAACGCCCGCGTCCAAGAGGTGCGTCGCGTACGAATGGCGCAGCGTATGGACGACCATGCCCTGCGGCAGGCGCGCCTCCGCCCGCGCCAACCGCAGGCAATGCCCGATCGAGCCCACGCCCATCGGCTCGACCGCATGCGCCAGCTTCGCCAGAGCCGCGGTGCGGGCCGGCCCCGAGTTGATCGACTGATCCTTCCAACCGCGGCCGACTCCCGGAAAGATCCACTTCGGATGCCGGTGCGTCTTCCACCACGCGCGCAACTCCTCGCGCATCGCTTCCGGCAACGGCACGTAGCGCTCCTTGTTGCCCTTGGTCTCGCGCAGGTGCAGGCGCCCCGGCTCCCGCAGGTCGCGCACCTCCAGCCGCGCCGCCTCGCCGATCCGCAGCCCGCAGGCGTAGATCAGCCGGAAGACGGTCTTGAACCGCGGCTCGCGCAGCACACTGAAGAACCGCGCCACCTCCTCGCGCGTCAGCACCACCGGCAGCTTCTTCGCCGACGGCGAACGGACGAGGTCGAAGAGTTTCCAGTCGCGGCCCAGATGCCGGCCGAAGAAGGCGCGCATCGCCGCCACCGCCGTGCGCATCGACGAGGGCGAATAATGCCGCGCCTCCTTGAGGTGCAGCAGGTGGGCGCGCACCTGCGCTTCGTCGAGGCCGGACGGATCGCCCCCGTGCTGCGCGGCCAGCTTGCGCACGAAGCGCAGATACTCGTCCTGCGTCGCGCGGGCGAGGGAGCGAAGCTTGAGCGTCTCGGCGAAACGCACGAGCGTCTCGCTATCGGGAACACGAACAGCGCGCGCGCCGCCCTTGCGGGTCGACGCGTGCGTGGATACTTGACGGGTGGATTTTGATATAGCCATGCCCTCAAGCCTTGCCACCGCGGCGAGCAACCACCACCGTCCCCACGTGCGCCCGCCTCACCCCACCAGCCCCGCCCCCGTGCGCCGCGCAGCGGCTTGGTTCAACCAGTCAGCCACAGCGCAATGCCCTTGATGTCCTGTAATTCGCCGACCATGTTCACGCTCCACATGGCCCAGTATTTTAAAAGTTCGGCTTGCCCGCTCGGCGGGCGTGGCTGATCTGAAGCGGAAGAAGATGGACGATATCACTTCAAGAGCATTGTACATCGCGTTCGTTGGCGTTGCGTTCGCACTCTTGGCCATCTGGCAGCATCGTCGGGGCGTGGCTTATGGCCGCGGTCGCGCTGAGTTTAAGAGAAGCACCGAGCCAAGGACATTTTGGTTGATTGTCGGTACAAGCTATATTGTCGCGGTGTTTTCATTTTCTGTCCTCTGCTGGTTGTTCTGGACGCACCGATGAAAAGAGCAGAGCCGATCAAATCAGCCACAGCGAACGCCCTTGATCTCACCTGAATCGTCGATCATGTTCACGCCGCACATGGCCCTGTATTTTATCCGCCTTCGCCGAGCCGTCGGCGCGACAAGAAAAGACAGTCTGCCCGCTCGCCGGGCGTTGCTGATCTGAAGTGATGATCTCGGCAAACAAAGATGAAATACCTCTTCGCACTTTTATTTATGGGCATCTTCAATATTCCACTGTTCGCTGCGGACACAAAAGCAGAGTCATTCTGGCGTTGGTTTCAGAAGAACGAAGGTCGGGTGTATTCGTTCGAAAAAGATCAGGAGCACGTATTTGATGATCTGTCGTCCGCTATGAAGAAGGTCGATGCCGACCTCACATTCGAGTTTGGTCCAGTTCGAAGCGACGGGAAGCGAGAGTTCGTGATCAGCGCTGGTGGCATCAAGAAAGCGTTCCCATCCGTCGAAGCGCTCTATTCGTCCGCTCCGAAAATGGAAAAGTGGGTTATTGTGAAGTTTCGCTCACGGCGCACGCCAATCAATGACCTGGAGTTTTCAGGCAAGAAGATCCGAGCCAAAGATGTTCGTTACCTTCTCTTTCGAGATGAGAATCCTCAAAAAGTCGGTGTCATGATATTTCTCGACGGATACACAGAAGAACTGAAGGCAGACTTTGGGCAGATGGGTTACTTGTTTTTGGACGAGGCCCTTGGTGAGTATGATGTCGAGATGAAGCTCGGTGCGATTGTGTTTCAAGGGCATGATTCGAAGTATTTTGATCGCTCGCATCCGTTGAGTGAGTTGCCGCAAGGGTTCGACGACCATTTCGGAAATAAGAAAGAATGAAGAAAGCCCATCCAGAGCAGCACAGCGCAACGCGCTTCGCGCATGGCTGACTGATGGCGTTGATCTAGCTGATGAAATTCTGGAATCCGTTTCTCGTTCGAATTCTAAGCGTATCGGCCGTTTTTTGGCTCACCGGGTGTGCTGCGTTCGTCGCCGAGAACCACGGTTCTAAGATTTTCCACCGATTGCATCACTATTCAGTGTATTCTCCTGACGGCGGATTTGCGATAGACGTGCGAAGGGCTCCAGGGGAATATAGAAAAGATCTGTCGGATATCTGTATCGTTTTCATGAATCACGACTACTCCCCGGAATCAACCTACGGGGTGCGTCTTGGATTCTGGAAGGCCAAGGGAAGCGGCACGGGGATCGCGATAATGAATGATTCGGAAATAGCGCGAATGAAATCCGCCACAGGCGAGCCCAAGCACATCGCCAACCAGCGGTTGGCGCACATCGCTCCTTGGGATGTCCTGTTTTATTCATACCCTGCCGGATATACGTACAACGATAAGTTTTATCCGGAAACAATGGAGGTCATGTTAGCAGAGATACGTATTGGAGACCAAGTTGCCTGGGTAGAAAATTCGATCAATCACGAGGGCGATCAGGATGCGAAGTACGAAAAAATATTCGCTGAACTAATTAACAAGCAGTTTCGAGTGCGGCGCATTCGAGCAAGCGGGGTCAACCAATCAACAGAACTATCCTCGCCAAGCCGAGGTGGTTCATCTTAACGTTGCCAAAAAGAAAACATGAACTTTACGCTCAATGGATTGCCTGGCTTGTTCGGAATTCCGTGGCTTTTCGCAGTCTTTCTCGCGCTTCAATGCCTCGTCATTCTTGTGCTGGCTTTCGCGGTCAAGAATGACGCCACAAGTATAGACCGGAGGTCAGGACTATTTCTTGTTGGCCCGTGGACTTGGTTTTTTGTGGTTCTATTCGCGGGCGGATATTTGCCGTCGTTGGCTTATTGGCTCATTCACTACTCTTCGCTTAGATTTCGCCGTGAAGAAAAGGGCTAATAAGTGCATCACAGACAACGACGGGGCTGCGCCCCCATCGTGTCTGATCACAATCGATGGATGGCGTGGGCATTTGGATTTTTTCGGAGCCAATTGATTAAAAACAAAAACCAAACATGGGATGATTATATGAAATACGGAGTTATCATAGTACTGGCCATCTTCTGGGTTGTGATGGCGTATCGGCAGTTCGCGCGCGGCGATATGGTTCTTGGCGGTGTTTTCGCGCTTGCTGGTATCGCGCTGACCGTTTTTCGGCTGCAAAAATTGCGAGATTGAATATTCCGCCTGGCAAGCCGCCGGGGCTGCCCGCCATTGGCGCGGTTCGCGTCGCAGATCGGCGGTGGCCCGGTTTTCTCCGTTAGGCAAAAACAACGATGGCCACGCATCTGTTCAGCTCCGCCGGAAGCGAAGGGCTTTCGTGTTTTGTATCGGGCCAACCTGAGCGGGTCATCCCATGGGATCAGATTCAAAACATCGGGGCGTTTCATCGCAATGATGAGCGCTCGGGATACGCCGTCATATGGCTTCGCGTTCCGGCCGATATGTTTCCCGTCGAGTTTACCGAGCGCGATCCCCGGTGGCCTGGCTTGCTTCAAGGAATTGCCCTGCACCTTCGCGGAGTCGTCCCGTTCGAAAGATGGTTTCCCAAAGAGATGCATCCCGTGTTTGAGAAGAATGCGTATGGGGTCTATTCGAAGGATGTCTAACCACCCCAGCCAACGACATTCATACGGTCTAAATCGCACATGGCGCTCCACGCTCAAGATTCAGTTTCAGTTCGGAAGAGTTTTGTTTGCGCTCGCCGGTCGTCGGCTGACTGGTAACGTCTCGGCAAAGGACAAAATCTCAATGGGCGCTATTTCAGACGACAGTCGTGTCAATACGGTTCGGATCGAGAAGTGGGACGAAGCTCTTCGACGACAAGACGTTTATCGCTCTCTTGCTGTTTTTCGCGGTCAGACGAACTCTAAGTGGGACTTAACCCCGTCGTTTATTCGCGAGCTTAAGCGCCTCGAAAAGACAGAAAGTTGGCTGTCGTCGGAAGCATACCTGATAGATGAATTCAGGAGGCGAGGGCACCTCTATGTTGAGACTATGCCCAAGAAGGAAGATCGGCTTGGTCATTTGATATTAATGCAGCATCACGGCGCTCCAACCCGACTTCTAGATTTCACATACTCATTTTATATCGCGTGCTTCTTCGCATTTTGTGCTGCCCAACCCGATACCGAGTCGGTTGTATGGGTTGTTGATGATGCTTGGTTGCGACTTGGCAGTACAAAATCGACGGGAAGCAATAACTGGAATCATGCGTTACGAGGCGAGCAGCTTGCGGCACAGTATCGTCGTGGTAATGAAATTTTGAATGAATTGCATAGTAAATTCAAAGGAGGCGGTGGAGAAAGAAATCGACTCGATTCAAGAGTCTTGATGATAGAGCCAGAACAACAGATAGAAAGGTTGGGAATACAGCAGGGACTATTTCTGATGCCCGTAGAGCTTAACTGTAGTTTCCTGGAAAACCTAATCGGCAATTGCAGCGAGTTTGACGATTCAGATCCACCTGATTACCGGATTCCTAATAAAGTGATCACAAAATTAGTTTTCTCGAAGTCAGCAAGGAATACAGGCTTTCGAGAACTCGGAAAGATGAACGTTTCAGCGGAAAGTCTTTTTCCGGGAATGGATGGATTTTGTAGGTCGCTCTCGCACTTTGTGCTATGATTAATACGCCGGCCATGGCGATCGGAAGTTGACATGGGTCATGTTGAATATTGACAAACCCGTCAGCCGAACGATCTCCGAGCACAGTCTGTCAATTTTCAACATGTGGTCCCTTCCTGATTTTGACCCGTTTGGACCTGATATTTGATCGACCGAGTATGGCGGAGCGAAGTAAAACGCGGCGGCGTAACTTTCCCGGACGGCTCGTCAGAGCGATTCTGCGTCTGAAGGTTCGGCTTTGACCGCTGGGGTTGATGTCCGTACTGACTTCCCGATGTCTCCTTCGGTCTCCATCACTCATGCCTCGATCGCGGTGCCGCGAACTTTTCGGTTTCGGGACCGCAGTCTGGCGCTGGATGGACGACCCAAAATGGTGGGAATTTTGAACGTCACTCCCGATTCCTTCTACGATGGCGGTCGGCATCAGTCGCTGGAGGTCGCGCTTGCCCACGCGAAGCAACTGGTTGTTGATGGCGCCGCGATGATCGACATCGGTGGGCAATCCACCCGCCCAGGTCACACTGAAGTTTCTGCCGAGGAGGAAATCGTCCGCGTCGTGCCGGTGATTGAGGCGCTGGTGGGAAGACTCGGTGTTCCGCTTTCCATCGACACCTACAAGCCCGCTGTTGCGCGATCCGCGCTGGCTGCAGGGGCTGACGTCCTCAACGACATTTATGGATTCCAGCGGAATCCCGAGCTGGCGGAAATCGCGGCCCGGGCCGGATGTGGTGTCATCCTCATGCACCATGAGGCCGGGTTTTCCAATACGTCAGGTGCGACGATGG